>NZ_OZ156465.1:3600000-3900000 GCF_964212655.1 Candidatus Thiodiazotropha sp. LNASS1 | reverse complement strand
GCCGGTCGGTCAGGGCGGACTGTCTGCCTCTGAGCATTACATGCCGCTCTCCGAGATCGAGGCACGGCTTAATAAACGCTATAAGTTACAACCCGCGGCGATGCGTGGAAGCGGTCCGGCTCGCTATTTCCAGATCGATGACTCCGATCTCGTAATCGGGTTCATCACCCCGCAGTCACAACACTTCTGTGCAACCTGCAATCGTGTACGAGTCTCCGTGAGCGGCGATCTCCATCTCTGCCTTGGACAGGAAGATAAGCTGGCACTGCGTCCCCTGATGCGCGAGGGTGCAACGGATGCAGACATACAGGCGGCAATTCACTCCGCCATTGCACGCAAACCGGAACGACATCATTTCGGCGAAACGCCGACCGCGATCATTCGCCCGATGTCGGCCCTTGGCGGCTGAATAAGCATCAGCCCACGGGTTTATACAGGGCGCCTTTCTTTTTAACGGCAGGTAGTCTCAGTACATCTACACCGATTTGGTGGGGTGTATAGAGCGTGGTACGTATCAACCACCCACCTCCCGGTATACGGGCCTGTTCCGTCATGCTTCTGATGTGCGTGGTATCGTCGTATTGATCTTCGATGACTTCGTATTCCAGTTTCATACTACCCCCTATTCTTTTATTAGAGTGAAGCAGGTGGTAACACCTGGGAGGCGTTCTTACGCGTCCCCGCATCGGTAAGCATAGGCCATTTTCAAGGGAGTTTGCCTAGACTGCCACTCAGGGTCATTTGAGGAAACGGTATCTCCCATCCGTTTTCAGTACAGGCATCCACGCACCAACGTTGAATAGCACGGCGCAGGCGATTGTAGAGTTCCCCGAGTTCACCGCTGAAATCCGCAATCACGGTGATATCGAGTGAAGAGCTGTTGGCCTGAGAAAATTCAACACGCAAATTGAGCAGATGTTCAGTATAGCCCTCCTGCTCCAGTCGCAGCTGAATCGTGTTCCGCAGGATTTCCGGGATAGTATCCGTACTCTTCTCCTGAAGTGCATAACTGACGCCAATCACCTCTTTAATACGGAAGTTTGTTGCCAGGTTGCGTGGTGATGCGGCAAGGAAATCACTGGTTTGGTAGGTCAGTTGTGCGCCGCCCCGTTCCACCAGCTGCACCAGTTCCGGGGAAATTCCGGTCACTCGACCCCTGACTCCATCACTGAGAATCACCCAGTCGCCCTTTTGGCAAGGAAACCATGGCTCATCCGGATTACTGGGTCTCGATTTATGATCAACCAGTTCATCGATGGGTACTCGCAGACCAAGTCCTGCATCCGGATTCTCCAGGATGGAGAAGACATTGATCTGCTCAACCCGCCAGGGCAATCCATCCAAAAATATGCGCTCCCCCTCACGCACTGAGCCAATATTCAGAAACAACTGTATCTGGTGCCAATATCTGGGCAAGGCCTGGCGAAGCCCCCATGCCATTCCCAACAGCAGCAGAATACCCAAACTGAACAACACCCAATCTTCGACAACATAGAAAACCACCATGGGCCCAATGATGATCAGCAAGGTAGTCACTATCCGATGCACAAGCTCCAATAGCCTGACACGAAAACTGCGGTGTCTCTTTTTAAAACCAGGCATCAGGCGTCTCATCGCCTTGTCACTCATCCTGGAGAGGAGAATAATGATCGCAACCACCAATATCGCTTCAATCAGATAGAGCCCGCGGCGTTGAAAGAACTGTTTCAAATAGTCCTGTGATGCATCGGTGATCGAGACCTCGGAAGCGAGTATTTCATCAAGCTGTAATTCTGCCGCTTGATATTCGCTGCTCATGAATGTGTGACTCTTGAGCCATTTTTCAGTAAGTATGTCGAGGGACGCCTTCAACTTGTCCGAATCACTTTCCATACGCAAGGCTTCAATATTTTTCAGGGCGTTATCGAGTATCTTCAGCCTTTCACCGTAATAGGCGATCTTCTCCTTCAACTCCGATTTCTGACGCACCTTCGATGTCATATCCTTCATCTCGTCGATGGCAGGCTTGAGCAAAGAGAACAACTCCTGCTTGAGATCGAACTGAGTCTCATCCTCGCTACGCAGGCTTGTTAGATCGATCCCCGCGGAGATATTCTCAAAATTCTCAACAGTGCGTGATAGCTCGGCATCCAGTTTCAGCAGCTGTTGTTTCAATGAAGCCTTTTGCGTCTCCGACTCCGCAGCGGCGACGGATCTGCTTAATGATGCAATATCCCCTTCTATATTCTCTCTGATGGTTACCAGATTGAGCAGTGTAGAGAGGGTATTTCTCTCTTTGTCTGTGGACCCTCCAGCATCCTCCTCCGCAAGAACCGGACAAGGCATGATCAGAAAGAGCGCAACGATACTAATTCCAATCAGGCGCCGGCAGAACAAGTAAATCGACATAGCCATAATCATGTCACCATAAATATCTGTACTCTGTGTTTTCAGGCATCATTCTCCGACACGACCAGTGATTTGAGAAACATCCCTCGTGGATTATTGAAGCAGGCCATACTTACCCACGACAGCAACTACAGTGACCAGCATTCCAAAGGTGAGATTAATCAGTATCAGTTGTCGTATCAGGCTGACGGCCTCCACTAACTTCGGCTTGTCATCCTCTTTTTGCGCCACCCTAATCTGTTTGTAGGGAATGGCATAGATAAAAACGAAAATAGCGGACATCAAGATACCCACTACCGTCATAAATCCCAACCACAATCCGATGTTATCTTCATAGAACATGAACAACATCCAGAATCCGCTGGCCACAATGGCAATGACAGCCACCCAAACCCAGGGAAAGAAACCATCAAATACTCGCAAAAGAAGCGATAAACGTTGTGGGGCCTCCAGAGAATCATTGAGCGCGGGACGCAGAACCATATGCGCAAAAAACATCCCTCCAACCCAAATAATGACACCAATGATATGCAGGGTCATAGCAATCGACATAACTCTCCACCTCTACAAGGATTGATTCAAGAAGGATCGTCCATTGTGCCTAACCGCCATCCAATCTCCAACTGCCGTATAGTCGAAGGCCGCCATTCATCTCATTGCATGGTTATGAAATCAAGATCGGTATCCACAGACCCTGCCAGCACAGAAGTTTGAAAAACTGCATCTGGCTAGGTAAACTACTTGATTCCCTGTCGATTTGGCGGGACTAACGCATTGACTGGCGTCCTAAACGGATGCCTTTTTTGTTTTATGGGTATGCACATGGTCGACTCTCTGATGACGACTTACAATCGGTTACCTATAACCTTCCTACGGGGTGAGGGCGCCCGGCTGTGGGATGATCAGGGCCGTTCCTATCTTGACGCCATTGCCGGCATTGCCGTCTGCGGGCTGGGACATGCACACCCTGAGATTCGAGATGCCTTGTGTGACCAGGCCGGAACCTTGCTCCACACATCCAATATCTATGGCATTGCCTACCAGGAAAAGCTGGGTGCCAAACTTTGCGAAATGGCCTCGATGGACCGGGTTTTTTTCGCCAATTCCGGTGCCGAAGCCAACGAAGCGGCGATAAAGATCGCCCGTCTCCATGGCAACAAAAAAGGGGTCAGGAATCCCGCAATCATAGTCATGGACCAGAGTTTCCATGGTCGCACCCTTGCCACGCTGACCGCCACCGGCAACCGCAAGGTTCAGGCCGGATTCGAGCCCCTGGTTCAGGGTTTTGTGCGTGTTCCATACGATGATATCGAAGCGATCACCGAAATCGCCAACAACAGCAACAACGTAGTAGCGGTGCTTGTTGAACCCATCCAGGGTGAAGGCGGGATCAACATCCCCGACGGGGATTACCTCAATCGGATACGCGAGATCTGCGATGAAAACGATTGGTTGATGATGCTGGATGAAATCCAGACCGGGATCGGGCGCACCGGCCGCATGTTCAGTCACCAGCATAACGACATCCTGCCGGATGTCATGACCCTGGCGAAAGGATTGGGCAACGGCGTTCCTATCGGCGCCTGCCTGGCGAGGGGTGCCGCGGCCGAGATGTTCTCACCCGGGAATCACGGTTCCACCTTCGGCGGCAATCCACTCGCCTGCCGAGTTGCTCTGACGGTACTGGAGCAAATTGAGTCCCACCAGTTGGCAGCAAGGGCCGCACAGCTGGGTGAACGCATGCGAAACGGCTTT
Source organism: Candidatus Thiodiazotropha sp. LNASS1 (assembly GCF_964212655.1). NCBI lineage: Bacteria > Pseudomonadati > Pseudomonadota > Gammaproteobacteria > Chromatiales > Sedimenticolaceae > Candidatus Thiodiazotropha > Candidatus Thiodiazotropha sp. LNASS1. Next base: position 3,895,857 of record NZ_OZ156465.1, on the reverse strand, counting down.
CAATCCAAGCTTGGCGAACAACAGGGAGTGGTCTCGATTCGCGTATCCGGCCTTATGATCGGTATCGAACTTGACCGGCCATGCTTTGAGCTGGTAACCCGTGCCCTTGATCAGGGCATACTGATCAATGTCACTGCCGATAAGGTTGTACGACTGTTACCTCCACTGATCATCAGTGACGCCGAATGCGAAGAGATCATCGACAAGGTCAGTGCATTGATCCTGGGATATCTTTGATTGTCGGTTTGAGACAGTAACTATGACAAGGCATTTTCTATCACTTCTCGATCTCAGCAGCGATGAACTGCATGCGCTGATCCGCAGAGCCAGTGAACTCAAGCGCATACAGCATCGAGGCGATACCCATACGCCACTGAAGGGCAAAAATCTCGGCATGATTTTCGAGAAATCATCCACCCGTACCCGCGTCTCCTTTGAGGTGGGGATGTCGCAGCTGGGTGGACACGCCCTCTTTCTCTCACCCAGGGATACTCAACTGGGGCGTGGCGAACCGATTGAAGACAGTGCGCGCGTATTGTCACGTATGCTCGATATCATCATGATCCGCACCTACGATCAATCTGTCCTGGAGCGATTCGCCGCCCACTCCAAGGTGCCTGTCATCAATGCACTCACCGATCTGCTCCATCCCTGCCAACTGCTGGCGGATATGCAGACATATTTCGAGCATCGGGGTGATATCCGCGACAAACGTGTGGCCTGGATCGGCGACGGGAATAACATGTGCCACTCATATATCAACGCAGCGAGACGGTTCGACTTCCACTTGAACATCGCATGTCCGGAGGGTTACGATCCCGATCCAACGGTCTTGCAGGCTGCGAAGGAACAGGTTTCCATTGTGAGAGATCCCCTGCTTGCGGCAGAAGATGCCGACCTGATCGTCACTGATGTCTGGGCCAGTATGGGACAGGAGGAGGAACAGGTGCAGCGGGAGAAGGCGTTCGCCCGTTACCAGGTGAACGACGAGCTGATGGCACGGGCGACCGATGACACGCTTTTCTTTCACTGTCTGCCTGCCCACCGCGGTGAAGAGGTAAGCGCATCCGTCATTGACAGAGAAGAGAGCGTGGTATGGGACGAAGCGGAAAATCGTCTCCACTCTCAAAAGGCGTTGATGGAGTTTCTACTGCTCGGCAGGTAAACAGCCTGTTAAAATGTGGTCTGTTTTGTAACAAGGAACGCTTAGAGTTGTAAAATGCCCGATAATCGTCGGACTGAGAGATTGCCATGAAGAGATTCACTATTTCGATCTTCTGCCTGCTGCTACTGCCTGCGATGGTTCAGGCAAAAACCTACTATGTTACTGACGACTTCAAGATCGCCATGCGTACCGGCGAGAGCATCAAACACCGCATAACCCGTTACATCAACACCGGCACTGCAGTGGAGGTCATCTCCACCAACAAGGAGAGCGGCTACAGCAAGGTTCGGGTGGGCACCAAAGAGGGCTTCGTGCTAACCAGGCAACTGCTGAGTGAACCTGTCGCACGTACTCAATTGGAGACCATGCGCAAGGAGATTGATGCGTTGAAGGCAGCTCCGGGTGAACTGCGGCGTAACCTTGCCGACCTGCAGAAGAATCACCGTGAACTACTGGCCTCACACAAAAAGCTGCAACAGATCAAGGACAAGCAGGAACAGGAGCTGCAAAGCATCCAGAGAACCGCTTCCAATGCAATTCGCATCTCCAACGAACGCAATGAACTGCGCAAACAGGTTGCCGATCTGACCCGTGAAGCGGAGGATTTGAAGCAGGAAAACCGCGGCCTCAGCAATGAGGCCACACGTGACTGGTTCCTTATCGGTGCGGGTGTCATCATTGCCGGCATTTTGATTGGCCTGATCCTGCCACATCTGCGATTCCAAAGACGCCGCAGCAACTGGGGTTCTCTTTAAACAATTGAGTTGCTGCCTTATCTACAACTTTATACCCGTGACCTGAAAAGGCAGCACATAAACTCTCCATTCCTTCTACGCCATGGGGATGACAAGTGTGCGGCAAGTGCATGCATGCTTTAAGGAACTAGCCGCCACAGCCCTCGACGGCCGCCTATAAATCAGACATCACATATTCAACCGCGTGAAAACACATCCAGAATTAACTTCTTCTTTCTACCATTACTTCGAATAATGTGTGATCTAAGTCACAAAAGTACTAAAGATATTGTCATCCTTACCGTTAAAACTGGAAATCTTTAGGCTGATACATGTCAAGAACCTCTCTGGAGCGACAGACCACCATACGCAATACTGAAGGGATGCACTCAAGGGTGTAGGCTGATCCTTCTATCTGACATTAAAGCTTAATTTAATCAACTCTTTACCCTGGATTAATGAAGGGGTCTCTGCTTGTCTGGTTTCGTGACATTCAGGGGAACATGGATATTAGGTGGCTTTAATGTCAGACGCTCAAAAAAATCCTCATTTTGATGAATACACTGCTGAGACGGCCGGCTATCCGATGCAGATGGCCTTCATTGATCAGCCTCAATGGGATTTAACCATTCCTAAAGGTGTTGACCTGAACTTGTGGTCGAAACATTTAGCATATTCTGTCGCACGCGAACCATTCAACCTGATCAACCATGTTCGCAGAGTACGCTTACACTTGGCATGCAATGAAGCTGATGCATCATTCGGCGCCATGCTGGACCTTCACTTGGTACTTGGCGACAAGGGCATCAGTCTACGGGGCAGCCTTTTACGACAATTGAAAAAAATACTGCCGCAAGACCGCTATGACCTGTTTCTCAAGCACTATAAACCTGGACTGCGACCTGATCAGTCGCTGCCACCCAGTCGCCATTCCGTGCTCGGCAACTTTTTTGCGGGGAATACAATTCTCGTAAAAAAAGAAACCTCTCGAACCACGCCCAGCTTAAAACAACAGAATCCATTGGACCTAGCGAGAGAAGAACTTAATTTTGGCGATGTATCCAAGGCGCAGCAGATCCTGGAAGAGGCACTGATAGAAGCACCAAAAACCCCTGAACTGCATCACGAATTACTGGAACTGTATAGCCATACACGTTCACTTGAAGACCTGATACGCATGCAGGAGAGGCTTGGCAACAACATTGTTATTGCGCTTGAAGAATGGAATCAGACACGCAGTAAGCTGGAAAATTGAGGAATCTTTATGTCTACTCGAAACGATCAAAAGCTATTCAAAATAGCACTATTGGGAGTAAGCGATAGGGATATGGCCATGCTCGAACTGTTCCTCCAAAGGCAGAACAAAGATAAGTATACCATAGTGCCGGAACAACAGGCGCAGTTGTGTATACTGGATTTAGACAGTTTAAACGGTCAAAAACTACTTCAGCATCAGCGCAACCACTATCCTCACCGCCCTATGCTCGCACTCTCGGTGCGTGATCGAGAGATTGATGGCGTGCAGTTCCTGCGTAAACCAATAAAGGTCGATTCACTTAAGACAATTATTGACTTTTATCGCAATGAACCAATCCATAAAAACGCAGATACCGAAACAAAAACACCGGTTAAAATCCAAAAAGCTGAATCTCCCCCCAAGCCATCAGTACAACCGATCACTATCGGACAGCCCGATACTGAAGAGAAACGAATGCCGGTAGGGTTCGCTGCCAACGACACTCAAAATGCCGTACGCAACCTTGAAACTCTAACCCGTATCACCCATGAGTGTTGCGGTACTGAAAACAGTACAGACTTAGTCAATGGAGCAGACCGCGACAAGCTTTTTTATGATTCCCAAAACCTATTCCAACACATCCTGGAGACCGCCATAGCACGCTGCCGGAAAGATGCATATCCGATCGCACTCCACCTGCCTGGCGGAAAAAGTATCACCCTGCTGCCAAAAGCCGGTGTTGCTTTGACTGACCTCAGTGATTCCAGGCTACGCCCACGCTGCCTCATGGCAGTCAAACCGGACGAGATTCGTTTCGAGAATCCTCGCGTCAACGAAAGCAACCTGTTGCGACTCAGTAAGCAGACACCTCAGAATATGGATGCGTTGCTTTGGAAAGTGACCTTATGGAGTGCCCGCGGCCGCCTCCCGCTTAACACGGACATTCATGCTCCGGTACATCTACGGCAGTGGCCTAATTTAACCCGGCTATTGAGCATTTCACCATTTCTTCGTATCGCCGCGTTGTGGTCCCGAACCCCGGTTTCCCTGGCCCAGACTGCGGACACCCTGGGCATGGAAGCGCGCTATGTCTGTGCCTTTTACTCCGCTTGCCATAACTTGGGCTTGGTACAACTTCAAACAGTACCCGGGGGTGAGGAAATGGTTCAGATGCAAAAAGCGGAGCCTTCACGTAAAGGACTGCTGGGGCGCATCCTGAATCATCTGCGTGCTGCATGATGAATACTGAGACCGGATCATGAAACCCTATGGCAAATTATAAAATCATTTTCACCGGCCCTGTAGGCGCCGGTAAAACAACAGCTATCAGCGTGCTGTCAGATGTGCCCATGGTTACCACTGATGAGTTGGCCAGCGACATGACGAAAGATCGCAAATCCCAAACCACAGTCGCGATGGATTACGGCATTATGCAGTTGGCTGGAGAAGAGCGCATCCACTTATACGGCACCCCCGGTCAGGAGCGTTTTGACTTTATGTGGGACATTCTCACACAAGGCGGACTCGGCTTGGTATTGCTGATCGACAATTCACGGATCGAACCGTTTCGCGACCTCCACTTTTTTCTTGATGCCTTTAAAGATTTTATCGGCTGCACAGCGGTTTCCATCGGCATTACCCGTATGGATGAAAAATCCACCCCGACAATTGGCGATTATCAACGAGAACTGTCTGCCCTCGGCTGGTCCACACTGCCACTATTGGAGGTGGATGCCCGCAAAAAGGGCGATGTCTCTCTACTGGTGCAGTCTCTGCTCTACTCCCTAGATCCCACGTTGGCGAACTAATGACATGACCATGAACCTGGATACCTCTGCCTATTTGGAACCCACCCCTGCAGGCACCTTCTATGCGGCGAGTTCAAGCCATATGGAACCGGCAAGACGATTGTTGTTTGGCATTCTGGCGCAAAGCAGATGTCCGATTGCAGATAGTGAACGTCTTACCAACTGGAGTGGACTGGATCAGCAAGCGACTGTGGAGCTGATCTCCAGGCTACAGGACCTCGGCTGGTTAACTGGACTCGACTCCCCCCTGTCGGCACCGGTGGGCCCGTTGGAGGATGTACTTCCTGAACTGTTGAAGCAGGTTTCCTTCACTGGCAAGGCGCTGTTGGCAGACAACCAGGGATTCTACCTTGCAACCAGTGGTATACCGCATGAAGCCGCCGAAGCGCTATCCGCCGTCAGTGCCGATCTGGGTTCCCTCTATGAACGACACCAACACTTGCTCGCCAATAACTTGGGCCTGAATCAACAAGCTTGGACGCTGGCTGACGCCTCAGGCAACAGCCAGCTTGGATTCTGGCCCCTGCATATCGGCCAACAACGCTTTGTGCTGGTTATCGAAGACCGTCCCTGTCTCAATCAACCGGCATTTCGCGATCTGGTGTGGACACTAACCCTGCGTTACTCGACAGAAAAACTATGGGAGAACCAAACCGACAATGGTTGACATCAACAGGGTGGAGCGAAAGCTCCATGATTCATTCCGCCTGGCCGAAGAGCTTGACCAACTCTTCCGGATAACGGGCATGAGCCGGACACAGCTCAACAATATGGTCAGTACTTACACCAAATAGAACCTTAGCTGTAATTTTTTTTATACCACTCCAGGAGTAAACGACAATGCGTGAAGACATGTTGGCATCGATACTGAGTGAACTCAACGGCACCTCTGCAGACATTGAGGCCTCTGCAGTCATCTCTACTGACGGCCTGATCATGGCCTCCCTGCTACCCGCTAATCTGGATGAGGACCGGGTGGGCGCGATGAGTGCAGCCATGCTCTCCCTGGGTGACCGAACTGCCCAAGAACTGGCCCGTGGGGAACTTGAACAGGTATTGATTAAGGGTAATCAAGGCTATGTCATCATGACCCATGCAGGTGAAGAGGCGGTCATATCCGTTCTGGCAAAATCCAGCACAAAACTTGGTTTGATCTTCCTTGATGTAAAACGAGCGGCGGAAGGTATCTCAAAACTCATCTAACTTTGATTCAGTGAGATCACTTGGAGCTCATTACCATGCATGATATGAACCCTGACGACATTGTCGGCGATTACCGTGAGCATACGCTCACTTTCCAGGATGGCAGCAGTCGCCATATTTTGGTGACGGATATCGAGTCACCATATCCGGATGGACGCCTCATCGTTTCCCGTACCGATCCCGCCGGCATCATCACCCAGGTCAACCACTCCTTTGTGGAGATGGCCGTTTACAGTGAAGATGAGCTGCTGGGCCAGCCTCACCACATACTGCGTCATCCGGATATGCCTCCGGCTGCCTTCAAGGATTTATGGGATACGGTGCAAAAAGGAGAAAAGTGGCATGGTTATGTGAAAAATCTGCGAAAAGATGGCGGCTTCTATTGGGTATTGGCAACGGTTATCCCCAATGTGCGTAACGGCAAGATTACCGGTTACACCTCTGTCCGCCGTAAACCTGCGCGGAGAAAGGTCGAGGAGTGCATCAAGACCTACCCAACCCTATTCTAAGCTGGAGATTCCAAAATGCCATTTCAACTCACTGTAAGCCCCGACTTTACACCCGATCATATCTCCGGCTGGTATATATTCAACACCTGGCTGCAGAAGGCCCTTGATGAAGGGATCCATCTGGAGCTATACAATAATTTCAACGATCAGCGATCCGCGATCCAATCCGACCAGGTGGATCTGATCTATGCCAATCCTTACGATGCGGCCATGCTGGTGCGCGAAAAAGGATTCCTGCCTGTGGCCAGGCCCGGCGGTGTGGCGGATGAAGCGATTATTGCTGTACGGGATGACAGCCCAACACAGGTAGTGGAAGACCTAAGCAGCGGAATACGAATCGCCGCTACCGATGATCCCGATGTCAACCTCATGTGCGCCATCATGCTTGAACCGGCCGAACTCAATGCCGAGAATACGCAACGCGACGAGAAGGAAAGCTACCCACTTGTTGCTAAAGCTGTGATCCAAGGCCAGGTTGATCTGGGTTTCTTTCTGGCTGAGGCATTTAACTCCCTGTCTGGCGTCACCCGCAAGCAGTTGCGTCCACTCGTCACCAGTCAGATCCATATAATCCACCATGCCTTATTGATAGGCCCCAAGCTGGCAGACAAGCAACAGCGGCTGAGCGAGTTGTTGGCGGCTATGTCTGAGGATCCTAAGGGGAGTGGAGTGCTTCAATCTCTGGGTTTCGATAGCTGGGTAAAGGTCGAGGAGGAAGAGATGGAATTCATGATCGACTTGATGGATACGCTGACCTATCAACCCGCCTGAGCGATCATCCAAGGAAGTTGTGATCAAGTATCGGTGAATCGGATATGAGCCTGAAACTGTCGCGACAAGAGGTAGATCATTGGTAATGGCTGAACCTATTACCATGATTTACAACACCCCATTACCTGCCCGCACGCATCAGGCCACCCAATCCCATCTCTTCCAAGGCATTGCCAAGCAGCAGTTTGACTTCGGATACCTTTTCGCAACGCAATGCCGCCTGCAGCAATTCCCTGGCCCTGGAGCGGGAGACTGATCGTAATACCCACTTCACACGTAACAGACTGCCCCCATTCATACTCAGACTGTCCACACCCATGCCGATCAACAGCACAGCGGCAGCGGGATTGCCCGCCATCTCGCCACAGACGCTGACTTCACGCTGATACGCTTTGGCCCCGGAGACGATCTGGATAAGCGCCCGCAGTACCGACGGATGCATATCATCGTAGATATCCGCAACGTGGGCATTGTTCCGATCCACTGCAAGCAGATACTGGGTCAGGTCATTGGTGCCGACGGAGACGAAATCGATCCGGCGCGCCAGAGCATCGACCTGATAGACAGCGGACGGCACTTCGATCATCACACCGATCTTCGGCATGGTTACGGCATAATCCTCTTCTATCAATTCATCGTGGGCACGCTGAATCAGAAGCAGTGCGTCATCCACCTCCTGCACATGGCTGATCATCGGCAGAAGAATACGGACGTTATCCAGACCGATAGCGGCACGCAGGATAGCACGCACCTGGGTAAGGAATATTTCGGGATGATCCAGAGAGATGCGTATTCCCCGCCAACCCAAAAATGGGTTCGACTCCTCCACCGGAAAGTAGGGAAGCGGTTTATCGCCACCGATATCGAGGGTGCGAATGGTTACCGGACGGGGATGAAAAGCACTCATTACCCTCTGATAATTTGCCACCTGCACCGATTCGCCGGGAAAGCTGTCACGCACCATGAATGGCAGCTCTGTGCGATACAGACCGACACCTTCCGACTCGTAGCTGCCTTGGGAGCCCAGCTCGGAGATCAGTCCGGTATTCATATACAGCGGTATCTTGGCGCCGTCTGTCGTCTCGCAGGGCAGGTCCTTCTCCGCTTCAAGCTCTTTGAAGAGAGCCTGATCCTCGCTGGCAAGTCGTTGATACTCCTGGATCACTGACGACGCAGGAGAGACATAGAGACGACCAAGATAGCCCTCGAGAATCACGAACCGGCCGTCAACCCGATTCACAGGCAGATCGCTAAGCCCCATCACAGCCGGCACGTTCATCGCCCGTGCCAATATCGCCACGTGGGAAAAACTGGCCCCCTGGGCTGAGACAACCCCCGCCAGACGCCCCTGCGGCACCTCAGCCATCTGCATTGCACTGACCTCATCGCCTACCAGTACCGTATTTTCCGGATAGTCGGTCGGACCCGCGACCTTCTGCTGCAGATGCATCAGAATACGCCTGCCCAGATCCCGAACATCGGAAGCACGCTCTCTCAGGTAGACATCTTCCATGGCATCAAAGACTTTGGCATGCTCCTCTATGGTTTCACGCAACGCCCCCGACGCCCAGTTACCCTCATGGATTCTTTTGACCGTATTACCGATCAGCGAATCACTTCCCAACATCATCAGCCAGGCGTCGAACAGGGCACGGTCCTCCGCCGGCAGCGTCTCCTCGAAACGATCCTCTATCGCCATCAGGTCCTGAATCACGGCGGCAACCGCTGTACGGAACTCCTCCTCCTCACAATCCGGATCCTTCGACGATCTGTCCGGCACCGCATCCAGATCAGCCGGGGGATAGACGACAACGGCAGTACCCAGCGCCACACCCGGAGATCCCGGTCTCCCCTGAAGAAATCGGTTTGGCGGTGCAAGGTCATCACTCTGAGTCACCAGATTGCCACTGGCCTGGGCGTAGGTGATGGCGCCGGCTAGTTGCGCCGCGAGGGTAAAAAGAAAGGTGACCTCCTGATCCTCGAAACTACGCTGAATATGCTGACGCACCACCAGCACGCCCAGCACTTTGCGATTCTGGATGATGGGCACGCCAAGAAAACCCTTGTACTGGGTCTCACCCGTCTCATGGGTAAACAGATAACGGCTGTGACTGGGCGCATCCGCCAGGTTGACCGGTTCCGCCCGCTCACAGACCAGGCCGATGAGCCCACGGTGGTAAGGCAGTCTCACCTTGCCGGCAGCATCCCGATGCAAGCCCTTGGTCGCCATCAGTACATGTTCACGCCGTTCGAAATCGGTTAGATAGACCGAACAGACATCCGTGCTGATCGCCCCCTTCACCTGCGTCACGATGATATCAAGGGCCTGTTCCAGATCGGGCGCTGCATTGACCTCTTTCACGATACGATGGAGGGTATCAAGCATGCCAGCGCTCCTTGCGCGAATGGTGGGTTATAGGTGAGCATGGCCGTTTCGACCCATCCCGATCCTTTTTAAAGGTATTCATGGGTATACGGGAAATATTGGAACCTCGACTAGCATTCTGATGGTCGGCTGTCGAAAAAGGCGATTCAACGTCGCTGCTGTCTCAAATAGTTTGTATGAATTCGGTTTGGCGTCCCTTCCGGATAGAGCAGGGGTGCCAGCTCCTCAAGCGCCTTGGTATAGACATTACGCTTGAAGTAGATCACCTCGCGGACGGGCTGCCAGTAGTTGACCCAACGCCACTCCTCGAATTCCGGAGTTTCGCAGTTATCGAGACAGAAGGCTTCCTCACCACATTTTGCCCGCAGCAGAAACCAGATCTGTTTCTGCCCAATGCACAAAGGCTCACGGTTGCGGCGGATATAGCGTTCGGGAAGGCGATAGCGCAGCCAATCTCGGGTTGTGCCCATGATCTTAACCTGCTCTACCCCCAGTCCCACTTCCTCTCGCAACTCGCGAAACATAGCCTCTTCGGGGGTTTCGTCCGACTTTATGCCACCCTGAGGAAACTGCCAGGCATCCTGCCCGACCCGACGCCCCCAAAACAGCTGGCGATTGTCATTGCACAGGATGATACCTACATTGGGTCGATAACCGTCAGTGTCAATCAAGGTAGCAGCCAATTTATTATGGAATCTCTACAGTGGATTCTTCCACATTCACCCTTGAGCGGCAAGGTGGTAAAACATAAGCCTTTGCTGATTATGGATATTCCGTTACTGTTCACGACTTAAACACTTGTAAGTCGCAAGTTAAGGAAAAGAAATGGGCATCAGGCCCTGTTACACCTGAAGGGCTGGAGCTGTTTGACCGCCCAGAGGTATTATCATCCACTCAATCAGATCGACTACACTTCGCTCATATCGCCTTAGTGGACAAAATATTTGTCCCTGCAGGGCGGAGTGGGTAGGTTTTAGCAGGGCCTAGTACAGGACACTACACGAGTATGACGTTGGCAATATTTGACCTGGATAATACCCTACTGGCGGGGGACTCGGATTACCTTTGGGGTGAGTTCCTGGTGGAAAGGGGGATTGTGGACGGCAAGGCTTATAAGCTGGAGAACGATCGTTTCTACCAGGACTACAAGGCTGGTCGCCTGGATATCTTCGAGTTTCAGCGTTTCTCCCTGAGACCGCTGCGTGACAATACGATGGAAAATCTGCTCGATTGGCGCAGAGAGTTCCTCGAATCAAAAATCCTGCCCATCATCAGTCCTCAATCCCGTCAATTGGTGGAAAAACACCGTAACGCAGGGGATACACTGCTGATCATTACCGCCACGAATGCATTTGTTACATCCCCAATTGCCCAACAGTTCGGAATCGACCACCTGATTGCCACAGAGCCGGAGAGATTGGACGGCCACTATACCGGAGAGGTAGAGGGAGAACCCAGCTTCAAGCAAGGCAAGGTGAATCGCCTCCGCGATTGGCTGCATGACCATCAAGAGGATCTGCAGGGAAGCTGGTTCTACAGCGATTCACACAACGATCTTCCCCTTCTGGAGGCCGTTGAACACCCGGTTGCCGTGAACCCTGACGAAATCCTCTCAGGGATCGCCAGGGAGCGCAACTGGCGGATTCTGCAATTACATGGTTGACTCGCGTAAACAGGTCCTAGCAGGCCAGGAGATCCATTATGGGAAACACCGCTTTTTTTGCCGTGCTGATCGTGCTCATTCTCGGCATTTTGTATGTCATGAAAAGCAGCGACAATCCTCCTGAAACCAATATCCACCAGACACCGAAAGAGTATATAGAGATGGTGGAAAAGAGAAAGGCGGAACGACTTTCGACTGAGAACCGTGAGAAACAGGGGCAACAGGGTCAGCCAGAGCAGGCGACAGATACTCAACGTTGACACAAGGGACGTTCGTCCGGGTTTTCCACAGCGGCGGCTATGGCATCCACAAACTCACCCAACTCCTGCGGTGAAACGGCCCCCAACAGGCGCTGCATCAGCTTGGGATCGATGACGGCCTGAACGATACGTCCATCCGCCAGGGTAACATTCACGCCGGCGGCATGCAGATGCGCTTCCCCTTCCCTCTCCGCCACAGCAGCCTCGTCACCCTCCAGCAACTGACCATAATAGGCCTCGATCTTTACATCCAACGCTTCATCCAGGTCTTCCGGCAAGGCAATCAGCCATCCCTCTTCCGCAACAGAGGTTTGCGGATCCAGACCCAGCTGACGCAGATAGTCGATGAACCCACGCCAAGAGTGTTCATCGAACAAGATATATTCCAACATGACAGTCGCCACCTCCCCCGCGGGCTCACGGTTTGAGCCTGCACCCGGGTTATTCTTCAACTTCTCGTACAGGACCTGTTACTAATCCCAAAAGCTTCGGGGAGTGTACCCTATGAAGAGAAAAGATATCCTATTCTCAATATTGCGGATGGCGGGATTGGCTCTACGGCTGACGCCTCACGGCCTGACATGCCCAGCTCGGCGCCGGGTGGTGCTTCAGGAATCACCCCTGGCGGGGTTTCAATACCATCGTGCTGCGTCGATCTGGCCCTTTCTCCGAGTCGGTGAGCATCTCCACCTCAAACGTGAACCCAGTAATCCACATGACCGCTATGCTGTCGCCGTGTGGTTTAAAAATGAGCATCTGGGATACATCCCACGTCGTGAAAACCGCACCCTTGCCCGGCTGTTGGACCAGGGCGAACGGCTGGAAACCACCATCGTACGCCTGCTTGAAGAGGAAAATCCATGGCGTAAAATCCGTTTTCGTGTCGAGTGGCTACATTCAGGATAGTGTTGAATGCGCTTCACCCATCCGATCAGAATCCGCGGCCCTAACGAGTGCGTAATCCGCCCGGTCTTCTCGAGCGGTTTTTCGATCTTTTACGTATGCCTTCGATACCGAGACTCAACTCCACCGCCTTGGCGGTGGAGCCAAGATACTTGGTTATGCCGAAATCCGCCAGGATGATGCGGGTCTTGCCTGAAAATCCACGCCGATAGCCACCCCAGGGATCTGTCCCTTCACCGACATGATCCACTTCGATTCGCACTGGTCGGGTAACGCCCCTCAAGGTCAGATCACCGACGAGGGTTGCCTTACCCTCGCCATGCTCATTAAACGATCTGCTGATAAACCTGGCTTCCGGATAGGCTGCGACATTCAGGAAATCCTCATCTCTGAGATGCTTGTCTCGCTCGGCATGGTTGGAGTCGATACTCCGGGTATCGATCATGACTTCGATCTTCGCCGCTGACGGGTTGTTTTCGTCGTAACTGAAATCACCGGAGAAGCGATTGAATCGCCCGGTCAGCCAACTGAAACCGAGATGGCTGATTTTGAATTGGATATAGGCGTGTCCACCTTCCGTATCGATAACATAATCCGATGCCGAAACCGATTGCGACAGACTAAAGACCAGGAACAAAACCAGTGCCGGCTTGATAGGAATTTTAATCATATCCTGCTCCTAAATTTTATATATTCCAGTGTTATAAAAATAGCCGATTGACCTGGCTTTTATTCAAACGTCATTCAGTTAATTTATTGCCGTTGACATCATAAGAAAACCGAATATGAATGCAGGTAATAATCAACATTAAATTCCCATAAATAGTGCCAAAAACGAAGGTTTTTTTGAATTGACTCTCATAGTCGATTCCGACCAGTTCTCACTTCTCTTTCGCAATTTATTGGTACGCATAAAAGGCAAGGGAATCCGGTGTAATTCCGGTTTTTTTTACAAATGCATTCTCATATTTTCGAGCTCTTTCACACTGTGGAACCCTACAGCGTAATGTGTGAAGTTCGTCCCCTAAAACTGTGATCTCGTGAATGAATAAAAACGGGTGTTGACCGCCATAGTGAACAACTAAGATATATCGCAATCGAGGTTGTACAATGAAAGCCCTACACACCCTGCTACCACTTGTTGTTCTCCCCGCACTTTTCCTGACCGAGATGAGCCAACTGCAAGCCGGAACCGTCGCTGAAGAGAGTTATGCCGAACCGGCTGAATCATTCAGTTTCGAGAAAGCCGTATGGCGGAAAAGAAAAGATCTGCTGGTTCTCAAAGGCAATGGAACACCAGGCGTTAAGGTAGACGTTTTCATCGCCGGTACGGATCTTTATCTGGGAAGCAAAACCGTCAACAGACGAGGCTACTGGAGATTAAAGTTCTATAATCCGGCCAACGTACCCTGCGGCGTGCGTACCGAATATGGAACGCTTGTTCAGGAAAGAACCGTTATTCGGGCACCGGCGGACTGCGTCAGCGGCTCGGAGCCGGAGCCACCCGCTGAGAATAGGCCTCCTGTAATCAGCGGCACACCGCAGACCCAGGTTGCCGAGGGCCAGGCATACCATTTTACCCCCAGCGCAAACGATGCCGATGGCGACGCTTTGACCTTCTCCATCGCCAATAGACCCAACTGGGCGAATTTCAATACATCCACAGGGCAACTGAGCGGCACACCCGATCAAAACGCTGCCGGTACCACCAACAACATCGTGATCAGTTGTTCCGACGGTTCCGCAAGCGCATCTCTCGATGCCTTCAGTATCACTGTCGACGACAGCAACCAGCCACCCACAATCAGTGGCGCACCGGCCACCACAGTTGCAGAGGGCGCCGGCTATCGGTTTGCACCTCAGGCACATGATGCCGATGGCGACAGCCTGACCTTCTCCATCGATAACAGACCGGACTGGGCCAGCTTCAATCCCTCGACCGGTGTTCTCAGCGGCACCCCCGGCTATGGCTCCGCCGGCACTACCGACCAAATTGTCATCAGCGTCTCCGACGGTAATGCCACCGCTTCCCTGAATGCCTTCAGCATCACTGTCAGCGACACCAATCGCGCCCCCAGCATCAGCGGCACACCCGATACCACCATTGAAGAGGGTAACGGTTACAGCTTCACACCGGCCGCCAGCGATCCCGACGGCGATGCGCTGACATTCTCGATCAGCAACCGGCCATACTGGGCAGCGTTCAACCCCAACAGCGGACGCCTCAGCGGCACGCCTGATTCCGAGTCTGCTGGAACATACCGGAATATCGTCATCACTGTGTCTGACGGCAGTGACAGTGTAAGCCTCGATGGATTCACCATCACCATCAATGATGTGGCAGAACCGAACAACGCCCCAGTCATCAGCGGTACAGCCGAATCCAGCGTCATCGCCGGGAATGATTACAGGTTTGCACCCGATGCCTCCGATGCGGACAACGATGAGCTGACCTTCAGCGCATCCAATCTGCCGGCATGGGCCAGCCTCAACACCCAAACCGGTGTACTGAGCGGCACGCCCAACAGCGAGGATATCGGACGCTACGACGCTATCGTCATCACGGTAACGGATGGAACCGACAGCGCATCACTGAGCCCTCTGAGCATCGAGGTAGTGGAACCGGAACCCACCGTAGGCAGCGTATCACTGGCATGGGTTCCGCCTTCAACACGCACAGACGGCTCATCACTCGATATGAGCGAGATCGCCGGCTACAAGATCTATATGGGAACAACCGCAGACAACCTGCAACAGGTCATGGACCTGGCAGACTGCACCATCCACGACTATGTCATCGACAATCTCGATGTCGGCGACTACTACTTCGCAGTCACCACTTATGATACCGAAGGCAATGAGAGCGATTACTCCAACGTTGCCATGAAGAGCACCATGTGATTGACGACCGAAGCGGCCATGAGAATATAGCTGCAATCAGATAGTCGATTGGTTGGCTATACCACGCACCGGATTCCAGGGATTACGATCCTTAAATCCGGTGCATTCTTTTTTACCTGCCGAATTTCAGCTTAATAAGGATCCATTTCATCCGGTGCATAGGCGTTCAGCCACCTGAAGAATCCATCTTTAGATCCTTGGTCAAGCTTCATGCATAGCCGAGGCAGCTACTTATCTATTTCGTAGCGTTTCATCTTCTCCCACAGGTTTTTGCGCGAGATACCCAAGGAATCCGCTGTCTGATTGATTTTGCCTTTATTTTCCGCTAGCGCTCTGGTTATTGACTTCCGTTCAGCCTCTTCGATAGTCTCTTTTAGTGTAGTTGTATCGTGAGTGTGGGCATTGCTGTCCGTGATCGAAAGATCGCTTTGGCTTATCCAAGGCCCATCGCAAAGGGCGACTGCTCTTTCAATGACATTCTTTAGTTCACGAACATTCCCAGGGAATGACATGGATTGAAGAGAGAGTTCAGCCTCCTTCGACAGACCTTTGATGCCCCCCTTTTTACATCGCCCCAGCTGGCTGACGAATTGTCTGGCGAGATAGACTATGTCCTCCCTACGTTGCCGCAGTGGTGGAATGTCGATATTGATTACATTGAGGCGCCAGTAAAGATCCGACCTGAATTCATTTTTTTCAATAGCGACATCGAGATTGGCCTGAGTTGCGGCAATCACCCTCACATCAAGTGGAATTGAAACCGATCCGCCAACACGTTCAAACTCCCTCTCCTGCAGCACTCTCAGTAGTTTTACCTGTATATCGGACGATACTTCCGCGATCTCATCAAGAAAGATGGTGCCGCCTTGAGCCTGCTCAAAACGTCCTTTTCGTTGTTGTGTCGCTCCGGTAAAAGCCCCCTTTTCATGGCCAAAGAGCTCACTTTCGATCAGTGTGGCAGGTAGTGCGGCACAGTTCACACTGACCATGGGACCCTGTGACCTCAGACTGTTGTTGTGTATCAGGTTTGCAACGACCTCTTTGCCAACCCCGGACTCTCCGGTAAGCAATATTGAACTGTCACTCTCTCTGAGACGCGCCACAAGTCTCTCGATCTTTCGCATGGCGTTGCTTTTTCCCAAACAACCACTACCTGGTTTGAAGTAATCATTATCAGTGCCAGGGTTGTTGGCCGTTAACTGAATGTCGGAAATACATGAGAGCTGGTGCACCACCTTCTTGATGAACTCATTAATGTCAAAAGGTTTTGTTAGATAATCCAAAGCGCCGGCTTTAACCGTAGCGACTGCGTCCGATATATCGCCATAAGCCGTCATGAGGATGACAGGTATGCCTGGATAATTGTTTGAGATATCTGTAAAGAGTTCGATCCCTGTACCATCCGGTAGGCGGATATCGGTTACGACGAGATCTATATCTCCTTTTTCCAGCTCTTTTCTTGCACTCGCAGTATCACTCACCGCACGCACAGGTATTGATTCTATGCGTAGCCTGTCAACAAGCGATATTTGCATGATCTCATCATCTTCAACCAACAACAGGCACAAGTCTTTGTAGCTATCCGCCTCCATCGTCTGATCCATACTATTCTGCATCAGGCTGCCTGCCTGTTGATTACCGGTAGTTCGATGAGGAAAGTCGTACCTTTTCCCAGCTCGCTCTCTACCTCGATGATACCTTGCATATTCTGAACCAGACGGTAGACAACCCACAGTCCCAATCCTGTGCCGTTGGGCTTTGTTGTAAAGAAAGGATCGAATAGTTGGTTTCTTATATTTGAGGCAACTCCGGGGCCATTATCACTGACTTTGATGACGAGACGCCTTCCCTCTTGATACATGTTGAAATCAATGGTTCCGTTTTCGGGAATGATTTCAACAGCATTTTTCAGTAAATTACAGATTATCTGTTCGGTCTTTCCTGGAATACAGGTATCTCTATCTGCTGTATTGTTCCAGTATATTTTGATATCTCTTTCACCTATTTCCGCCAGTATCAAATCATGAAGCTTGTCGACCTGTTGAATGTTTATCATTTCATCACTATCCTCGTTCTTGAGTCCAACGAGAAGGTTATGAACAATATCTTTAATCCGATGCAGTCCCTGGTCAATAACCGGCAGGTAACGATCGATCAACTCCTTGTCGTTTGGATGCTGACGCAGCGTATCTATACAGTTTAAAAGCCCTGCAAGTGGATTATTTACCTCATGCGCCACACCGGCGGTAATTCTTCCCAAGGCGACCAGTTTCTCGCTCATTGCGATCTCCTCTTCGAGCATCTTTTTTTCCGCCAGTTCAGACATGATCTGATTGAAGGTCACACTAAGCCTTCCTATTTCATCTCCTTCTTTCACCGGTATTGGTGAAAAGTCGGTCATCTCTCCACGTCCTACCGCCTCAAGCCCGTGTGTGATTGCGGTCAAAGGCCCGACAACCCGCCTGGATACTATGGTACCCAGCAGACTTCCGATAAAGACGAAGAGCAATATCGACAAAAGAACGATTACGGCTGTGGATTTCGCCTTTTCGAATAGACTGACGACAGAGAGACGAACCCGAACCACACCAAGGTATTTTTGATCTGAAAACAGCGGTACGACACCTTCCTGAAATCCATCTTTGGAAAAACCGCCGTTGCTCAACACGGTCGGAGTTCTCGCGGCCATCGCCTGGCTGGTTATAGCTTTCTCGGTTTCATTATCTGGCGCAAAGACAAGACCTATCGGATGCTTCGCGGGATGAAGATGGGCCTGAACCAGGCCTTCAGCATCCAATATCATCGCATCTATGATTTCGTGTTCGCTTCTGGCTCCAGGACCCTTGGATGCCATATTCTTGAGACTGAGGTAAAGAGACCAATAGTCTTTTCGCAGCATAGCCTTTGGCGCAGTGATTGAAATGGATTCAGATAGCAGCAGCGCTTTTTCACCCAAATCATTTTGAAATCGTTTCCAGTCCTGTACAACCATGAGTATTCCGATCAAAAACCCGACGCATGTAACAACGGCCGTTATGGTGAGGGATAACTTTATCGCCAATGGCCAGGATTTCGGATTAATCTTGGGCATTTGTATACTGAATAATTAATCTGTTTGTACCACGGAGTACCTGGGGTCGGCGCTTTGAACTGTATTTTCCAAAGCGCGGATTTCATTGAACAACGAATCAGAATAATCACCGAAGCCATCCAGTTTGAGCCGGTCGAGTAGTTCCTGTCCGGTTAAATCCTGATGCATATTTTCAAGTGTATGTTTCATTTGTTTTACTATGTCGGTATCTATACCTAGACGGTATACAACAGGTGGAAAACCAAAGCTTGGCGATTTCTTTATTATTCGGGTTTTTTCAGTAATATCCGGCTTGAAGACGGCAATGTACTCCCATATATACGAGTCTACGGCTCCAGCATCTGCAACCTGCTCGGAAACGGCTTGTACCGTCTCAGCGTGATTGAAGGTAAAGAATGTCTGGCGGAAAAAAGTCTCAGGCTTCTCTCCTTTTTTTGCAATCAAGGCCAGTGGATAGAGGAAACCTGAATTCGAATCAGGATCAGAGAAGGCGAAACTTTTCCCTCTCAGGTCGCTGAAGCGTTTATAGGGACTGCTATGATGGACAATTATATAAGAGTGATAACGTGGTGCTCCCCGGTAAATAGGCACTGTCAGGAGCTGAAGTGATTCCGTTTCTCTTGCCTGGATGTAAGGATAACCGCAGATCCAAGCGAATTCGATAACACCCGTATCCAACAGATCCATTACTTCCCGATAAGACTTTCTCTGCACAAACTCGACCTTGCGACCTGTTTTTTGCTCCAGGTATTGACTCCATTGATCCAGAAATCTTAGATTTTCAGTGGGCACAACAGCCGTTAAACCGAAACGGATAGGTGATTCCGTATTGGCTGCATAAATTGGAGTAATCCAGAAAAGTAATATTAAAAAGGTCAATCGCACTTGGGATCCTCACTAAAACAACTTCTCAGGGATACTGCTAAGTTATGTCACGGTAGCTGCATTACGAAATGTCATACGCTCCCTGCAGCGAACAAAGACCTTCAATGGCCACACTTTCCCGTACTTTTATAGTTGCTATTCTGCAAGGATAGCAGAATCCATTACTTAATCAGGAAGTTGTTGTTTTTTAGTTGCATACGCCTACTGTCCGCATCCAGACCACCTGTTTGTACCCGCTTTTTCATGGGCAGTGAAGAAGCCTTCTCCGGAGTGCTTCTCCACATCTCGGTATGTTACCTATCGGTAACATACTGTCAGGCGGTGCTTTGCTAACAGCATGTAATTAAAGAACAAACCACAATGGTTACACAATTCAGCGAAAAGTAACCAACAGGTAACTAAATCCAGATTTATATTTTTTCTACTTTATATTTTTCCACATTTTCAAACAGATAATAACCTGGAACGACTCTTGCTGATGTTCCGAAACATATAAACACAAAGCCGAGTGAACACAGTCTGCCCGACTGGGGGAAAACAAAGGCAATGAATAGTGGCGCTGGAATTGAATTAAGAGTTACCTGGCGACTGATGGTACTGATCTTCATGGGAACAGTTCTTTTTCTCTTAACCGCCTGGGGCGGCTTTGAGTATTACACGTCGCAGTCGTCTTTTTGTGGGGGCAGCTGCCACACCATGACAGAGCAGTATGAAGCCTGGAAGTCAAACTATCACTACAAGAGCAATAATCCGGAAGGCATGCAGGCGGAGTGTGTCGATTGCCACTTTTTACCAGGCGAGAAGCATTCCATGAAGGCCAAGTACGAAGGATTACGCCACCTTGCAGCATACCTTTATGACCGGGATGCTCCACTGCCCATACGCCCTGTGATCAAGGATGGCGCTTGTTTACAGTCCGGCTGTCACGACCGTGAGAAACTGGCGCCGGTGGAGATACAGTTTACTGATCGGGTCCGTTTCAAACACCAGGTTCACTTTAGTGATAAGGCTCTCGATGGCCACCAGATCACCTGCGATACATGCCATTTCAAGACAACGGAGAAAAAGCACTTCGAGGTGCCTGAAGACATCTGTTTCCTTTGTCACCTTAAACTGGACAAGCCCACACTTGACAAAGCGGAGATGGCCAATGGGGACATTAAGAAAATCACCTTTGTCAACAAGCCGGCCATCGATTTCAATCAAGGGGTCTCCCGTTGCGATATCTGCCACACGATCCCGACAAAATCGCTTCAAAGCCAGTTACAGGCAGGCGACCCTGCCAGCACCAAAAAACCGATCACTCATCAGACAATACAGGAATCAGGCGTTGCCTGTGAGAGTTGCCACTTCGAAATGGTAAGCGGGGAGGGAGAGATTAATACCGGAAATGTCGTCTCGAATGGCTGTCTTACCTGCCATAACAGAAGTCAGACGTTACTGGCAACTGCAGGCGACCGCGAACTCATGCATGACAAGCATGTGCCGAACAAGGCTGACTGCTTCGATTGTCACAGCGTGATCGAACATAAGAACAGAACTGACCATCTTGATTTCGTACGCAATGATTGTCAGCTCTGTCACGTCGATCAGCACAAGTACCAAAAGCTGCTGCTTTCAGGCGCTCCTGTTAATGAGGATATCTCGGGTGACCCGCATCTGATGTACGAGGTCAACACAAACTGCATGGGCTGTCATCTCAAGAAGACACTGAGTAAAGGGCATGACGTGAGAACCGCCTCAGGCGATACCTGTGCTGCCTGCCATACAGAACAACACAGAAAAATGCTCAGTGACTGGAACGAATTACTCACCAATGAGGTGGCGGACGTGGAAGAGGTTGAGAAGGAAGCCAGGAATCTCTTCGCCGAACTGAAGGATAGATTGGACAATGAGAGATTGACCCAAGCAGAGCAAATGCTAGCCGAGGGAAATGATCTTCTCAATATTGTACGCGTTGGTAACGGCGTACATAACAAAAAGTACGCAGTAAACATTCTCGACGGTGCATTCGGCAATTTTGAAGACACCATTGAGCTATTGGAAGAGACGAGAAGTAGTGATGATCTTGCAAAAACCACACAATCAACTGTAGCGGAGGGTGAGGAGATGCGTAGGAGAATACGATATGAGTGATAACAAAACACCAGACGTCAACCGTCGCAAATTTCTGAGTGGTGTAGGCACAGCCGCGATAGGCGCTGCGGCATTGGCGACACCGAAGGTGAGTCTTGAAGCGGCTCAATCAAAAGCACCCCGTTGGGCGATGGTGATGGACCTCAGGCGCTGCATAGGCTGCAGGGCCTGTACCGTGGCCTGCAAATCTGAAAACAATGTCTCTTTGGGCCGTTTCCGGGCAGTCGTCCAAGAGAAAACCATGGGTACATTTCCAAATACCAAGAAGGAATTCTTACCCCTGATGTGCAATCACTGCGAGGGCAATGAGAAAGATGGTGTTCCACCTTGTGTCAAAGCCTGTCCGGAATTTCCAGGCAAACGGGCCAAATTCAAGACGGCTGATGGCAAAACCATACGTTATCGCACGGGTGCGACCTATAAACGTCCTGATGGCTTGATCCTGATAGACAAGGAAAAATGTATCGGCTGCGGCAAATGTATTGATGCCTGCCCTTACGGCGTCCGTTCATTTGATCCCTTTGTCAAAGCGGGCGCTGATCCGACAAAGCAGGCTGCGGACAAATGCGATATGTGTGCTCATCGTGTCGATAACGGGGTCGAACCATCCTGTGTCAACACTTGCCAGGGACGTGCACGAATTTTCGGTGACCTCAACGACCCGAACAGCGAAGTCTCCAAGCTTGTAAAAGAGCACAACCTGGCCAAGGCCGACAACGTTCTGCTTCCGGAAGAGGGAACCATTCCTCATGTGTTCTACATCGATCCCGACAACATGTTGAAAACCCTCTATACACAGCGAAAGAAGGGCAAACTGGACCACTTTGTGGACCAGATTCCATAGACCCTGAGAGCCTGTATTAAGAGAGGAATTGATATGAAAAAGTTAAATCGTCGTGATTTCATGAAACTGACCGCAGGCAGCGGTTGCGCATTGGCAGCCGGATTGGGCTGCAGTCAGAGTGCATTTGCCGGATCGCTTAAACTGCAGGCGGGCGGCAAGGATTTTTCACCCACAACAGGTAAGGAGAGACAGGCAATTCCCACGGCCTGCTGGCAGTGTGTAACCCGAGACTCCATGATCGGTTATGTAGAGGACGGACGCCTGGTAAAGCTCGAAGGCCATCCCGATTCCATCCGCACACTCGGCAAACTCTGTGCCAAGGGACAGGCGGGCATCAACCAGGTCTACTTCCCCGACCGGATCCTGCACCCGATGAAACGCGCAGGCAAACGTGGCGAGCACAAATGGAAACGTATTTCCTGGGATGAGGCCCTTGACCTGATCGTATCCAAGCTGAAACCCCTGCGCGATGCGGGTACCCCTGAACTGTTCATGTATCAGTACGGCAGACACAAGGCGTCCCAGGCTGCCACCATGTACGACTTCATGCAGGCCTACGGCACTGGCACCATCGGTAATCACACCTCTGTCTGTGAGGCGGCAAAATGGGTAGGACAGGAGAGTCTGTGGGGGGGCATGTATGACAACTGGGATTATGACAACACCGATTACGTGGTGATTTTCGGCAGCAATCAGTTTGAGACCCATACCAACCATATTCCGACCGCCCAGCGCCTGATCCGGGCCAAGGTTGATCGTGGCGTACCCCTATACGTATTCGACGTGCGCCTGACAAACACGGCGGCCAAGGCCGATCAGTGGGTACCGATCAAAGTGGGACATGACGGACTGGTGATGCTGGCCATGTGTAATGTCATCATGAACGAGAAACTCTACAGGAAGGATCACTTCAAATTCATGCGTGTCAGCGAAAACTACAAAGCGACTATCGATGAGAAGATTGCAGCGGTGAAGAAAAATGTCGCTAAGTACACCCCCGAGTTTGCAGAGAAACAGAGTGGTGTGCCAGCCGATACCATACGCAAGATCGCTCGCGGGTTCGCAAAAGCCAAATCAGCCTGCCTGGTCACCTACCGTGGAACCGTAATGCACTATCACGGCGCGGATCAGGAGCGGGCGGCAATGCTGTTGTCAGCGATCACCAACAATCTCGATCGTCCGGGTGGACGTGTCATGGGTGTTGGAGCAGGCTGGAAACATCCCTCCTCCCCCAAGGCGAAGGTCCACAAAACGCTCCACGTCAAGGACGGGTTTCCGGGTGAAGCGGCCTACCCGACTCATCATGTAAGCCACCAGGTGCTACCGATGATCAAGGATGGCCAGGCGGGTCGACCGAAGGTCTACTGGTGGAGTTGCTACAACCCGGGATTCATCAATGGCGACAACAAGGAACTGCAGTCGATTATGCGGGATGAAAGTATTATCCCCTTCCTTATTTCAACAACCATCGTCTATGACGAATCATCTCAGTATGCAGACTTGATCCTACCCGACGTCACATACCTGGAGCGCTGGGACTGGGAGGACATGGTGTCGGCAAACCAGATCGCCGAGTTCTATATCCGGCAGCCGTTGGTTAAACCCCTGGGAGAATCACGTTGCCAGGGCGATGTCTGGCCTGAGCTGGCCAAGCGCATGGGCTTTGAACTGGCATACTCAAGCAAGGAAGACTTCGTACGTCAGTCCTGTGAGATGACACCCGGTGTGCGGGAGGCCGGAGGCTTCGAGTATATGAAGAAGCAAGGCGTATGGCACGATCCGAAGGCCAAACCCAACTACGGCTTCTATGAGACCAAGGTGGACGTGTCCGGCGATGGCGTGATTCTCGATGAGAAGACCGGTGTCTACTGGAACTGGAAAAAGGCAGGTGTCGACAGTGAAGCCGAAGCCAAGCGTCAAGGGTATCTGGGTACGAAAGGCGCTAAAAAGGCCTATGTCGCGCAAAATATCGATGGCACGGCTTACCTGGCCTATCCCCCCAATACCAAGTTCGTCAAGGCAGGTTATCTGGACTTCTATTCAGATAATTTCGCCAACAAGGGTTTTCCGGCATTCCCATCCTATACGCCGATTCCCGAACACCAGAAGATGGCGGATGATGAGCTGAATCTCACCACCTACAAGGTGGCGGTACATACCCATTCAAGGACCGCGCACTGCAAGTGGCTCACCGAGATCAAGCACGACAATCCCGGCTGGATCAATACCAAGACGGCTGAAGCGCGCGGTATTAAGAATGGCGACAAGATCAGAGTCTATAACAGCCTGGGCGAGATCACCACCACAGCCTATGTTACCGAAGGCATCATTCCGGGTGTGATCGCCATATCCCATCACCTGGGTCGCAAGCACTCGGGGGTCTATGGTTCGGGCAAGCGTTCTCCCACACCGGGAGGCGCCGCGGCTGATCCGGATGTGAAGAATATATGGTGGAAAAAGCATGGTACTCATCCCAATACCATCATCCCCAACTCATCAGATCCTATCAGCGGCACACAGCGGTGGATGGATACCGTCGTCAGGGTAGCCAAGGCATAAATTGAGTCTACTGAAAGAGGAGAGCTGAAATGGGAACCGACTGGAATAAAATGGCCGATAACGCCAAAACAAGAAGTGACATGTATGGGTTATTGACCCTGGTCTTTCGGCAGGAGCCCAGCGAAGCCTTCATCAACGAACTGAGGGGGCCCCGCTTGGCGGGGGCCTTCTCGGACATGGAGCTGGAAATGGGGAGCTCTTTTTACAGCGAACCCGTATCAACCATAGCCGATCAACTTGCGCTTGAATTTTCGCGCCTGTTCATAGGTCCTGGACGGCACATTTCCGCCCATGAATCGATTTTCACTGAAGTGGATGGTGACTCAGGTGGTTTATGGGGCGCCAGAACAGTTGAAGTGAAGAAGTTTATCGAGACAACCGGACTTGATTACGCTTCCCAGTTCACGGGGCTGCCTGATCATATCAGCGTTGAACTTGAGTTCATGCAGAAGCTGGCCGATTGGGAAGCCGACAAGTGGATAGAGATGGATCGCATCAGTGCCGAGTACTGCCTGTCAATTCAGCGCATGTTCTTGCAACAGCATATTCTGGGTTGGATACCCAAGTTCTGTGATGCGGTGATAGCGCAGGCAGGTATTCCTTTTTACCGGGAACTGGCTAAGTTGACAAACAGTTTCCTTAAGCTCGAAGAGCAGAGTCTAGTAACCGAAACAGCCGCCTAGATAAGCAATACAAACCATCCGATGAAGGCAGCTATTTAAGGACTTTTATCGACCCGAAACGCCTGTTCAGCTAGGGCGTTTCAGGGTCTTTTTTTGATCCATAACGATTACGAAGAGTAATCTCTTGATCAGGCAGCATACCGAGTTCTCTGCCTTCCTTAATGGCGAAGCCGGCAGGTGCGCCAAGATTCATCCGGTAGGCCGCCCACATAGTCCCAAGCAGTTCTGATCTTGGGGCATAGACCAACAGCATTCCATGGCTGGCATCTACAACATGTTGAGTGAAATCCTCAACCTGCTCCCGGCTCGGCAGGTTGCCGTCTACCGGTATGCTTATATAGCGCATACCAAGCACTTCGGTCTCCTTTCGGTGCAGACGAGCACTCTTTTCAGACGTACCGATATCGATGACCGTTTTAAACCCGAACGCGCTCAGCTCCGCAATACGATTGAGCGGGCGTCCCATGGTCGCCTGCAGATAAGGAATGGCACGGCCCGGATCAGGTATTGCAATGCCGTAACCCATCCGTCCCGGTAGTTTTGATGAGTGTTGGTTTACTATGTGGGGCAACACCCTTCCATCCGGTGTCGTTATTACTTCGTTATCCTCCCTATTGACTTCACCGTCACCCCACCAACCACATGCACTGATATGTCCCGGAGACATTAGCATGATGCATGTCAGAAACAAGATCAGCGAATCTTTAGTGCTATATGCTTTCACTATGCTAAATATGGCGTTGAATCCCAACATTACGGCTTCCAGTTGTGAGACTGAAATCCAAGCACCAGACATATTCCGGTAGCTTCAAATCCTAAGGCCTGTTAACACAAATCCAATACGCCGAGCCGTAGCTGTTTTTGATTATTGACGGCGATTGATGTTTATTGGACAGATCTTACAATCCCTAGGATTTCACCGCCAATACAATCTGATTTCTGAGAGACTTCAGCAGATTGAGTCTCTTTTTATCGATCTCCAGACCGTGCGGACTGGAATGATCCGCATAGATCAAACCGACCGCTCTGTTTTTAACCACCAGGGGAAAGAGCAGAAATGATCCCGCACTGGAGATCTGCTTGTACCATTCGGGAATATCGGCCTGAATCTTCCCTTCGGTGGTATCTGCGATATAGACATCCACGGCATTCTTCAATGCCCCATGAAAGACATCCACGCTATATACCGTGGGAAAGTGGAACAGCTCGACAAACTCATCGGCGGAACTGCCGAAACCCAATCTGCCCACCATCTCCCCCCGCTTGCGATCCAGTAGCGCCAACACGACTCTTTGAAAGCCGACCGCGCGGTACATGGTTTCAAGCACCACGTTGAAGATTTCGGATACACTGTGGTTTCCCACCAGCATGCCCGTCACCTCCTGCAGGCCATCCATCAGCAGGGTTTCCGCATCTTCCGGAGTTGCTGGAGGATTATCCTCGGAGGCTGTCGATTGGACTGTCTGGGTACCCTCTTCATCCAGAATCTGTGTTTCGGACAAACCGTCCTTGTCCATAGCTTTAGGTTTACTTTTTTCAACCCCCTTATGGGATTGCAGATCATCGGTTTTTGAGGTGAGTTTTTGTATGAATTGATCTGATATATCGCTCGATATCGCCTTCGCCACTTCTTGAAACTCTTCCATCGACCGAGTGGCGAATCGAGAGATCTGCTTGTTCGTGATGTTGAGCCCCTTATCATATTTTTTAGCCAGGCTTTCCATTGCGGATTTGCTGTCGAGCCCCGATTCAATCATCACCGCCATGGCATCATCAGCAAATGCGGTGACCAGACGTCTGCGCTCCAATCGGTTGACCGGTTTATGATCCCCCTGCCAATGCTTCATACTATCGATGAGTGACTTGGGAAAATTCCACTGTCCGGCGATCTCAATCCCGATCTTTTCGAAACTGACACCCAGTACGCTGTGCTGCGCCGCGACCGGCTCCTTGCCATCGACCTTGATCAGCCGATCAATCTCCTGTGACTCATCAGGTAGATAGAATGCCACCAGCAACTTACCCAGGTCGTTCAACAAACCGGTAAGAAAATAGGCCTCGGCCTCCTTCTGATCGATTTCATCCGCCACCTTGTGTGCCAGGGTTGCACGGAACATCGCCGAAGAGACCAGCTCCCTGAGGTGTTCGGCCTGCTGCTTGTTTTCGATATGCTCGAAAAAAATCAAAGAGGCCGCCAACGAGCGGATAGCTTGTGTACCCAAAACCACGACTGCCCGCGATACGGTTCCGATTCTTCCGGAGAAGCGTCCATAGTAGGCGGAGTTGACCACTTTCAGGATCTTGTTCGTCAATGCAAAATCCTTGACGATGACGCCCGCCATCTGATTGACATCCTTATTGCTGGCGTCGGCCATGGCATTGATGCTGCGCACCGACTGCGACAATGCGGGAAAGTCGCTCTTCCTTTTCATCCGCCGGAGCAGGAACTCCACCGTACCGCTCGCATCTTCTTCGACACTCAGTTTTTCCCCTGTCACGCCACGCATCTCATTGAAGGCCTGCAACATCTCGATTGCATCGCTGTAACGTAAGACAGGATCTTTTTCCAGGGACTTGAGGATGAAGCGGTCGAGCTTCTCATCCACTGCCGGATTGAACTGGGATGGAGGCTTCACCTCCAGCTTGAGAATGGCATCGATAACGATCTGCTGATTGTGACCGCTAAACACAGGCATTCCGGTCAACATCTCATCCAGAATCAAACCAAGGGCAAAAACATCAGCCTGCGGCCCGACTTCGCCTCTTTGGATGTACTCCGGCGCCAGGTATCTGGGTGTACCGATTAGTTGACGATCCGGGCCCTTTGCCTCCGATAAAAGGCGGGCGATGCCGAAGTCCATTATCTTCGGAACCTTATCTTCGCTGATAATGATGTTCGCCGGCTTCAGGTCACGATGGACTATACCTGCCTTGTGGGCCTGGCCCATGCCTTCCAGCAGGCCCTGAAAGATCCGCAGTACATCACCCACCTCCAAAGGCTCACCATTGATCAGGTCTTTCAGTAGTTCGCCTTGTGCATACTCAAACACCAGGTAGGGTATCTGCTGGTGCTCACCGGCCTCGTAGATGGAGACGATATTGGCATGCTGGAGCTTACTAGCCGCCCGGGCTTCATCCAGAAACGATGATTCCTGCAGCGACTTGTTGAGCAGTTTAATCGCAACCTTGCGTTGCAGCTGGCTGTCGTGACAGAGATAGACCGTACCCTGATTGCCAACACCCAGTTGTTCTCCAACCTGAAACCGCCCGATCTTTTTAGGCTTCATCATCACTCCCGGAATAACCCCATCTCTCTTATCGGCAATTCACTGAAAACCTTATGCGGATGATGAGACGAGTGTCAGAGCTTGTTGACACCGAATCGCCGAACCAGGGCCTGTTGACACTAATCCAATCGGCCCTGAAAGGATGCCGTATCCAAATAGCCGCTAACCAGCTTTGCAAGCACCTGTAGATCAACGGCCGGCAGTTGCATGACATCTTCACCTGTCTGAATACCCAGCACGTGGAGTCGGGGCGGCAGTTCACCCAGTTGCCTGGCAAGGGCCACAGCCTCGGCCACACCAAAACCATGACTGGAGGTCGGATAATCCAGTTGCTGCAACCTCTCAAGGTCTATTGCAACAACACTTCCCGGTTGATCGGACAAGCATACGGCATCGATGATCACCACCTGCTCAACACCATGAAAATAGCTGACCAGCCGGCTGCCGGGTCGATCGAGCTTGACCAGTTCACAATCCTTCCAGCCCAATCCGGCAAGATGATCGATGGCCAGCCAGGCCAGTCGATCGGCGCCAAAGGGTGAACCGACCCCGAGAACGCGGGTCATCGGCGATGAACGTGGAGTCTGAGAAAATGTGTGGCGCAAGAGATACAGGGATCGTAATTGCGAATCACCTGTTCGGCCCTCAGGCGCAGCGCGTCATCCGGATTGTCCAGACCGAAGCGCTCCAGTGAAAGGCGGATATCCTCTTCGATCCGCCCTTGATTCTGGCTGGTGGGCGGCACGATGCGGGCATGACGCACCATTCCCCGGTCGTCCACGTCGTAGCGGTGCCAGAGGATACCGCGCGGCGCTTCGGTGCAACCGAATGCGTTACCCTCCCGGGGTTTGAGCGGGATATAGGGTTCATCGGGCGGATGGTAATTTTGCAGCAGCCGGATCGCCTCATAAACCGCCAGGTGAAGCTCGATGGCCCGCGCCACAATGCTGTGGAACATGTTGTGACTGGGAAACGGGATACCGCACCCGTCCATGATCTTGCGCACCGGCTTGGGCAGCTGATGGAAGTTGAGGTTGAGCCGGGCCAGGGGACCGACCAGATAGGGGCGTTCATCCAGCGTCGAATGGAGGGCGGTGGAGTGGGGGGACTGGTGCTCCTGAAAATAGCTTTCATAGAAGGTTATCTCGGTCTCCAGGCCCTGTCCCGAGATCAGGTTGCCCTGATTGATGGCGTACTCATCGGGGTGACTCATAGCAACACTGGTGAAGGCCTGTTCGTCGTCCGGAAATTCGAGCCCGGCAGTCCAGCCTACCAGGGCCTCGGCTGCCGGCAGTGCCGCCTCCAGGCGTCTTAGTAGGGTTGCTACTTCATCCTCTCTCGGCGCCCGATAGAATCCTCCGACACGAACCCCGACGGGATGCACCGAACGACCACCGAAAAGCGCAATCAGATCGTTGCCGAGGCTCTGCAGTTCAAGACCCCGCCGCACCGCATCCGGATAGTCGGCCGCCATGGCGATAGCCGAATCGAAACCGAGAAAATCGGGGGCTGACAGCAGATGGATATGCAGGGCATGGCTCTGCAGCCATTCACCGCAGTACATCGCCCGGCGCATATCCCTCACCCAGTCCGGGGGCTGAAAGCCGAACAGGCTCTCAAAGGCCTGCACCGCACTCATCTGGTAGGCCACCGGACAGATGCCGCAGATGCGCGCCACCATGTCGATGACTTGATTGCACTCGTAGTCTTCGACAAATTTCTCGAATAACCGCGGCGGTTCATAGATGTGCAGGGCCAGATTCTGGATGGCGCCGTCCACCACATCGATCTTCAGGGCGCCTTCACCCTCGACCCGGGTCAAGACCGGCACATGGATGTGGATATCACGTGTTGTGTCATTCATTGGTCGTTTCTTTCAGCCGCTCTCCGGCCTGTTTAAAGGCAGGGGCATGATTGGCAATAAAATGGAACCGTCGTACGACGGCTGCCCGGTCGAGGCCAAGCTGGTTAAAACGCTCAGCCAAGGAACGATCATTGATCTGTTCGAGGGGTCCGTAACAGCTGTAGCAACCACGACCCATGGATGGACAAAGTGCGCCGCATCCGGCCACTGTCACCGGTCCCATGCAGGGCTCTCCCTTGCTGACCATGGTACAGACCAACCCCTTACGCTTGCATTCCATACAGACCGACTGGCGCTCCGGGCGGGGTTTGACGCCGCTCAGCAGGTCGCGCAAGGCCGCCACTACCTGACGGGAATTGACCGGACAGCCGGGGATCTCGAAATCGACCTTGACGTAGTGGGAGATGGGATTGGAGTGTTGCAAGGCGTCGATGTAGTCGGGTTGCTCATAGACCGCCGCAATCCAGCTGTCACGGTCAGTAAAATTGGCCAGTGCCTGTAACCCGCCTGCGGTGGCACAGGCGCCTATGGAGATCAGCAAGCCGCTGTGCTCCCGCACTTGCCGGATACGCTCGATATCCTCAGGCGTGGAGACACTCCCCTCCACCAGTGCAATATCGGCCTGGGCTACCGGGTCACTGGGACCTGCCTCGGCAAAATGAACAATGTCCACCAACTGCGGAAGCAGCAGCAGTGGCTCACCCAAATTCAGCAGCGCCAGCTGGCAGCCGTCGCAGGAGCTGAATTTGTGGACTGCGAGCTTTGGTTTAGTACCCGTCATGTTTCTAAACTCCGTCTTCCAAAGAATGTCAGATAGATCAGCTTACACAGCCACAGGTACCGGAAGTTTTAAGTTATAAGTTTTTAGTTTTGAGTTGGTTGTATTCGCTACGCTCAAGATTTTTCATCTCACGTGTGCCCTCTACCTGTGTTAGAGGGAATCAAAGAACCGTGCGGCTTGCCGCACACAACCAACTCAAAACTCATAACTCAAAACTCGTCAGTTAAAACCCTTTCGCCCCCAAAAAGTCCGCCAGATCCGAATAACAGAATACCGGCCCGTCCTGGCACACATAGTGCGGACCGACCTGGCAGTGGCCACACTGCCCGATGCCACACTGCATGTTGCGCTCCATGCTGAACCAGATACTGCCGTCGGCCAGCGCCATGTCGCGCAGGTTGGCGATGGCTGCCAGCATCATCAGCTCCGGTCCACAGAGCAGGGCCACTGTCCGATGGGGTCGTACCGAAATCTGACTGATCAGCTCAGTCACCATCCCTTGTTGTCCTTTCCAGCCCATACCGACAACATCCGCCGCCAGCAGAATATGCACGTCTCTCAGCTTTGCCCATTCGTCATACTGTTCGCGCCATATGAGATCATCGGAGTGCTTGACCCCCTGCAGGATGTGGATGCGGCCATAGTATTCGCGGCGGCGCATGATGAATCTGATAACCGACACCAGAGGGGCACAGCCCAGTCCTCCAGTGATCAGTAGAATATCCTTGCCCTTCATTCGCGCCAGCGGCCAGCCCCGACCGAAAGGACCGCGAATACCGACCCGATCACCCGGTTGCAATTTCGACAACCCATCCGAGACACGCCCGACCACCCGGATCGTATGGTCGAAGTAGTGGTTGTCCAGGGGGTCGTTGACGATGGAGATGGGGATCTCTCCAACACCGAAGAGAGTCACCATGTTGAACTGTCCGGGATCGAATTCGTAGGCCTGCCGCACCTCCCAGTCGTACTGAAGCCTTAACGTAAAGATTGTGGGTGATTCCTGAATACGCCGATCGATCACTGCGACATGTGGCATATGGGGATCAAACATCGAGACTGCCCTCCTCCAACACTGCCGTTACTTCCTCGGTCAGATCTATTCCCACCGGACACCAGGCGATGCAGCGACCGCAGCCGGTGCAACCGATACGCCTCTGCTGCACCTGCCACCCGGCGAGCTTGTGGGTCATCCATTGACGATAGCGGCACTTGATGTTGTTGCGGACCTGGAAATGCCCCATATCGCTATGGGTCGGACTGAAACAGGAATCCCAACTGCGAACCATCTCCGCACTATCGCCGGTCAGGGCCATTTCATGTTCGACCTGATAGCAGAAGCAGGTGGGACAGACCGCGGTACAGTTGCCGCAAGAGAGGCAGCGCTCTGCCACCTGATCCCAGTGACTGTGTTCCAAACGCTTGTAGAGTTGTTGCAGTTCCTCACTTCCGGGCAGATGGCGCTTCTGTTGTCCGGCTGCCCGGGTGGTGGCCTGCAGCATCGCCTCCAGCTGGTCATCGTCGGCGGGCCGGAGTTTCAATTGATCGGTGATCGCCTGACCTTTGTCGCTTTGGCGCCAGATCAG
Source organism: Candidatus Thiodiazotropha sp. LNASS1 (assembly GCF_964212655.1). Classification (NCBI taxonomy): domain Bacteria; kingdom Pseudomonadati; phylum Pseudomonadota; class Gammaproteobacteria; order Chromatiales; family Sedimenticolaceae; genus Candidatus Thiodiazotropha; species Candidatus Thiodiazotropha sp. LNASS1. The sequence continues at coordinate 3,862,601 of NZ_OZ156465.1, read as the reverse complement.
AAAACCCTCATCGAGTTCCGCCATGCCGATGTCGTAACCACCATCCAGAGCCGGGCCATCACCGGTGGAGGCACAAAAGCAGGTCGAGGCTGAATGGGCGCAATCGACCCCGATCAGCAACAGGCTATCCCGGCGCTGCCGGTAATGGGGATCCGGCCGCATCTCGAGCTCGAAGTGCTGATCCAGTATCGCCAACGCCGCCAAATCACAGGCCCGCACGCCTATCACTGCAGTCTGCGTGACCTCCGGCAGGGTGCGCTTGAAGGCGAAGGGCGCCGCACTCTCCAGCCAGAGCACCTCACGAGGAGCGAAACAGAGTGGCTTCAAAGCCTGTGGACCGTGATTCCAGTCGAAGAGTCGCCGGCTCTCCCCGCTGGTCAATCGATAGTGTCCCGGTTGCTGCTCATTGGTCACACCCATTGGCAACGACTCAGGGTCGTCCATATACACGAACTGAATCGCACCGTCACGAACCTGGGGACCATATATCTTGTAGCCGGTCTGTAACAATACCGTGAAGAGTGCCTGCAATGACGAACGAGGGAGAAAACCCGGACGCCTTTCGACAGATGGGTGGACCTGAGAATTCACACTGGATCCTTGTGACCGTTACTTGGTCATCACTGGGAAAAAGCGTAAAGTTAAAAAAATACGCGCCTGCGCTATTAAAGGATTCAGGATCTGAATCGGATTCTTCTTCGACTTAATTCTAGCCAAGGAATCCATGCTGCATAGGCAAAAAAGCATAAAATCAGTCGTACTATGACCTTCATCAATCATGGATATTAAATGCACCGAACAGGAGCGGGATTGGCCTCACGCAAATAACCGATGACCGCTGCAGATCAGTTTGGTTTTCACGATTATCCCGGCAACCAGAGCAGGAATTCAGGCTATGCAAAAAAACATGGTGACCATCGACGGTAACGAAGCCGCTGCTTATATTGCACACCTAACCAATGAAATCATCGCCATCTATCCGATCACGCCGGCATCGCCCATGGGGGAGTGGTCAGACGAGTGGTCTGCCCGGGGCATAAAAAATATCTGGGGTTCGGTGCCGGATGTGATCGAGATGCAGAGCGAGGCCGGCGCCGCCGGGACGGTACATGGGGCATTGCAGGCGGGCTCTCTCTCCACCTCATTCACCGCCTCTCAGGGTCTGCTTTTGATGATACCCAACATGTACAAGATCGCGGGAGAGCTGACCCCGACAGTTCTGCATGTCTCGGCCCGTTCATTGGCGGTTCAGGCCCTCTCCATCTTCGGTGACCATAGCGATGTCATGGCCTGCCGCGCCACCGGCTATGCCATGCTCTGCTCCGCCAGCGTGCAGGAGGTGGCGGACTTTGCCCTGATCGCCCAGGCGGCTACCCTGGAAAGCCGGGTGCCCTACCTCCACTTCTTTGACGGTTTTCGCACTTCACACGAGGTCAACAAGATCCACCTGCCCAACGAGGAAAGCATCAGGGCGATGCTCGACGAAGAGTGGATCACGGCCCATCGGCAACGTGCGCTCTCCCCCGACCACCCGGTGATTCGCGGCACCTCGCAAAACCCGGATGTCTATTTCCAAGGGCGTGAAACGGTCAACCCTTTCTATGCTGATGCACCGTCCATCCTGCAATCGACGATGGATCGTTTTGCCCGCCTAACCGGCCGTCAATACAGCCTGTTCGAATATCTGGGTGCGGAGCGACCTGAGCGCCTGATCATGCTGATGGGCTCCGGCATCGGCGCCGCCCAGGAGGCGGTGGAGCATCTTGTGACCGAGGGGGAGCCTGTGGGCATGGTCAAGGTGCGCCTGTTCCGCCCCTTCGATGCGGCACGGCTGCTGGCCGCAGTACCCGCATCGGTACAGAAGATCGCCGTCCTAGATCGCACCAAGGAGCCAGGCGCCGATGGCGAACCACTCTACAAGGATGTACTAGGAGCCTTCGCCCAGGCCTACAACGATGGGCGCCGGAGTCAGTTACCAAGAATCGTCGGTGGCCGCTACGGCCTCTCCTCGAAAGAGTTTACCCCGGCGATGGTCAAGGGCATCTTTGAAGAGCTAGCCCTCGACCGGCCGAGAAACCCCTTCACCGTCGGCATCATCGACGACCTCAGCAAGACCAGTCTGCCCTGGGACAGCCGTTTTCGGCCCGCAGCCAGCCAGGGCGTCACCGCCTGCCTCTTCTATGGCCTGGGGGCCGACGGTACCGTATCCGCCAACAAGAACTCCATCAAGATCATCGGCGAGCAGACAGACAACCATGCCCAGGGCTATTTTCAATACGACTCAAAAAAATCGGGGGCAGTGACCGTCTCGCATCTGCGCTTCGGCCCCGAGCCGATCAACAGCACCTACCTGATCGGCGAGGACGAAGCGAGTTTCGTCGCCTGCCACCAACCCACCTTTCCGGACCGATACGAAATGCTCGACAAGGCCAAACCGGGTGGCGTGTTTCTGCTCAATACCAGTGCGGGAGCGGATGAGGTGTGGCAGACCCTGCCCGGTAAGATGCAGCGGCAGATCATCGATAAGGCACTCAGCTTCTATATCATCGATGCCTACGCAATTGCCGACAAGACCGGCATGGGCCGGCGTATCAACACCATCATGCAGACCTGCTTCTTCGCTATCTCAGACCTGCTGGATCAGGATCGCGCCATTGAACTGATCAAACAGGCGGTGAAGAAGAGCTATGGCCGCAAGGGGGCACGTCTGCTGCAACGCAACTATGACGCCATCGATGCGGCGCTGGCCGGTCTGCACCCGGTACAGGTGCCGCAGGCAGTCACCAGGGACGAGACTCCCAAGGCAGTGGTGCCCGCCGATGCCCCACCCTTCGTGCAACAGGTGACCTCCCTGATCATCGCAGGCCTGGGGGATGCCGTGCCGGTCAGTTTGATGCCCTCCGATGGCACCTGGCCCGTGGGCACCACCGCTTATGAGAAACGCAACATCGCGCTACAGCTGCCGAAATGGGAGATGGACCTCTGTACCCACTGCGGCAAGTGCCCCCTTGTCTGTCCTCACGCCGCGATCCGCTCAAAGGTCTTCCCCGAAGCACTGACCGAAAATGCCCCCGACAGCTTCCTCCATACCCAGGTAAAGGGCGGCAAGGATTTCGAGCCGGGGAGCCACATCAGTTATCAGGTGGCGCCCGACGACTGTACCGGCTGCGGCCTGTGTGTGGAGATCTGTCCGATCCGGGATAAAAAGGATCCTCATCACAAGGCGCTCAATATGGTGGACGATGAATCCTACCACCGCCAGGAGCGCGCCAACTGGGATTTCTTCCTTACCCTGCCCGAGTACGATCGCAGCCGGCTCAAGCAGACGACCCTCAAGGGATCGATGATCATGCAGCCCTTGTTCGAATTCTCCGGGGCCTGTGTGGGATGCGGCGAGACGCCCTACATCAAACTGGCGACCCAGCTCTTCGGCGACCGCATGCTGATCGCCAATGCCACCGGCTGTTCTTCCATCTACGGCGGCAATCTGCCCACAACTCCCTACACCACCAATCCGGAGGGTAGAGGCCCCACCTGGTCAAACTCTCTGTTCGAGGACAATGCGGAATTCGGATTCGGCATGCGCATCGCCATCGATAAGCAGCGGGACCAGGCCATCACCCTGATCCATGAGATGCAGGAACAACTGGGCGGTGAACTGTGCGACGCCCTGCTTGGCGCAGAACAGCAGAATGAGGCAGAGATATTCGAACAGCGCCAGCGTATCGATATGTTGAAAGAGAAATTGGCCGATCTCGACACCCCGGAGGCCAAAAGACTGTTGGCGGTGGCCGACAGCCTGGCGAGAAAGAGTGTCTGGCTGGTGGGCGGTGACGGCTGGGCCTACGACATCGGCTATGGCGGCGTCGACCATGTCCTGGCATCCGGGCGCAACGTCAACATCCTGCTGCTCGACACTGAGACCTACTCCAACACCGGCGGCCAGACATCCAAGGCAACACCCCTCGGTGCGGTCGCCAAGTTCTCCGCCAGCGGCAAGCCGACCAATAAGAAGGATATCGCCTTGATGGCCATGTCCTACGGCAATGTCTACGTGGGGCAGGTGGCCTTCGGCGCCAAGGACGTGCATACCCTGCGCATCTTTCTCGAGGCCGAGTCCTACGAGGGGCCCTCGCTGATCATCTGTTACTCACCCTGCATCGCCCATGGCGTGGATCTATCGAACAACATCCGGCAGCAGGAGCTGGCGGTCGACTCGGGACACTGGCCCCTGTTCCGTTACGATCCCCGACGGACCGAAAAAGGTGAGAATCCCTTAAAGATGGACTCCAAGGAACCCTCCATCCCCTATCGCGACTTCGCCAGTACGGAAACCCGGTTCAGTGTATTGGAGCGTACCCACCCGGATCTTTCGGAACGTTTCATGCGTCAGGCACAACAGCATATCAAGACCCGCTATCAGCTCTATGAACAGTTGGCGAAACTGGCTGTGGGAGAGACAGATAAATAGTCAATACGCTATTCGTGTCAGGTGCTCAAGTTTACCGCAGGTACTTCTATATGAACTAATCTGTGGAAGAATTGTTGTAAATTAAAACCATCTCAACAATGTAAACCGACAGATCCAAATGCATTACAACTAAACACCAGGATGTTACGGGTAGAAGCGGGCATTTCTTGAGGAAGGCGTTATAGCCGGTTTTGGCCAAAACCTGTCGTTTCGGTTTCGAGATACTCGTTGCCTAGGCGTCTAAAACTGAATGTTATAGCTATTTTTCAGAAAGTATAATCGAAATGTTAGATTGAGGTATTCCACTAAATTTCTTAAGGTCTTTATTTAGTTTATATCATCCACAATCATTTTATATCTTACAAATCGCTTTCTGCTTCGGCTTATCTTTTTGTACTTCAATATATTGCTGAAACCAAAGAACCGTAGTTATAAAAATGTCAAGAATCATTCTTTGCCTGATAACGTTACTTTGCCCCTTAGCGAAGGCTGAAGATCCGCTAAACCCAAACAAGCAGTGGTGGGATGAAGAATGGTGGGAGAAAGGAAGATTAACTATACCAGTCAACAACACAGTGACTATACGTCATACATCCTACACAAATGGAGATGTTGAAATACCTGCTTTGATTATCCGCCCTGATGACAACAAGAAATACCCTGGCATTCTGTTTCAACATGGACGGCGCGGCCTTGACGATTTGGTGGTACGCCATGCACAAAGACTTGCTGCCCGTGGATTCGTGATTCTAGCACCTGATGTCTTTTCCGCGCGCTTCATCGAAAAATTTCCAATAGAGCATGACTACGCACTGGAAAGTGACGTCAACATGGGAGTTGATCATTTACTTAGTCTGCCGGATATCAGTTCAGATAAAATCTGTCTCTACTCACATACACGCGGTGGTTACATGACACTGAAAGTCGCTGTTACCAGGAAGCGGCAAAACAAGGAAGTCGCTTGCTACGTCTCTTACTATCCACATATGCAGGACCCAAATGCACCTGAGCCAATGCAGGTTTATCGCTACGCCAAAGAGGCTGATGATCTTGTCATTCCCGCACTCATCTTTATTGGTGAAAAAGAGCAGTACCAAAGAAGGAGGAGTATAGAAACCGCTGTCAAGTCTATGCAGGCCAACAATCGTCATGTAGAGCTATTCATCTATCCCGGTGTTGGGCGTGGTTTTGATTTTCGTCCAGAGAACATTCGCACATTTGCTGATGATTTGGCTGCAAAAGATGCCATACAACGAGCCGCTGATTTTATGAGTCATTATCTACAGTGAGGATGGAAGACCCTGTGCGGGATACTACATCTCCGCCGGGTCTGACGCCCCGACGGTACAGCTCATCCATGACAGGGATGGATTAACTGACCACGAAATTAGGCGGATCAACATACCGGATAACTGTATGAAGACCGGAAGAAAATGCGTATGCTGATGAACAACGCTCTGAAAAAAGCTGTCGAACTTGGTGCAAATACGGACAATACAGTTACGATGGATTATTGTTTTGGCGGTGCGGTCAAAGGGTAGGAGGCAATCTGGACGCAAATCTCGGCCGGACTCAGCTGACTTCAGCAGGCGGGAGACACTAAAAACAATTAAGCCCTTGAGAAATCATATTCTTCCAATAGTAAAACAATGCTCCATTTTCGAGCTTCGGTGATAGATTTATGAAGTCATATCATTGTTTCTCCTGCCAAGGCCATATGAATATTCCGCAAAAAAATCGGCGCCAGACACGCCCCTTTGTTTTGAGACGATACTTGGTGTTAATGGCGTTCATTTGCGGGAACGTAGCATTTGCTCAACAGAGCGGTCCGATGGTTCTGGTTGACTCAGCCGAGGAGGTCGCACTAATCGAAGAGGTTCCAATAACCGGCAGCGTAATCTCAGCACGTATCGCTAAACTATCGACTGAGGTGAGCGGTATCGTTGAGCGTATATCAATCGAGATAGGCGACCAGGTGCGGACCGGTGATGAAATCCTGCAGCTCAATTCGGAGCTGGACAGGCTTTCCCTGGCGGCGGCTCGCGCTGCAACGGAAAGTGCGATCCAGGAACTGGAGGACGCCAAGCGCCGCCTGAACGATGCCAAGGTGCTGGCCAAGCGCCACAGCGTGTCGGTCAATGAAATCGAGTCGCTGGCGGCTGAGGTTCGCATTGACGGTGCTGGAGTAAAGCGTTTCCAGGCAGAGCAGCAACGCCAGGCGGCGCAACTGAAGCGCCACAAGCTGATAGCGCCATTCGCCGGCGTCATCAGTCGCAGACTGGTCGAACAGGGCGAGTGGATTCAGCCGGGTGACACCGTCGTCGAATTGATCGCTACCGAGGGACTGCGTATCGATTTCCGGGTCCCGCAATCCGTTTACGCCAAACTGGATAAAACCACCAAGATCCTTATCAGCTTGGATGCACTGCCTGGGCGAACATTTGATGGCGTGATCGAGACTATTATCCCGGTAACCGACCCGGGCACTCGCACCTTTCTGGTTCGGGCAACGCTAGACGATCACCAAGTGAAGCTGGCGCCGGGGATGTCGGCTAGCGCGGTACTGCGTTTGAATACCGGTACTCGAGGTGTCGTGATCCATCGAGATGCATTGATACGCTACCCAGACGGTCGTGTCACCGTTTGGGCAGTCAATCAGAAAGGAGAAAGCGCCACGGTCTCTGAACAACAGGTTCAAACCGGTTTGAGTTTCAACGGCATGGTCACTATCACCAGCGGCTTGGCCGCCGATACCACCGTTGTGGTGCAAGGCAATGAAGCGTTGCGCGACGGGCAGAATGTCATCATCAAGCGTGAGGAATAAAGAGGCCACTGGAAAGAATCATGTTCGAAGCCATGGTCAAACACGGAATTCTGGTCGCTGTGGGCACGCTCATCGTGATCGTGCTGGGGATCGTCGCCGCCTTGAAAATACCGGTGCAAATGATCCCCGATCTGGAGGTTCGCACCTTCTCCATCCGCACCAACTGGCCAGGCGCCACGCCGCAGGATGTCGAGAAAGAGATCCTCATCGAACAGGAAGAACACTTGCGCAGCGTACGCGGACTGCAGCGGATCGTCTCCTCGGCCTCCTTTGGTCGCGCCCAGGTCGAACTGGAGTTCCCGTTCGGTATCAACCTCAACGATACCCTGATCGAAGTGATCAACGCGCTGAGCCGTGTGCCCTCTTATCCCAACAACGTGGATGAACCGCGCATCTACGCCACCTCCTTTTCAGCCAACTCCTTCATGTATTTCCGGGTTACGCCTTTAGCGGGCAATCCGCGCAACCTGGACATGATCCCGATGCAGGATTTCATACGGGACCATGTGGCCTCGCGCATGGAAACTGTGCCAGGCGTGTCGGAGATCTCTGTCTACGGCGGTGCGGAACGACAAATACAGATACTGGTCGATCCCGCTCGACTCGCTGAACGCAATCTCACCGTGGCCCAAGTGCGCGGTGCCATCCAACAGCGAAATCGTGACGTCTCCGGCGGCGAGATCGAATCCGGCAAGCGGCGTTATCTGCTGCGTACCATCGGGCGTGTTCGCGATGTCGAAGATCTCAAAGAGGTGATTGTTGACCATCAGGGCGATGCCCTGACTCGTCTTGGTGAGATAGCGGAGATCCGGCTCGGCCATTTCGAGATCACCCGTTTCTCTTATACGGACGGCGATCCGGTGATCGGCATGTCGGTTCGACGTCAAGCGGGTTCCAATGTCATCGACATCAAGCGGGCCATGATGCCGGAGGTCGAGGCCATCAACGAAGAGGTGCTCAAACCCGCAGGTATGCAGATGTTTCTAGTGGCGGATGACGTGGGTTATGTAGAGGCCTCGATCTATAACGTCTGGACTAATCTGCTTATCGGAGCAATATTGGCCAGTATGGTGATGTTCCTGTTTCTGCGCACCGGCAAGGCAACACTGATCGGGGTGATGGGCATACCGATCTGTACCATCGCCGCTTTTATGGGCCTCATCTTGGCGGGTCGCACCATCAATGTCATCTCATTGGCCGGTGTGGCATTCGCCATCGGCATGACTCTGGACAACAGTATCGTGGTGCTGGAAAGCATTGAACTGTCATGGCGCAAGGGGCTGGACCGATGGCAGGCCGCCGTTGACGGAGTGCGCAAGGTCTGGCCAGCGGTGCTCGCCTCGACCCTGACCACGGTGCTGGTGTTCGTGCCCATCGTGTTTATCGCCGAAGAGGCGGGGCAGTTGTATTCCGATGTGGCCATCGCCATCTCTGCTTCCATCATCGCCTCCATGCTGGTGGCGATTGCCGTGATACCTTCGGCAGCCGCACACGTCTTTAGCGGCAGCCAGGGGGGGCATCGGTCTACAGGCAAGGTGGGGTGGAGAGAATTCCTGATCAGGCGTGTCGAATGGATAGTCGGGACACGCATACATCAGTTGGGCGTCATCGTGGTGGTGATCGGTATCTGTGGCGCGATCATCGTCTACCTCACACCTCCGGCTGAATACCTGCCGGAAGGCGAGGAGCCGAAGCTGTTTGCCAGCATGAGTCCGCCCACCGGCTACAATCTCGAAACCATGACGCGCATCGGCCATGAAGTGCAGGAGTATTTCATGCCCTTTCTAGAGCATGGCCCGAGCCGATTTGACCGTGGCGAGACCGAAGTACCGGCCATGGCCTATTTCAATCTGAGCATTCAGGCCACTCGCCTGCGCATTATCGCTCAGCCAAAGGATCCTAAACATATCAAGCCGCTGATGGATGCCGTTGACAGGCAGTATGAAAAGTATGTCGGTATGCGTTCGTTTGTATCACGCGGCTCCATCATAACCAGCAATAGCGGCGGTACTCGCAGCATCAACCTCGACATCTCAGGTCCCTCCCTGCAGACCATCTATGCGGTTGCGGCACGAGCCGAATCCCGCGCCAAGCAGGTTTTCGAAAAACCGAGGGTCCGTTCGCAACCCGCTTCGCTGACCCTCTCTCAACCCTTGATCGAGATCAAGCCCAATTGGGAGCGACTGGCGCAGTCCGGTATATCCAATGCCGACATGGGCTTCACCATCGCCGCCTTGACCGACGGCGCCTTTGTCGATGAGTTCTTCCTTGAAGATGACAAGATCGATATCTATCTCTACAGCAGTGCGGGCAGCAACGCCTCGTTGGAAAGTTTGGATAGCCTGCCGGTCTATACTCCCACCAATGCCGTGGTGCCTCTGGCATCGCTGGCAAGAATCGTGGAGTCAGTCGATACCAGCAACATCCGCCGCGTCAATGGTAAACGCACCGTAACCCTAAGCATCATACCGCCAGACAACATCGCCTTGGAGACAGGGCTGGAGATCGTCAAACGCGACGTGGTGACATATCTGCTGGATAGCGGCGTCGTACCCAGCAATGTAAAAATCATCATCTCCGGCGCCAGCGATCAATTGCAGGCCACCCGCGAATCACTGACTGCCAACTACCTGGTGGCCCTTGTCATTATCTATCTGGTCCTGGTCGCTATCTTTTCCCACTGGGGTTATCCCTTGTTGATCATGACCACTATACCGCTGGGAATCGCTTCCGGACTTGTTGGGCTCTGGTTGATGAACCAGATCGGCGCCTGGCTGCCAGCCGTTGGTTACCCGGCCATGAGCCAGCCATTCGATATGATCACTATGCTTGGTTTTCTCATCCTTATGGGTACCGTGGTCAACAATCCCATTCTGATTGTGCATCAGGCCATGGTCAATGTCCGGGAACACCACATGGCGGCACAACAGGCTGTGCGCGATGCGGTCGCCATACGCCTAAGGCCCATCGCCATGACGACATTGACGACCGTGTGCGGACTGGCGCCACTTGTCCTGATCCCGGGCGAGGGTACTGAACTCTATCGTGGTGTTGGTGTTATCGTGCTGTGCGGGCTGGTTGGAACCGCGATCGTTACCTTGACGTTCTTGCCTGCATTAATCATGGCGGCATTGTTTTTTCGTCGTTCCCCAAAAGCAACCGGTGGCACTGAGTCAGGATCAACCCTCTAGCCAGTGAAACCTGATTACCTGAATATCCGCTCCTAGGGCCTGTCGTTAGTGTCTTATTCTGCGGCTCGTGCTTATGCTTTTTCTTTGTATGTGCGTATAGCATTTCGAATCAGTTGCGATTCCTCGGGCGGGATGTTCTGGCTCTGTGTATGAGCGCTGATGGCTTCGAGGGCACGGTGGGCTTCTTGGGTTTCCAAGACTTCAAGTGTTTTTACGACGAGCAGCCGGCCGTGCCGATTATCCCGCAGACCCCAATTATCCGCATAAAAATCGAAAAGAATTCGCTCAGCGCCTGTAATATCTAATCGCGTTAACACGTCTTTTAAGCCACGGTATAACGGTTCCATACCAAGTGGCCCCCAATCCCTGACGTATACCAGAAAAGCCAACATGGTGTGTTCCTGACTTTTTCCTTTAAATCTGAACCTTACCCAATCAGTCAGGCGTGCAATCATCTTCTCGTATATTTGCTCGTTTCCGCTGCCAATTTCAGAGAGGGATACGATCAATATCATCAAGTCATTATTGTTTATTGCCACGATATGATAGCCGTCACTCCCTCGTTCCAGCATCCAATAAACCGGCTCGAATTTCATTTGTCTGATATCGCGGTTTACCAGGACCCTGGCTGTTCCATCGATTCCTTCTGCAGTCGGATCCCCAAGTTTTCTGAAGCAGTGGGCACTGCCGCAACCCGATACTCGAATCCCGAGACAAAATCGTGTGTCTTCCCACTGACTTCAACCTGGCGTTCTCTCAGCCAGCTGATCTCTCCGGTCATGTGTACCCATGACTGCCAATCAAAAAATCTGAATGCCGCAGGCCTGAATCCGAGCTGATTATCTTCGCTGCCGATCTGGGTCTTGTCGATCTCAACAGGAAGATGCAGATAGGGAGTTTTAAACTCCACACGAAATCCCACGGTTCTATTTATCCCTTCAGACAACATGGAGACCTCTGCAGTCACCTGTCGTCGAAATATCCGCAGCAGTGGCATCCGATCCAAAAAGAGCGTACTACCGGAAATCAATAATTCCAGGGAGGCGATTCGCTGCCGGGCTCGTTCAAGTAACTTTCCGGCAGGACCGAGTCCGGTTTTTTGTGTCGGGTATTGGTGTTTCAAGCCGAAATGCCACATCATCTAAAAACCAAGTTTTTCCATCCAGCGACTCTCAATTGCTGTCACGGTATGTGTCTTATTTACTAGATTCCCTAATGCACTACAAAAGCTAATATAGCCTGGGTGCAGGAAGAACAGAAGTCCTTCTCCTTGAGACCGGCAGTTATTGAACAGCAATTTAGCTCATTATTCACCCCGATCGCTGAGAAATGTTGTTTTACTATCCCACCGCCACTTGGTTAGTTCTTTGCTTTACATACATATCCAGCATGTCCTTATCGGCAGGCGAAGCGATGCCCTCCCGCTTCGGCATGGTATTGGCCAAGCGCACTAGTTTGATTACTTGTGGTAGACGACTGCGTTAGTCACAATCCGGACCACGCAGTGATTTCAGAGACTTGTGCCATGTTAAGCACAATCAGTCTGAATTATGATTCGTATAAGGCACTCGATCAGGCGCCACCGCACCGCCTGAGATAATGAAACTCATCGCCTCATCAATACTCCAATCCGTCGATACCAGGTTTTCAAGCGGTACTATTTCGAGATAACCGGATGTGGGATTCGGTGTCGTAGGCACATACACCGCCGCGAGCTCTTTGCCGCTGTTGGCGTCAACCATGGTTCGCGTCACGAAGCCAACCGTCTTCATATCGGAGGATGGAAACTCGATCAACACGACTTGCTGCACATTTTCCGGTTTCTGCTCCAATGCTGATATCAGTTTTTTCACCAATCCGTAAACATTCTGAACTACAGGCAGGCGCTGTACGGTCGATTCGAAAAAGAAAAGGATCTTGCGGCCGATCACCCGGCTCACCAACCAGCCAACAAGATAGAGACCCAGGAGCATGATGAAAACGGCCAAGGTATTTTGAAACCATGGTTCAAGAAGCCATTGGGCGATTGATGGGTACTCGTTCTGGATGCTGCGCGAAAGCATCCTGGCCCATGGTGATCCCAGCTTGGAAAGCTGATTGAAGATATACTTGAAAACAAGCCATGTGACCCAAAGGGGAATCAGTGTGATTATTCCGCTGATCAGATAGCGCTGAATATGCAGCGTTCGAGATTTTGTCCCGCTCATGTCTGCCTATATGTTATTACTGTGAATGAATATTGTGCATGCGTAACCATTACTTAGCCTATTGTACATAACCAAGCCTCGAAAAACGGCCACCCATAGACCCCTTTCTGCGGTCAGTGTTGAAGATATAAAATATGGCGGATGGAAAACACTATGGATATCCATAGAATATGTATCAAAGGATGCTTATGGCTATTTGTCTACCGGTTTACCCACAAGTATTTATGGTAACTATCTGTCTCAGAACTAATTTAAGACTATAACGGTACTATGAGCATCACCAGGAACGGGGCGAAATGTCATTATTTAATAAATTTGTTTGACTGAGCGGCAGCTCTGGACTTTGCTTCATTACATATGTAACAGTGTTTATCTAGACCCGGTCTGTGAGCGGTACTGCGCACACGAACATGGATACGAATATGCTAACTGCCACCACCCGCCACATAAAAACAGGTATTTTTGGACGATCCGCCCGGATCTTCTCCTTAACCGCGATCGTTGCCTTGGTGATCACAACCGACATCCAAGCCGCAGAGGGCGCCTTGGGCAACAATCATGACAATGGCATGGCCACCACTTTGATCATTGCTTTGCTGATTTCCCTCGCCGTGGGAGCTGCACTCATCATCGGGCTTGTTTTCTGGGGACGCAAACAAGATCATATCGGTGAAATGATGCTCTTTTGCATGAAGTTCCTGTTGAGATCGGACGACGTGGCCGAACGCTGCGCTTCCGCCAGGGCACTGGGGGAGTCAAGGGATGACGGGGCCTTGCTGGTGCTGGTTGACATCATCGCCGATGAGGAGGAACCCGAGGAGGTTCACAAGGCCGCCAGGGAAGCCCTGCATCAGATGAGCGAGCTTTCACGTAAGCATCTCGATGTCTTTGCGGAACTGGAGATGAATATCGAACTGCAGGACACCGAGGGCATCATCAACACGGTTATAGAGAGATTCGAGCAGGGCAATAAAAAATATGCCCAGAGCGCCTATACAATCGGCCGCCACTATATTCGGCTGGGACATTTCGTGGAAGCCCGTGAGTGGCTGACAAAAGCCGAAATCAGGAATCATAAATTCAATCTTTACGGTGACCGTATCGATTACTGGATCGGCGTCTGCAACCGTTATCTGCTGGCTGAAGCGGATGCCTCATACGACGCGGCAGACTACTACCAGGCAAAGGAGCATTACGCAGTGCTTGACCACGGGCTCAACAATGAGGAAAAGCGACAGTGCGCCATCTACCTGCGCACCACCTGTGTCTACTGCAAACTGAAAGACTACATCAATGCCGACCAGGCGCTGCTGCAGGCGTTGGAGAACAATCATCAAACCGATTATGCGCTTGAGCTGGTCCCATTGCTGCGTCAATTGTTGGTTCCTGCCGACGACCGGCAAGGCAAGCTCAATGAAGTGGAAGCGAAACTCGATGCGCTTTCAAGCGATATCATGCTCAAGATCAAAAAAACATTTGTCGGACCCGCCGACCCAATACCGACGGGCCCAGTCACGCCTGTGGGACAGGAACTGTCGAGCTAGAGACAGGGGGTGTTGACACTCACCCGGTCGGGCCGGGTTGAAAGTAGGTCTCGTAGAAGAAATAGAGTGTTATGACGCTGCCGGCAAAAATGATAAACGACCTCACGCTGCGTTGAGATAGCCGGCGTGACAGGTGGGCAGCCATATAACCCCCGGCCAAAGTACCGAGCATGACCGTTATGCCCGCAAACCAGGCAATCATCCCATCATAGATAAACAGCAGGATGGCGACCAGCGATACAACCGTGGAGATAAGCAGTTTCACGCCGTTCATGGTATTGATATCGTTATAGCCCGCCAGTGCCAGATAGCTGAGAATGATTATCCCGAGGCCTGCATTGAAAAACCCTCCATAGACGGAGACCCCCGCCAATAGCAGTACCAGCAGCAGCCCGCCGAGAAGCGAAGCATGCCGATATCTTGTGGCGAAGTCTCTCAGGTTCCGGTTTATACGCCCGCCAAAGATAAACAAAAGGGTGGCGAAGAGCAGCAACCAGGGTATCGCTTGCCGAAAAATCGACTCCGGTGTTTGCAACAGCAACAGCGCACCCAGACCGCCACCTATGGCACTTATGCCGATGATACGCGGCAATTGAGTCCGGCAGGCGGCCAGCTCCCTGCGCAAGGCATAGCTCCCACTCAGGTACCCGGCACAGGAGGCGAAGGTGTTGGTCGCATTGGCGCTGACGGGTGGTACACCGACTAACAGCAACGCGGGAAATGTAATGAAACTACCGCCACCTGCGATTGCATTCAGCATACCCCCCAAAAACCCTGCGCCGAACAGAAATAGCGGTTGGTAAGTCATGACCGCCCGACTGTAACCGAATCCTCACCCATTGAACAGCTGGTGTAATCAGTTCAACGGATACTGCGCACAGGGGTGAGGCGAGCATACCCTCGATTGTCCACACGACCCTTCATATCAATCCCGTTCCGGGTATCGCTCCGCACCCTGGATAAAACCCAGTTGATCCCCTCAATCACCCTGTCTGGTTCATCCTTGTGGACGTAATGCCCGCCACGCCTGGCTACCAGGTGTATACTGCGACGGCTCAATTCGGCCAGATCGACCTGCATCTCCGACCACAGCGTATCCCAGCCAGCCGAATTCATTCCATGCCCCGGCGCTCTGCTGATTACAGCCAGTGGTTTGTCACCCATGGTGACAGGCAATCTCGATGTTTGTGCGGCTTTGTATTCATCCACGGCATGCCCGGGAAGCAGGGATTGCATCAGACTTGGCAGGGAACAACCGTTGAGCGCCCGCTTTAGACAGGCCTGGGTCATCATCGGGTGACGACCATCCACCAATACCACACCGGCCACTTCACCCGGATAACGCTCGACGAAATTAAGCACATAGAGTCCTCCCAGGGAGTGCCCGACCAATAGATAGGGAGGTGAATGCCCCGTCCGTTTCAGCAACAGGCGCAGTTCATCCACGATCTGTTCAGGATTGCGCGATCTGTTCGATGCACTGCTGGGAAAATAACCTGGCCGGCTGTAGGCAAAAACCCGTGAGATTTGCGTAAGCTCATCCATGATCCCGTCCCAACTTGTCATACCGTCACCCAATCCCGATTCCAGCACGATGGTCACATCGCCTTCACCAACGGAGGCATAGCCGACAGAACCCCCCTCCATTTCAATACGCTCGCTGTGGCGCAGTGTTGTACAAGCCGTCAACAGGCAGCCACCGATCACCACGACTGCCAGGCCTTTCAAGAATCGTATTTTCATCTCATCACCTTATGCTGAAGTCCTGCCGTTGATCCCGCCCGTTACACTAAACCGTATCTCGCTCTCCAATGGCTTGCAGCTGCTGCGCCTTGCTGTCAAATGCCGAGACAGCAGGGTGTTCGGACAATTTCGATAAAGTCACATCCAAAACATCCACCACAGGTTAAAGTACTTTTTTATGATCTTTTTGGTTAGCCAGGAGATACCTTTCACTGCCTGCTCCGTACCTGAATTGGCCATGATGACAAATGCCATATTCGAATCGGGAAAAATCATGCTGGCGCAGTAAAATGTACCCGCACTGCCATCAAACATTGAATAGCGCTCGCCCCACGATGATCCGCTCGCCACACCCAGAGAAAATCCCTGTTGACGGTAATGAATGGTCTGATAAGTCGCGGCGGCGAGATAGTTGTCCACACCCTTTAGCCCTTGCAGGTGAAGCTGAACATATTTCGCATAATCCAGAGGCTTTAAACTCAGGTCACCGGCAGGCGCTATGATTCTGTGAAGCCGATACTCATGGCCAGGTGAAAAGGCTTGCAGACTGCCGTTGAGTTCCGCATGTCCCCATGGCTGGTTATAGTTGAGACCGTTTGGCCAACCAAATACAACCGGGAGCCCTAACTCATCAGAAAGGGTCCGCTGAATTAAATCCTCCCAGGAAACACCGGCAACCCTTTCCAACATCACGGCGGCCATGGTGTAACTCGCATTCGAGTAGAGGTGTTTAAAGCGTCCCTTTGCCCTCTTTTTCGCAGCAGGTTTCTGCTGTAAAAGATAAGCTATAAATGTCTCCCTTGATTGAGATACGGAGGCATCCAGACTGGCGAATTCGTCTCCCTTGGTATAGGGCAATATGCCGGCCTGGCATAACAGCAAATCCTCTAGTGTGATATCACGATACTCGTTTCTTGCCACCCTTTTCAGCTCCGGGAATATTGCAAAGAACTTCGTACCCCAATTGAGTTTGCCTTGCTCAATCAGCCTTCCCGCCATCACCGCCAAAATCGATTTAGAGCAAGAACCGATATGAAAAAAATCATTCAGTGAAGCGTCCGCATTTGAACCGACGACCCTTTTACCTTGGATATCCGATGCGATGATACGCACAGCGTCCATCACGACCACCGCAAAGGCAGGAATATTGTGATCGTGCCTTGCTTGCTCGATAAGGTCGGTAATGTCCGCTTTTGTCAGATTCTTGGCCCGCCCACCCCCAACGCGTTTACCCTCTGCCATGTCATGTCGATTCAGCATGATGCTTACTCTCTCCTGAGTGCCTCAACCGGCAAAAAGCCTGCAGCCCGCCGCGCCGGATAGTAACCGGACGCCAAACCCACCAGGACCGACACCATAAAGCCGATCAGGATGCCGCCGGTTGTCGGTATCAGCGGAAATCCGGTGACGAGATCGAGCAGGCCACCCAGGATCAAACCCACCCCCAGGCCGGTAAAACCGCCGATGACGCTGATCAGGACTGCCTCCGCCAGGAACTGGAAAAGGATTTGTCTGCGTGTCGCGCCGATCGCCATCCTCACGCCGATCTCGCGGATTCGCTCCACCACCGCGGTGCTCATAATTCCCGCCACGCCGATACCGCCCACCAACAGGGCGGTGGAAGCCGCCACCACGCCCATGGCGGTTATCCCTCCAAGGATCCGCTCCACGGTCTTCAGATAGGAGGCGAGTGTCACCTGGTTATACCGATAGGTGTCGCGATGACGACGCTGCAATACCTGCTTGATTTGAGCCGCCGCCCTCTCTGCCTGGGCCAGCGAGACCGCCTCCGCCTGCAGGTAACTGATCTCCCGCTTGCCGTTGATCTGCTGTACCACGGTATAGGGCAACAGAATCCGGTTATTCGCATCCTCGCCGCCCTCCGAACCGATACTTGCCAGCAGATCGCGGCTTTTGTATTGCAGGACGCCGATCACCCGGAACTTTCTTCCGCCGATACGCAGATACCGGCCGACGGGATTTTCCACTTGTGGAAACAGGTCCTTCACCACGGTCTCTCCGATCAACACCACGGGACGTCGGGCCTTAACCTCCTGTCCCCTGAAACCGCGTCCCTGTTTCAGGCGATCGTTATTGATCGTCAGAAATTCAGCATTCACCCCTTTGATCGAGGCATTGCTGTAGCGATTGCCCCATTGGATGATCGATTGTTTCTCCACCAGCAACACCGGACTGATCGTGCGTACCGCCGGACAGCAATCACCATGCAACACAGCCAGGTCCTTTTCCAGCAAACCCGATCCCGTGCGTATCCGCCGGTTGGGGTCCTTGTCGTTATAGTCGCGAAAGACCCAGACGGAGCGCAGTCCGAAGGTCTCCAGCTCCTTCATGACGAAGGCCTTGCCGCCACTACTCACTGCACTGACAGTCATCACGGCTGCGATGCCGATAGCGATACCCACCACGCTCAACAAGGATCGCAGGCGATTCTCCCGCAGTGCCCGCAAGGCCTCTTTGATCAGTTCGATGGAGACGCGCAACCCCTTCATGATGCGATCGCTCCATCGCGCAGCCTGACGATCCGGTCGGCGCACTCGCCAACGGCGGAATCGTGGGTCACCATCAGCAGGGTATGCCCTTCGGCATGCAGGGTCTTGAAGAGGGACAGCACCTGCCCGCTGTTACGACTGTCCAGGGCGCCGGTGGGCTCGTCCGCTATCAACAGCGAAGGCCGATTGACCAGAGCGCGGGCGATCGCAACCCGTTGCTGCTGACCACCGGAGAGTTCACTCGGCAGGTGGGAGGCACGATCCGCCATACCCACGTGGTCCAAGACAGACATTGCCCGCTCATGACGATCGGAACCGGATACCCCCTGATAGAGGAGCGGCAGGGCCACATTCTCCAGGGCGTTACGGGTGGCGATCAGGTTGAAAGACTGAAAGATGAAGCCGATATAACACGCCCTCAAGCGTGCAAGCCTGTACGGTATGGCATGATCCACCGTCTCACCGCTCAAACGGTACAGACCACGGTCCGCCGCGTCGAGGCAACCGATGATATTGAGCAGGGTGCTCTTGCCGGACCCCGACGGCCCCATGATGGCAACGAACTCACCCCGGGCAACATGGAGATCCACATCCCGAATCACCACCAGCTCCACCCCGCCCCGCCAATAGGATTTTCTCAAGCCCTGGATCTCGATCATGGCTCAACTCCTGTACTCACCCGAAGTCCCTGATCGAAACCCGCTCCATCCAGACGCACGATCCGCATGCCCTCTTCGAGACCCTCGGTCACCTCCACATGGGCGTCACCCTCGAGTCCGGTCACAATACTTCGATAGTGCAGCCGACCCGCTTCGATCAGCGCCACTTCGATTCGGTCATCCCGCTCCTGCAGGGCCGCAAAAGGCACCCGCAACACCCCATGGCGTCGCTCCACGGCTATCTCAAGATCCACCTGCTGTCCCAGCAGGAGGGGGGGTGGATCCTCTCCCAGACCGAGCCGCACGCGAAAGGTATTGAGACGCTTGTCCTTCTCCCGCTCCACACTGGGGCCGATCCAGCTGATTGTGGAGCGCCATGCCGATCCGGGGAAGGCGTCACAGCGCACCAGCACCGACTGCCCCGTTTTCACGCGTCCGCTATCCACCGCATCCACATGGGCCTCGATCTCCCAACGCGCCTGGGCCACCAGGGTGAAAAGCTGGGTACCCGCCTCAACCCACTGGCCCACCTCCGTCGATTTGCCGATGACCACCGCGTCGAACGGGGCACGTACCTGCTGCCACTCCTGTGCCACATCGGCCAGTTTCAGATCGGCCCTGGCCACCTCCCAGGCTGCGCTTGCCGCTTCCCAATGGAGTTTCGCCTGCTCCAGTTTCTCGCTGGAGACAGCCCCCTTGGCGGCAAGTTTCTCGAAGCGCTGGTATCGCATCCGCTCTTCCCGGCGGCGCACATCCTGCTGCTGCAGAAAGGCCGTAGCCCGTTGCCGGCTGGCCGCAGCCGCCCGATTATCCATGGAGGCAAGCACTTGTCCCGCCCTGACCTTGGCGCCCAGGGCCGTGTCGATGCGGTTCACCTGGCCATCAACCAGGGCGGTCAATGCAACCTGACGATCGTTGATCACCTCTCCCGTCACCCTGATGACCAGTTCCAGATCACCTCTTTCCACGGGGATGGTCTCAACCGTCTGTGGCCGCTCAATCAATCCCAGGTAGAGCACGGACAGAAGTGTCGCCCCGACAAGAAAGGTAACCAGGCCGCGTACAGGTTTCATTCCCGCTCACCTTAGAATTTGTAGCTCAATCCAAGGTAACCGCCGGCCAGATTGCGTTCATCCACAATCGGACTGTCGCTGATTTCATCCGCGAGCCGGCCTACACCGACACCGCCGATCAGATCGATCTTTTGATCAAACGCATATTCAAACTCGACCCCGGCAAAGGGCGTCACTGCCGATCCCGCCTCATACACGGCACGGCGGGCAGTGGCCTCGTCTCTGTCGACCCCAAAGTAGTAGTCGGCCATATCGCCGCTCTGCCAACTGATCCCCAGCTCCGGCCGCAGGCTCCATTGACCATATTTCAGGGGATAGGCGTAACTGAGGATCACCTCCTGCCCTTTGGAGGTGTTACTGACATCGGCCAGCAACTGGGCATTCAACTCGCCGACCCCGGTCTGCCATCGGGCTGTGACACCCACATCGAAGCCGGGATCCCGATCGTCAATACCCTCCAGATCATCATTATCTTCCGGGTAGAGGCCCATGGCGCGGATTCTTCCCACCAGGTCGATGTTGTAGTTATCTTCTTTAACTACGCGGTATCCCAGACCTCCGAAGTTCGAGCTGCCGTTGAAAAAGGAGAGACCGGGATTACCGAGATTCGCATAGAATCGTTCGCCTTTATAGGCAACCATGGGAATCAGTGCGGCAAGATTGTCCTCACCCAGGAACGGGGTCCGCCCACCTGCCACGTTTGCACCGACCCGCCACTCGCCCGCAGCGATCTGATGCGAGGTGAGTGACATGAGCGTTGCGACTGCCAACAGGGGCAGGGAACGTGCGATCTGTCGTGGTTTGAATCCTGAAGTCATCTTTTCATCTCCCAAGTTTGTTCAACTGATGACTTCAGCTTATGGGTTGGCGATGCAGCCGTCTGTTGTGGGCTTGTAGGGATTTGTATCAGGCTGTAACAGAGGATTGAGTTATGTAACAGGCCAGGCGATGACGAAGCGTGCACCCCCCATGGATGAGGCCTCGATCCACACTCGGCCATCGTGCCAACGGGCGATCTGATTGACAATGGCAAGCCCCAGGCCGACACCGCCCGATTCCCGGTCGCGGGCCGCGTCCAGACGCGCAAAGGGTTCGAAGATCCGTTCCCGCTCCTGCTCGGGTACGCCGGAACCGTCATCCTCGACCATGATACGGGCTTCCCCATCCCGGCGGTCACCGCTCAATACGACACGTGAAGCCGCATGCCGACGGCCGTTCCTCAGCAGATTCTTGACCGCCCGTCCCATCAGTCGGCTGTCCAGTTCCACCGTCGCATCGATGCTGCCAGGCACGAGTTCACAGCGGATCTCCTGGGTTGGCTGCAGCTCTTCCAGATCGATCAGCAGGGCCTGTAACCACTCGTTGAGTTCGACCGGCTCCAGCACCAGATCGGGTCGTTCCCGATCCAGCCTGGAGTAGCTGAGGGATTCGCTGACCAGCTCTTCCAACTCCTGGATATCCCTGCGCATCGCACCGATATGGCGTTCCCTGTCGCCTTCATGCAAGGGCTCCTCCAACATATCCAACCGAAAGCGCAGGCGCGCGATGGGGGTCCGCAGTTCGTGGGAGACGGCGCCGGTCAACTCCCGATGGGAGTGGACCAGGCGCTGCATACGATCTGCCATGGCGTTGAAAGTATCCGCCAACGTTTTCAACGCCGAGCGTCGCCTCACCAGCAGGCGGGCATCCATATCCCCGCTACCGAAATTGCGCACTCCGCGATCGATACGCGTGAGATCGCGCCACACCGGACGCACCCAGACATAGACCGCCAATGCGACCAGCAATGCCAGGGTAAAGAACAGGATAGGATTGAAGTAACGTATCAGGGTCGGCACCGGAAACGGACCCGCTCGAAACACCTGATCCGAATCCCCCAGGCGTTTGTAATAGGTTTCATTCATCTCCTCCAGACCCAGGATCACGATCTTACCCGCTTCAATATCATTCAACCGTTCCTGCGGAAGCGCGGGATCGCCGATAGTGAACAACGCCAAGGGCATATCGAAGACACGATCCAATTCTGCCAGTACCGATGACCAATCCGAGGGTTTTCTGGCCAGAAACTTTGACTCGATCAGGTAGACGATACCCTCCACCTGATCACGCTCTTCCTGCTCGGGATTGGCCCCCAGCACCATCATCAGGTAGCGATCGGAATCGAATACTCGTCTATAGAAACGGGTCTGCTCTCCCACTTCGAGGAAAATCAGTTCACCGGCCTGCACCCTGCTCTTTTGTTTCCCGGAAGCATCGATCTGCTCAAGGTTATAGAGACCGAGTCCATAGCGAAAATGGGGCTCCAGTTCGCTGATCACCTGTTCCCAGCCGGACTCGGGCTTACCTGTAAATCGCGCCTCGACCAGATCATATGCACCGAGCATGGCGCGTTCATAATAGCGCTGGATGGTGCCGTGCAGAACCAGCTCCGGCAGCCAGTTCAGACTGGCGAAAAAGAAACCGATGGTGATGAAGAGCACGCCATAGAGAGTGAGGTAGAGCCGCGCCATGTAATCAGTCCCAGGCATCCGGCACGAACAGATAGCCTCTTCCCCGCACGGTCTTGATGCGATAGGGATGATTGGCATCGTCACCGAGTTTACGCCGCAACCTTGAGATGCCGATATCCACTGACCGGTCGAGGCCGTCATAGCCGAATCCGCGCAGGGTTTTCAGTGCGCTGTCCCGGTCGACCACCTTGCCGGCCTTGCCGGCCAACAGCCATAAAAGATCGAACTCGCCTGTGGAGAGTTCCACACCCTTATCGTCGATCGTCACCGCCCGCGCACTGGCGTCGATACAGAGCCCTCCGAATTGCAACCCTTCATCTCCATCCTGCCGATTGTTCCCGGTCTGGCGATAGCGCCGCAACAGGGTGCGAAGCCTGGCCAGCAGGACCCGCGGTTCCACCGGCTTGGTGAGATAATCATCGGCGCCCAATTCAAGCCCGACGATTTCGTCTACATCCTCGTCCCGGGCCGTGAACATCACGATCGGACCCGGAAACTCCATGCGCAGCTCACGGCAGATATCCAAACCGTCCCGACCCGGCAGATTCAGATCAAGCACCAGGATGTCTGGTTTCTGCTCCCTCACCCGCACAGGAGCTGTATCACCACGGTGCTCCAGACTCACCTTGAACTCATAGCGCTGGAGATACTCCTGCACCAGCTCCGCGAGCTGTACATCATCCTCCACCAGCAGAACCTTTGTGATTTCGAGTTCAGTATTGACCTGCATCGATCGACACTCTCCTGAAACATCTTTCAACAATGAGGTACGCACCATCACTGACTGTTGCATATGATTGGACAGACTATTGCGCTGACACCACGCTGCCAACACTACATTAGCACGATCGGCGAAACCTCCCTGTTACCGATGGTATTGCTCTGTAACAGTTTGTAGCCAGCCATATCGAAGGTGAAACGCCTGATCACATTCCCAGAAATTCAGGCTTATGGAAAGCACCCCTTTAACATCAATTGGTCTTTCCAGTCTGGGATGAATATACACACCCCGACCTGGTATTTCTGTGTTTACCTCTGCCACCAAGTCGTTTACATGCTATATACATGTAAAACTATGCTTACCTGCCAACCGCCGAGAGAGTGTTATGGATCTGACCACCCAATATCTGGGCATGCAGCTTAAAAATCCGCTGGTGCCCTCCGCATCCCCCCTCTCCCGCAGCATCGACGACGCCCGCCGTCTGGAAGACGCCGGTGCTGCCGCGATCATCATGTATTCCCTGTTCGAGGAGGCCGTCACCGCTGAGGAGGAGACCATGGTGCGCTTCCTCCACCACCAGGAGACCGGCTTTGCCGAGGCGGACAGCTTCCTGCCCCACCACTATGACTTCTCCAACGGCCAGGAGCGCTATCTGGAGAATCTGCGGGCTTTGAAGGAGGCCCTGGAAATTCCCGTCATCGCCAGCCTCAATGGCACCACGCCGGGCGGCTGGATCACCCATGCCGAGGAGATGGAACAGGCAGGCGCCGATGCCCTGGAATTGAATGTCTACCATGTCGCCGCCGATGTCGATGTCAGCGGCAGCGAAGTCGAACAGCGCTATGTGGAACTGCTCAGCCAACTGAAACAGCAGATATCAATTCCTATCAACATGAAACTATCTCCGGCCTTCAGTTCGCTGGCGAACGTGGTGAAACAACTTGAGATGGCGGGCGCCGGCGGCGTGTCGCTGTTCAACCGTTTCTACCAGCCCGACATCAATATCGATAATCTGCGCCTCAGCGCCAGTTTGCAGACCTCGACCTCCGCCGAATCCCTGCTGGCAATGCGCTGGATCGCTATTCTGCATGGCCGCACCCAGCTCTCTCTCGGCGCCACAGGCGGTGTACACACTTCGGAGGATGCCATCAAGCTGCTGCTGGCGGGCGCCGATGTGGTCCACCTCTGCAGCCTGCTGCTGGAACAGGGCCCCGGGGCAATTCAGCCCATCATTTCGGGTATTGAAGCCTGGATGGAAGAGCAGGGATTTGAATCGATTGGCGAGTTTCGCGGCAGGGTCAGTCAGATCAGCGTTGCCGATCCGAGTGCCTTTGAACGGATCAACTATGTCAACATCATCGACAGCTTCAGGGTCAGTCCGGGTGTGCGCGGATAGATATCAAGAGTTGCAAACCCGATAGCAAAAGCGTCAATAACTCCGATCCGGGTTAGCAGTAATCAACAAGCCCTGACATAATAACGGCTGTCCAAGACCGCAACATTGTGACCGGCTCACAGCCGGATTGTTATTGCGACTACCAGGGCCGGTTCGAAATGCGTTAACAGGCCCATGTAATCACAGACCCAGACAATAACTAATGGAAGACTGATCTCTCGTGTCCGATTTGATTCACTTTGAGCATCCGTTGAACGAAAGGATTCGTACCTTTCTCCGGCTCGAGCATCTGTTTCTTCACGTGGATCATTTCCGCCCGCTGGCGGACAGCTGGAGTAACCGGGCCGCGATAGACGGCCTGCTCAGTATTATCACGGTCTTCGGCCGCTCGGACCTCAAGACGGAGATTCTCAAAGAGTTGGAACGCCATACCACAAGCCTGGAACGGGTACGGCAGCAGCCCGGTGTAGACATGCAGGCACTGGGACAGGTACTGGATGATCTCGAACAGGCGATTCATCAAGTCTATCGCATGGATGGGCAGATCGCCCGCAAACTGCGCAATAATGAGTTTCTCACCACCATTCTGCAGCGCAGCAGCATCCCGGGAGGCGGCTGCAATTTCGATCTGCCCCAATACCACCACTGGTTGAATCAACCCCATGAGGTCCGTCAAAATCAAATGAGCGAGTGGATGCAGGAGCTGCATCCGGTGCGTGAAGCAGTGGTTTTGTTACTGAACCTGGTTCGCGGCAGTAACCTGCCAACCCGGGAGCGGGCCCTTCAGGGCTTCTTCCAGAAAACCCTCGACAGCTCATCCCCTGCCCAGTTGATCCGTGTCGGTCTCCCCAGAAACAGTGCCATCTTCACCGAGATCAGCGGCAACAAGCATCGTTTCAGTATCCGCTTTATGGAGGTGTTGGATACCGGTAAGCCAGTGCAGACCACGCACGATATCGATTTCCAACTCACCGCCTGTATCTTTTAAGGCCTGTTAACACCAATCCCATGGGTAAAGAAGATCAGAGAACCGTACCATGCCCCACATGCGGTAAAGCCGTCGCCTGGTCATCGGACTCCGCCTGGCGACCTTTCTGCAGTGAACGCTGTCGACTCATCGACCTGGGAGACTGGCTGGATGAGAATCACCGTATTTCGGAACCCCTGGGTGACCACCCTGAGGGCGAGAACGGCAATTAACCACAGCATCCCACCTGATAATCGAACAGCCGGCCAGGTTCACGAAAGGCGTCGGACAACCTGCTGGTGCAGCTGATCGGCCTCCTGATACCAGTCCTCGATCTGATCATTCTCCAAGCCATGGCTCGACAGCATCGATTTCACCTGCTCACAGTGCCACTGGGCCTGATGGAGCTGGTTGCCCTTTAGCTTGCGGCTGGCTTCACGCATATGGTAGCCATAAAGGGTTTCCATCCGTCGGGTGTCGATCATCTCCAGCAGTCGCTCCCGCTCCTGATCGTTTATCCCCACCAGTAACCTGTCCTCCTTCAGCAGCCACTCGATTTCACCTGTCAGCCGTGAAAAACGCTTTACTTGCTGTTCGCTCAAATCGCCTGTTGCAGCGCTCACCGCGGCCTGTTCAACGGCCTGATGAGCCTGGGCTATCATTCCGTTGATACCCTTAAATCCGGCATGGATCCCTTTCACTGCCTGCAAACGCGCAACTATGTCCCGTCGTAAAAGCCGTTCCAGTTCAACCGGTATGGGCAGGCCAACCATACGTTGAATAATCCCATCGATCTCTTCCACACGTTTCAGGATGCGTTGCACATGCTGCCGCCGTTCCTCCACGAAAGCATGATACCGGTGGGCAATACTTGCCAGTATCAGGGTGAGGATCAATAATCCTCCGACGGCGAAAATAATTGTCATCTGATCCATCCGCAGACCCATACTTTAAAGGATATAAGTCATGCTGCCAGAAATAGGAATCTGACAAGCTTTGACTCGTTATTGCACTGAAAGTAGGCTGTCATTGTATCCGGCCGGCCCAGGATCTGTTAATAGATCCTGAAAAACCATCTGTGAATCGGTATTTGCAGAGACGAGGTAAACACTCACTATGTCCTGGATAATGATCGTGTTACTGTTGGTTGCAAGTTTTCTCATACTTGTGCCGATGTTCAGCTATCTATCGGCAAAACGCCTGGTCGGCAGAAAGATCGATAGTAATCTGAACGGCAACCGAATGCTCTATTTCTACAGCCAACGCTGCTCGCCCTGTCGTGCCATGACACCGATCATCGATCGTTTGGCGAGGCAATACGAGGGTATCGTAAAAGTTGATGTCCGTGAGGATCCCGAGACAAGCAGGATCTTCAATATCAGGGCCACACCCACACTGGTAATGATGAAAGACAATGTGGTCACGCAGGTCGCTCTGGGAGCGAAAACGGAATCACAATTGGAGACCATGCTGAAGAAGCTCGCCTGATGCACTATAAAATCATTCCCGTCACCCCCTTCCAACAGAACTGCACCCTGTTCTGGTGTGATAAGACCCGCAATGCAGCCATCATCGATCCGGGTGGCGATACCCGGCTGATCGTGGATCAGCTCAACGCACTTGAACTCGTGCCTGAGCGCATTCTGCTCACCCATGGTCATCTCGACCATGCCGGCGGCGCCGGCGAACTGGCCCGGATGCTGAATCTGCCGATAATCGGGCCGCATCGTGAAGATGCCTTCCTGCTGGATAATATGCAGCAACAAGCCGCCATGTTCGGATTTGGCGGCAGTACCGCCTGTCAACCCGACCAATGGCTGGACCAGGGAGATGAAATCACCGTTGGGGATGAGCATCTGGAGGTCCATCACTGCCCTGGCCACACACCCGGACATGTGGTTTTCTTTCATCGCGCCTCGCAAATAGCCCAGGTCGGGGACGTGCTTTTCAATGGTTCCATCGGTCGTACCGATTTTCCCCGTGGGGACTACGCCACCCTCATCCACTCGATCCGTAATCGCCTTTGGCCGCTGGGTGACGGCGTGAGATTCATCCCCGGGCACGGTCCGGAATCCACTTTCGGCGAAGAGCGACGCAGCAATCCCTTTGTCTGCGACGGTTGCTAAGGACTGGCAACGCTAATCCAATCGGCCCAGCTGATTGGATGGCTGCCGGGTCATGTCACCTCCTGCAGGGTTCCCCTATTTTGAACAGAACTTAGGGTGATTTATCAACACCCCATTCTAACTCCCTGAATCTTAAAACGGCTCTAATCTGAAGAAGATTTTACGGGCAATTGACCTGGGTCAAGTATTTACCTTGAAAACACAATATATAGTGTTTTACTTCATATACACCGCTACATATAGTGCTTTAAAAATAAATCACCTGGAGGGTCACCGATCATGCATGCCCACGCCTTGAAGAGAGAATCCTGGCTGCCCGCCAAGGTCACCAAGCGCGATGGCGCTGAGGTCGATTTCAATAGTGACAAGATACAAAACGCCATCCTCAAGGCGGGTGATGCCAGCGGCGAATTCAGTGGTGACGAGGCCGGTTTACTGACCGCCCATGTAATCAAGGTGTTGAGCCATACAGGCTACCGGAAAATGATCCCTAGCATCGAGCGTATCCAGGATATCGTCGAGCAGGTACTGATAAGCGCCAACCACCTGAAGACAGCCCGTGCCTATATCGTCTATCGCGAACAACACAAAAAGCTGAGGGAAGACCGCCGCACCCTGCTGGATGTCAGCGCCTCTGTCAGCGAATATCTGCAGCGCACCGACTGGCGGGTCTCCGCGAACGCGAACCAAGGCTACTCCCTGGGCGGATTAATCCTCAACGCCTCCGGCAAGATGATCGCCAACTACTGGCTCAATCATGTCTATCCCCCTGAGATCGGTGAAGCCCACCGCACGGCTGATATACATATCCACGACCTCGACATGCTTGCCGGCTATTGCGCAGGCTGGTCCCTGCGCACCCTGTTGCATGAAGGCTTGAACGGGGTGCCCGGCAAGGTGGAGTCCGCGCCTCCAAAGCACATGAGCAGCGCCGTCGGCCAGATCGTCAACTTTCTCGGTACCCTGCAGAATGAATGGGCCGGCGCACAGGCCTTCAGCTCATTCGACACCTACATGGCGCCCTTCGTGCGCAAAGACAACCTCAGCTATGAGCAGGTCCATCAGGCCATACAGGAGTTGATCTACAACCTCAATGTTCCCTCACGTTGGGGTACCCAGACCCCGTTCACCAATCTGACCTTCGACTGGGTCTGTCCCGAGGACCTGCGCCACCAGGTCCCCGTCATCGGCGGCCAGGAGATGCCCTTCTGTTACGGCGAGCTGCAGCATGAGATGGACCTGATCAACCGCGCCTATATCGAGGTAATGACTGCCGGGGATGCAAAAGGCCGGGTCTTCACCTTTCCCATACCCACCTACAACATCACTCCCGACTTTCCCTGGGAGAGTGAAAACGCAAAGCGGCTGTTCAGGATGACGGCAAAATATGGTCTGCCCTATTTCCAGAACTTCCTGAATTCCGAATTGAGTCCGAACATGGTGCGCTCCATGTGCTGTCGCCTGCAACTCGATTTGCGGGAATTGCTGAAGCGGGGCAACGGGCTCTTCGGCTCGGCGGAACAGACCGGTTCATTGGGTGTGGTAACCCTCAACTGCGCGCGCCTGGGGTATCTCTACGCCGGCGATGAGGCTGCCCTGATGGCAAGAGTGGATGAACTCCTGAGACTGGCCCGCAACAGTCTCGAGATCAAGCGCAAGGTGATACAGCGCCATATGGACGCCGGTCTCTTTCCCTATACAAAACGCTATCTGGGGACCTTGAGAAATCACTTCTCCACCCTCGGCGTCAACGGCATCAACGAGATGATCCGTAACTTCACGGACGACCGGGAGGACATAACCACAGCCGAAGGCGCTGATTTCGCGCATCGCTTCCTCGACCATATACGCCAGACCATGGTGGCGTTTCAGGAGGAGACGGGCAATCTCTACAACCTGGAGGCGACACCGGCAGAGGGAACCACCTACCGCTTCGCCAAGGAGGACAGAAAACGTTATCCGGACATTCTGCAGGCGGGGAGTGTAGAGAAACCCTACTACACCAACTCATCCCAGCTCCCGGTGGGCTTTACCGACGACCCCTTTGCTGCTCTGCAGCATCAAGAGCCGCTGCAGCAAAAATATACCGGCGGCACCGTGCTGCACCTCTATATGAATGAGCGGATCAGCAGCGACGAGGCGTGTGCAAAACTGGTCAGGCGCGCCCTGCAGAGTTTCCGCATACCTTACTTGACCATCACACCGACGTTCTCCATCTGCCCGCGGCACGGCTATCTGAACGGAGAGCACGAATTCTGTCCCAAATGCGATCACGAACTCATACTGCGCAAACAACAGGAGATCAACCATGCATCACACCACTGAACTGAAAGATGAGGAACGCACCCGTTGCGAGATCTGGACACGGGTGATGGGCTACCACCGCCCCATCTCCGCATTCAATCCCGGCAAACAGTCGGAGCAGGCGGAGCGCCGCTACTTCGTTCAGGCTCGGACCTCCGCCTCGCCCCATTTCTCCACGGATGAAGAAACGGTGGACATCGACAGCTGATCATGCCGGGCGAAGCGCTTCGGGTGGGGGGGTTGACCCCCATGACCACCATCGACTTCCCGGGTCATCTGGCGGCCGTGGTGTTCTGCCAGGGATGCCCTATGCGTTGCCACTACTGTCAAAACCCGGAGCTACTGCCGCGACGAAACGACAACCGGCCATCCTGGAAGGAGATTCTCGAATTTCTCTCAGTCCGTATCGGTTTACTGGATGGAGTCGTGTTCAGCGGCGGTGAACCGACACTCCAGCGATCAATCGCACAGGCCGTCAGAGATATTAAATCGATGGGTTTTCTGGTCGGCCTGCATACGGCGGGTATCTATCCAGAACGCTTCGAGCAACTGCTGCCGTTGATCGATTGGGTGGGGTTGGATATCAAGGCCCTGGTGGAAGATTATCCCGCACTGACCGGGGCGCGCCATTCCGGGGAGTCGGCCTGGCGCTCCGCCCGCCTGTTGGCCGCCAGCGGCGTAGCCCATGAAATACGCACCACGCTTTTTCCCGCCATAGACAATCCAGACTACCGAAACCGCCTCCTAGAGGAACTCAAGACCCTGGGTGAGATCAATCATAAGTGGCAGACTTATCGTCATTTGCCGCAAGAACGCCCGGTCCAACAGGTCAGTTAGAGCTAGATTAGTTCCTACTAATAATGTCACATGCAATTGTTTACAGAGTAATTTTTGCATTGACATTCGACTTGACGTAACATCCCCCAGTCAAGAAAAATAACCCGGTCTAACAGGAAGTAGACGGGATAGCTACAAACGACACAAGGAATACAGAACGTTTTCCTTGCAGAATTTCGAGGGTGGAGTATGTTCAGACAGCATGCTGGCTACAGGTCCGCGGGTAAAATTTCTATAATCCTAGCGGGCATAATTTTTATTGGTGGTATCATCTTTTCCGGTCTGTTCAGTATGGGCCTTGCATTCACCAATGAGATGGATTTCTGTACCTCCTGTCACTCCATGAAGGTCAACCTGGAAGAGTTCAAGGAGACAGCTCACTACAAGAATGCTTCAGGTGTGCAGGCCACCTGTGCGGACTGTCATGTACCCAAGCCTTTCATCCCCAAGATGATCGCAAAGGTGATGGCCGCAAAGGATGTCTATCACGAGATCATGGGCACCATCGACACCAAGGAAAAGTATGAGGCCCTCCGCTGGGATATGGCGACCAGGGTCTGGGAGAAGATGCGCGCTTCCGACTCCCGTGAGTGCCGCTCCTGCCATGAATTTGCCAATATGGACCTGAGTGAGCAGGATCGCAGTGCCCGCAAACGCCACCCGAAGGCAATGGATGAGGGCAAGGCCTGTATCGATTGTCATAAAGGCGTCGCGCACGAGGAGCCGGACGAACCGGAAGAGGACGATGAGTCCTAACCGCTCTTGAAGCGGGTTTGATATAATTCACTGGCTTTGCTCAATGAAATATGAAGTTAAGTCTCTTGACAGGAAAGCAATGAAATACACCAGACTGCTCCTTGCGACCATTGTGCTTCTTTTAATGTCGCCCCTGTATGCCGGTGACAAACAGGACGAGAAAGATCTGCGCTTGGCCGCCAGCATCGGTGATGTCGAAACCATAACCGCCCTGTTGGACAGAGGTATCCCGGTCGACACGGCAAACAAATTCGGTAAAACCGCGCTGATGATGGCTGTCGAGAACGACAATTTCGAAAGCGTGGTGGTACTGCTGAACCGGGGTGCGGATGTGAACGCGCGGACCGTAGCAGGCTGTTCGGCTTTGACATTCGCTGCCGAGAACGGCCATCCCGCCCTGACGGCCATGCTGCTGGAACGGGGCGCCAATCTGCATGATCGCACACGCGCCGGCTGGGATTCGCTGATGATCGCATCGCGCTACGGCATCACAGACATGGTTGAACAACTGCTGTTCAAGGGTGCCGATCCCAAGGCCTCGGACAAACATGGTCACAACGCATTGATGATGGCGGCAGAGAAAGGACATGCCGACACCGCTGCCATGCTCCTGAAGCATGGCGCAGAGATTGAAAGCCGGGATAAGAATGGCTCCACGGCATTGATACTTGCCGCCGACAGTGGCAATAACAGTGCGGTTACGGTGCTTATCGACCACTATGCCAATCTCGACGCCAAAGACAATGACGGCGCTACCGCCCTGATCTGGGCCGTGGGACAGGATAGGCTCGAGGCCACACGCTTGCTGCTCGTGGCCGGCGCCGATGTCAATCTGGCGGATACAGACGGCATCACACCGTTGATGGAAGCCGCCCGTAAAGGTTCACAGCCGATGGTTAAGCTGCTGCTTAAACACGGCGCAAATAAAATGAATAAAGACAATGAGGGCCACACTGCATTGGACATCGCTGAAAAGAAAAAGCATGTCGAGGTTGCGGGCCTTCTAAAATAAAAAGGGCATTGCCCAGGTGGGGGAAGTATTTCCCAATATTTGCCTCTCTCGAGGCGTGGAGGATACCCATCTGAGTCTACTGCAACAGGAACAGTTCCAATCGCTGCTCCGGTTCATACGACAGGGCGCACTTTGCACCCTGATCTAAAATAATGTAAGCCTGTTTTTAATACCAAAGGAGGTAACATGGCGTACACAAAACTAAAGAGAGCCCTGATCGGCGCACTGGCAATCAGTGCTTCATCTGCGGCCTTCGCTGCTGACAAGCCCAAGACGATGACGGGCGCCAGTGCCAACATGCTTGCCGTTACCTGTGCTGGTTGCCATGGAACCAACGGCGCAAGCGCGGGCCCGGCAACCCCGAGCATCGGCGGCATCTCTGCCATCTATTTCGAAGAGGTGATGCTGGGTTTCAAAGATGGTTCGGTTAAAAACACCATCATGGGACGGATCGCCAAGGGCTATTCCGATGATGAGATTAAGGCCATGGGCGAATTCTTCGCCAAACAGCCCTTTGTTCCTGCCAAGCAGGATTCTGATCCGAAGCTGGCCAAGAAAGGCGCCAAGCTACACGATAAATACTGCGAGAAATGCCATGCTGACGGCGGCACATCGGCAGAGGATGACTCCGGTATTCTGATGGGTCAGCTGATACCTTATCTTCACTACACAATGGCCGACTACAAAGCGGGCGATCGTGAGATGACGAAGAAGATGAAGAAAAAGGTCAATCAGATGATCAAGAAAGAGGGCGATGCCGGCTTCGAGGCGCTCTTCAACTACTACGCCCAGGGCAAGCAATAAGGGGGAATGAGAGATATGAAGATTACTCGAAGAGGATTTGTTAAAGGCGCGGGTGCGGCTACTGCCATCGGCATGATGGGTACCCCCTATATCGCCTTGGGCGCTTCCAAGAAAGTGGTTGTTGTCGGCGGCGGTACCGGTGGTGCCACTGCTGCCAAATATCTGCGCATGGCCGATCCAACCATCGAAGTCACCCTGATCGAAGCCAACAAAAACTACTACACCTGCTACTTGTCCAACGAGGTATTGGGCGGCGACCGTAGTATCGACTCCATCAAATTCGGCTATGCCGGACTCGGCAAACACGGCGTCAACGTTGTCCATGATGTGGTCACCGCCATCGATGCCAACGCCAAGACCGTCAAGACAGCCGGCGGCAAGAGCTTCCCTTACGATCGCTGTATCGTTGCTCCAGGTATCGACTTCAAGTGGGAAACCATCGATGGATACGACGCCAAGGTGGCTGAGGAGATTCCGCACGCCTGGAAAGCCGGTTCCCAGACCGTTACCCTGCGCAAGCAACTGGAAGCCATGAAGGATGGCGGCACTGTCGTTATCGCGCCTCCCGGCAACCCCTTCCGTTGTCCTCCTGGACCCTATGAGCGTGCTTCTCAGATAGCCCACTATCTGAAGCAGCATAAGCCGAAGTCGAAGATCATCATCCTCGATCCGAAGCCTAAGTTCTCCAAAATGGGGCTCTTCACCCAGGGCTGGAAGGCACTCTACGGCTATGAGACCGACAACTCCATGATCGAGTGGCGTGGCAGTGCTCAGGGCTCGAACGACAATGCCGTGATCAAGGTTGATGCCGGCTCGAAATCTGTCGTTACCGGTTTCGATGACACGATAAAAGCTGATGTTCTGAACGTCATCCCGAACCAGAAGGCGGGTAAGATCGCCTTTGCGGCCGGCCTGACCAACGACAGCGGCTGGTGCCCCATCAACCTGCATACCTTCGAATCCACCATTCACAAGAACATCCATGTGATCGGTGACGCCTCGATTGCCAAAGGTATGCCGAAATCCGGTTATGCCGCCAATTCCGAAGCGAAGGTCTGCGCCGCAAGCGTGGCAGCCCTGTTGAACGGTCAGGAGCCCGGCACACCGGCCTATGTCAACACCTGCTACTCCATTGTTGGCAAGGATTGGGGTATCTCCGTCGCGGCTGTCTATCAGCTGGCCGAGGACGGCTCCAAGATCACCAAGGTATCCGGTGGTCTGACGCCAACCGACGCAACACCGGAGATGCGTGCGCGCGAAGTCGCATACGCCCACAGCTGGTTTACCAATATCACCAATGATATCTTCATGTAAACCGACTGCATGCCAAGGACCGGCATAATAAAAAAGCGGGGTTAAACCCCGCTTTTTTTATGCCCTGCCGTGCTCCGTAACGGACCTATTCAGGCCGCATGGGCCTGCCCGGCCGTTTATCGATGGCGTAACCAGCGCCGGAGTGCAAGTGCGCCGGCCTGGCAAAGTTGGGAAAATCCGGATTTCGCCACCCCTCTTTTGCAATCTTCTCCTTTGGCGGTCTGATGCGCGAAACATAATCGAGAACGGCTCGAATATCGCGATGGCTGAAGTTGTGAATCTGCTTAACCATCTTTTTGTCGGCGTTACGACGGCGTTCAATCTTTATCCACTCGAACTGACGTAGCAAATAGCGGTAGTGCTGTCCGTATATGGCGGGGATGTGATCCTCCAGATCACCCTCACCCATCTCACCGTGACACTCGGTACAGTTGTCCTTATAGAGTTTTTCACCCCATACAAGGTCATTCCCGTGTCCCACACCATTGTACGGCGACATCGGCAATTGTGAGATATAGGCCGCCACATCCGCGATCTCCTGAGCCCCGCCAAGCAGGTTTGGGGAAGTGAACGGCAGCATGGTGGGATTGTCTCTGTTACGGGCACGAATATCGGCCAACTGCTTGATCAGTACTGTCGGCAACTGGCCGGCCACCTGAGGATAGGCGCCACTCTCGAGGCCCCATCCCTCCGGAGTGTGACA
The DNA here is from genome assembly GCF_964212655.1 of Candidatus Thiodiazotropha sp. LNASS1. Taxonomy (NCBI): domain Bacteria; kingdom Pseudomonadati; phylum Pseudomonadota; class Gammaproteobacteria; order Chromatiales; family Sedimenticolaceae; genus Candidatus Thiodiazotropha; species Candidatus Thiodiazotropha sp. LNASS1. Next base: position 3,826,929 of record NZ_OZ156465.1, on the reverse strand, counting down.
AACGGAGCAGATTCGATATACCTTTTTTCCGTTCTCCAGGTTCGGGGTCAATTCCATTGCCTGCTCATATTCACGCATAGCATCGTCGGTTGGTTGTGCGACCACCTGCCCCGTAGCCAATACGCACAATAAGGAAGTTACCCAAATAGACTTTCTCATTGAAACTCCATAATGTAATTTATCGTCATCGTACAGTGCGATCAGAAATAAATCACTCAATCGAGACTGCAAACCAAGCTATACCTGAATTAAGAAATGCAACAGGTCAGGTAGTTTTCACTGCTTCAGTATTTATTCTATGTAAGATGTAATATAGCCAGGGTATTGCCAGGACACAATAAATAAAGCACAGGTCAACCCAATTCCATTGATTATTTTAGGGTTGATAAAGAATAAGAATAATTGAAAGCGACAGGCAGTTTTGTGAGAATCAGAAACGATAAAAATGATCGTGTTAATCGATCACCGGCCCATACAAAACCGGAATAATAATCCTGAAAAAGATCTCCAGCTAGGGGTGCCAAAAGAGCAATGATTTATTCACTGCCTCAATCCATATCGGACTGAGGCACACGGCTTCTGCGGCTCGCGGTTGGGTTTATATACCAATACATACCTTGTTTTTTTAACGACCATCCTAATAAGAAGGAGCCGCTTAACTATGAACAGGCTACTGATAACCCTCCTGTTATCCATCCCCATGTTTGCGCATGCAGTCGATCTTGATAATGGCAGGAAACAGGCGCGCAGCTGCGCCCTGTGCCATGGTCATTACGGACAGGGAACGCCAGGGCCGGCCTCACCCAGACTTGCCGGCACGCCAGCCGGTTATATGATCAAACAGATCGAAGCCTACATCAAGGGAGACAGGATCAATCCCCGCATGGTAGTCACCTCGTCCCTGCATTCAATCAGCGAAGAGGATGTCGATGACATCGCTGCCTACTATGAAAGTATCAATCTTGAAAAGATCAATCCCATCTTAAACAACATCCCGCTCTGGCCCGGTAATGTGGCACGGGGTGAAGAGCTCTATAATGGCGACTGCAAAAGCTGCCACCGCAAGAACGGCATGGGAAAATCACGCAAGGGGATCCCGGCATTGGCGCTGCAATACCCACGTTACCTCTTTCGGCAGATGAAGATGTTCCAGTGGGACAAGCGGGTACATGACGACGATCCGGAAGATGAAACCTTTGACGAATTGTCGGACCAGGATATAGAGGCATTGCTTGCCTATATTTCATCGATGGCGCCCAACAATAAAAAGTAAACGGACAATTTCACAATAAATCAATAAACCGAAACATTCGGGAGAATGCTATGAAATCGATACAAGCACTGGGACTCGCTTTGCTGCTGAGCCTATTCTTGACTGCCTCTGCCCTGGCTGGTGATCAACCTGAAATCAATATCACCGACATCAAACAGACGGTGGTGCAGATGAGTGTCAAGGATGGGGTCACCAGAGATGATGCGGTACAGGCGCTGATGTCCCGCGCAGCGGAGATCAATCTGAAATATGTCGCCAGACAGCAGGTATCCAAAGAGCTGGAGGCACGCGGCCTTAAAACCCCCTATCTCGACATCTTCCAGTTCTGTAACCCGGAGGATGCGCGGAAGATGATCATTCACGATCCAATCTACGCCGCCTACATGCCCTGCCGTATCGCCATGGTGGAAGATAAGGACGGTCAGCTCTGGCTGATGATGTTGAATCTGGATATGCTGATCAACAGTGAATTGCTGCCGCCCGAGCTCACGGAGATCGCGATTCGCGTCAACCAGGCAATGCTCGATGTGATGGTTGCCGGCGCCACCGGCGAGTTCTGATTGGCCGCAAATGGTCGCTAATCACCGCAAATTTTCGCCGATGGTATTGTGAAACAGTTACGCTTCTGTTCTTGCGATAACATGCTTTGGCTTACAAACAATCCTTCTGCTTTATAAGGCCAATAGATTTGCGTTTATTCGCGGTGATTAGCATTCATTCGCGGCTGGCTTTCCTAACGGATCACAATGCCTGGTATCAACTGATACTCTCGGCCAGATTGGCCTGGAAGATCGCCTTGTGAATATCGCCCAGGCTGAGCATCCCCACCAACTGTCCGCCATCGGCAACCGGGATACGGCGGAACTTGTGGCGCGCCATGATCGTGGCGGCTCGCAGTATGTGCATATCCGGGCTGACCGTTATCACATTCGGCGTCATGAGATCGGACACCTGTAGATTCACCACATCCTTATATTGCAGCATCATGCTGTCGTAGTCAGGTGCCGACATTCCATCCATGACCTCCTCGAGGGTTGGGAACATGCGATGCAACACATCCTTTTCCGCTATGATGCCCAACAATTTACCCTCCTCTACCACTGGAAGGCCGCTGTAACGAAACAGGCACATCAGAGAGACCACCTCCAGAAGCTTGGTATCCGGAGTCACCGTTTTTGGTGTTCTTGTCATGATTTCGCTTACCAGCATTTATAAAACTCCTCGTCAGTTCGAATGTTTCAGGGCCCGTTCAGACAATCCAACGGCCTCTGGTCAAATACCGTTGTTTTACAGGCCGTTAACGATACGCATTCTGGATCTGGTTGCCAACCCTTTTCCTCCCCCAACCTGATCGGAATTATGGGCAAACCAATGCTTAATTCGGAAACATGATTACCCACGATACCCGGCCAACGATAAGGTGATCGTGCACTTTATAAGAAAACCGCGAATGCTCGCAAAATAGTTTTAAGTCCGCAAATGAACGCAAGCGTATTTATTAGTTCTTCAACAGGGTAGATTGGATGAACCCTATCCTGCAGCTTGTGCGACACGACGTTAGTGGGGGTGTCTCACCGATACTTATGGTATTAACCGCTAAAATAGCGTTTTTTCGCGTTCATTTGCGCACTATTCATATATGCGACTGTTTGCGACCTGTATTCACAGCGCCCTCAGTGACGATGAGGCAGGCTAGAGCACATCGCTGAGACTGATGGATAATCAGGTTCGGAAGTGAACAGGTCTGTCATATGGAGAACTAAATTCCCGATCCGCTTAAGTCCATTTCCACCCAGAAATAATTTTTTCGCCTCTCTCCGCCTGACAGGCCTTCGAGGTCAATCACCACCCTGTACTGTAAACCGATGATTTCTTGAGAAAAGGTCATAATAATCCATAACTTATCCACAATTCACGCACAGAGAGAGCACCCTTTTCCACAGCTTCATACACAATATGTTGTGGTTGACATCAGCCAAATAGGATATATATTGTGTTTACTGTATTAATAATCTGGCTTTTGATACCACATCAACGACCAGAGGATAAGGCCGGAAAAATAATCGGCCATAGAGAGAAAAACCGGCCTCGGGGTTAGACGCCCCCCACGGCAAGAGGCCTGACGCAGACAGGGCATGCAACGACCCGCGCAAACCGGCCACCCTGTCCGCATGACAAAGACAATAGTTTAACCACCTATAGACAATCGACAGCCAGGGCAGTCAGATCCGTAGACCCGGCGCAGTAATGGCTACGATGCGAACACATTCAGGAGAAGAGATGGCCACACAAGCAGCCAATAGCGACGCTTCCGTTTCAGTTACCCAGCCGACCATGATGCAGGAGCCTCAAACACACGCGCGCGCCAGCACCACCAGCGGCATCCAGGTGATCCGCCGGAACGGCAAGGTTACTCACTTCGACCCCAGCAAGATCAGCGTTGCCATGACCAAGGCCTTCCTCGCCGTCGAGGGCGGGAGTGCGGCCGCCTCCAGCCGTGTTCACGATACCGTCCAGGCCCTCACCGACCAGGTGGTCGGCGCACTGACCCGCCGTCTGCCCGACAACGCCACCGTGCACATCGAGGATATCCAGGATCAGGTGGAGCTGTCGCTGATGCGCTCCGGTGAACACAAGGCCGCCCGCTCCTATGTCCTCTATCGCGAGCGCCAGTCACAGAAGCGCCTGGAAGAGGAGGCCAAGCGCGCCGAGGTCGAAGGCATTCCTCAAGAGCATATCGTCAATGTCACCCTGGCCGACGGCTCCAGCCGCCCCCTCGACATCGAACGGATGCAGGCCCTGGTCAACGAGGCCTGCATCGGTCTGGACGAGGTGGATGCCGGCCGCATCCTGCAGGAGGCCTGCCGCAACCTGTTCGACGGAGTGAAAGAGAGCGACGTCTCCCAGACCCTGGTGATGAGCGCCCGCACCCTGATCGATCAGGAGCCCAACTACTCCCAGGTCGCCGCCCGCCTGCTGCTCGACATCCTGCGCCGGGAGGCCCTCGGCTTCCTCGGTCTCGACACCCCGGTCAACACCCAGGCGGAGATGGCCGACAGCTACTGCAGCTATTTCAAACGCTATATCCAGCAGGCCCAGGAGCTGGAACTGCTCGACGGCCGTCTCGGCCAGTACGACCTGGACCGGCTGATCGCCGCCATCAAGCCCGAACGGGACCTGCAGTTCACCTACCTGGGGCTGCAGACCCTCTACGACCGCTACTTTATCCACAGCGAGGACGGCATTCGCTTCGAGCTGCCCCAGGCCTTTTTCATGCGCGTCGCCATGGGCCTGGCGATCAATGAGATCGACCGCGAGACACGGGCCATCGAGTTCTACGACCTGCTCTCCTCCTTCGACTTCATGAGCTCCACGCCGACCCTGTTCAACTCCGGCACCCTGCGCCCGCAGCTCTCCAGCTGCTATCTGACCACCGTGCCCGACGACCTGGACGGCATCTACAGCAGCATCAAGGACAACGCCCTGCTCTCCAAGTTCGCCGGCGGCCTGGGCAACGACTGGACCCGGGTGCGCGGCCTCGGCGCCCACATCAAGGGCACCAACGGCAAGTCCCAGGGCGTGGTGCCTTTCCTCAAGGTGGCCAACGACACCGCGGTGGCGGTCAACCAGGGCGGTAAGCGCAAAGGGGCTGTCTGCGCCTACCTGGAGACCTGGCACATCGATATCGAGGAGTTCCTGGAGCTGCGCAAGAACACCGGTGACGAACGCCGCCGCACCCACGACATGAACACCGCCAACTGGATCCCCGATCTCTTCATGCAGCGGGTCGCCGAAGAGGCCGACTGGACCCTCTTCTCGCCCAACGACACCCCGGATCTGCACGAGCTCACCGGCAAGGCCTTCGAAAAGGCCTATCTCGCCTATGAGGAGAAGGCGGCCAAGGGACTGCTGGACGTGAGTAAAACCGTCAAGGCGATGGACCTGTGGCGCAAGATGCTCGGCCTGCTGTTCGAGACCGGCCATCCCTGGATCACCTTCAAGGATCCCTGCAACATGCGTTACAGCAACCAGCACATGGGCATGGTGCACAGCTCCAATCTCTGCACCGAGATCACCCTGCACACCAACGACCAGGAGATCGCGGTCTGCAACCTGGGCTCGGTCAATCTCACCGCCCATGTGGATGAAAACGGTCTCGATCTGAAGAAACTGGAGAAGACGGTGACCACCGCGATGCGCATGCTCGACAACGTCATCGACTACAACTACTACAGCGTGCCCCAGGCGCGCAACTCCAACCTGCGCCACCGCCCGGTCGGCCTCGGTATCATGGGTTTCCAGGATGCCCTCTACAAACAGCGCCTCGCCTACACCTCGGAAGAGGCCCTGGCGTTCGCCGACCGCTCCATGGAGGCGGTGAGCTACTACGCCATCCAGGCATCCTCAGACATGGCTGCCGAGCGTGGCCGCTACTCCACCTACGAGGGCTCGTTGTGGAGCCAGGGCGTCCTGCCCATCGACTCCCTCAAGCTGCTGAAGGCGGAACGGGGCGACTACCTGCAGGTGGACGAGAGCCAGACCCTCGACTGGGACGCTCTGCGGGAGAAGATCCGGATCCAGGGGATGCGCAACTCCAACACCATGGCGATCGCCCCCACCGCGACCATCTCCAACATCTGCGGTGTCAGCCAGTCGATCGAGCCGACCTACCAGAACCTGTTCGTCAAATCGAACCTCTCCGGCGAGTTCACCGTGGTCAATCCCTACATGGTGCACGATCTGAAGAAGCTGGGACTGTGGGACGAGGTGATGATCAACGACCTGAAATACTACGACGGCTCCCTGCAGCCCATCGACCGTATTCCAGCGGAGCTCAAGGCGGTCTACGCCACCGCCTTCGAGATAGACGCCCGCTGGCTGGTGGAGGCCGGTTCCCGGCGCCAGAAATGGATCGACCAGGGGCAATCACTCAACCTCTACATGGCCGAGCCTTCCGGCAAGAAACTGGACAACCTCTACAAGCTGGCCTGGGTACGCGGCCTCAAGACCACCTACTATCTGCGCTCCATGGGGGCCACCGGCGCCGAGAAGACCTCGATCAAGCAGGAGGACAGCGGTAGTGGTGTCGACTTGATCGGCGCCGGCGGCGAAGCGCCCCAGGCCTGCTCCATCCTCGATCCGGACTGCGAGGCCTGCCAGTAGGCGATTCAATGAAAAGCCACCACTCAAGCGATAAAAGAATAGAGAGGAACACAAGATGCTGAACTGGGACGATCCACTCGCGAAGCCGGCGCCCATCGAATCGACGCCGGCCCCTGCGAACACCGAGACCCAACCGGCCCATCCCCATGTGGTGGAAGAGGCGGCCCGCGCCATACAGGCTGAAGAGCAGGCCGAGGCCATGACCTCCATGGAACCGGTCAACCCGGACGACAAGCGGGTCATCAACGGCATGACCGACATCAACCAGCTGGCGCCCTTCAAGTATCCCTGGGCCTGGGAGTACTTTCTCAACGCCAACAAGAATCACTGGACCCCGCTGGACATCAACATGGCCCAGGATGTCCACGACTACCAGCACAAGTTGACCCTGGAGGAGCGCCACGTCTACGAGAACGTGCTCTCCTACCTCACCACCTCCGACATCCTGGCGATGCGCAACATCGGCCTGGCGGTGATGGAGAAGATGTCGGCACCCGAACTGCAGATCTACCAGGCGCGCCAGGTCTACGAGGAGTCGCTGCATACCTGGACCTACCAGCACTGCATCGAAACCATCGGCCTCGACCAGGGCGAGATCTACAACCGCTACCGGGTGGTGCCGGAGATCAACAAGAAGATCCAGATCACCAACCGCCGCCTCGCCTCCATCCTGCGCGCCGACATCGACCTGCGCGACCCGGATGAGCTGCAGAACTTCGTCATGGCCTACATCTTCTTCGCCGCCATCTTCGAAGGCTGCTGGTTCTACAACGGCTTCAGCCCCATCTTCGCCCTGCAGCGCCGCGGCCTGATGAAAGGCACCGCCGAGCAACTGCAATACATCATGCGCGACGAAGTGCTGCACGCCTCCTTCGGCATCCGGGTGGTCAAACAGATCATCCAGGAAGAGAACATCACCCTCGACAAACAGGTGCTGCGCGAGATGTGGGACGAATCGGAAGCCGCCGAGATCGGTTATGCGAGTTACATCCTGCGCGATCCTATTCTCGGTTACTCCCAGGAGGACCATGTGGGGCAGTTCCGGTTTATCGCCAATCGGCGTGCCAGGCAGCTTGGGATTGATGAGCCTTTTCCCGGGGCTGAGGCCACCCTACCCTGGTTGGATGAGCAGGCGCATTTGCGGAAGGAGAAGAACTTTTTTGAGACACGGGTTACGGAGTATCAGACGGGTGGGGCCTTGAAGTGGGACTGAACTGAAAAGTTGTAAAGCAGGGATTCACCATAAATTGGATGTTTACAGGTTAAAACTAGACTCATAATGACCATTCTTAGATTTGTTCGATAATCTTATAGATATTTTTGGATTTGCCATGGAAGGCATAACTCACTGCATTCAGTTATTTTTTGATCAGCCGGTTTAATTCCCTATTCTCGGATCGTATAAATCACGTATATATTGCACCGCATACTGCGTGCAAACTTGCTAACTGAATGGAAATAACTACTGCTTTGCAACCCAAGTGAATGTTAAGGACTGAATTGGCCAAACTTCTGGTACCGACCCAAAGCGGACATTTGCTAAAGTCGTTTACCTCTAATTCCGAATTTACATGCCTTGATGATTGATTTGGAAATGATAGGCCAATTGAATTGTACTTATTGGTAAAAAGGATTGGCGATTAACTGAATATATTTTCTGTTTTCAAGCCTAGTATATGTTACGAAGGTGGAGCGAGTTTTAAGATGAAATCGGTAGAATTCCGAGAACCCGAAAAAATAGCTTCTTTTTAAATAAAAATTATAAGTTTCACTATGGGAAATCAGGATAAAGTAAAGCCAGGACTTAACTCAGAAGCGCCCCCTGAGTTGTGGAGGTTAAATGACGATGTATTTGAGGAATTAACATGCAGCGTTATTGATAGTTTACCCGATATAAAAAAGGCTGACCGATACGGCGTTCGTGGCGAGACAGACTATGGCATGGATATTAAGGCAGACAGAAAAGACGGCGCGATTGAGGTAGGGCAAAGCAAATGTTACCAGAGTTTCGGTCCTCAAAAAATAACTGATGCTGTGGATGAGTTTCTGTCTCACTGGGATACGCATTGGGCAGAAATAAATGTTAAAACATTTCACTTGTTAGTGGCATGTAGCTTATCTCAGATAAAGCGACAAGATGCTATTGAGGCTTGTAGAAAAAAGCTTGCCAAAAAAGGCGTTGAGTTTGAACCTTGGTCGGATCGGAATATTACCCAGTATTTGAAAGGTCAGCCAGAAATAGTTTCTCGGTTTTTTGAACCTCCAGAGCATTTTTTGAAAAAGATTTGTGGAGCTGAACTTAAAGGGTTTCAACCAGACAGCATTTCAAGGGATATTTACATAGATACGGTTAACAAATACGCTTCTAAAGATTTTGATGCTGTTGTGAAGTTGTTCAGAGAGGGTAAGTTTAGAACCTCATTATCTGAAATCAATAGTATAAAGTCTGATACTGTTAGATGGGAGGTAATGGAACGGGAAACTAGAGCTAAAATTCTTAGAATTGAAGCAAACATAAAGCTCCTACAATATCAAGATACAGAGCAAGCCGAAGTACTCGCATCACAAGCTGACGAGCTATTTATTCCAGAAGGAGTATCTCAACTAAGAACCTTAATAAAATGGACTAAAGAGGGTGCTGAAGAAGCATACAACTCAATTAAAGAAAGTTCAGACGAAAATATCACAACGTTGAAAGCAACGTTACTTTCCGCATTAGATAAGCACGAAGAAGCTAGAAAAGTCCTCTCAAATTACGATTGTGACGGAGAGAAAAGAGCCGAAAAGCATAGAATACTTGCTGGGTGCTATTTATATGAGAAGAATTTAAAAGATGCGATAACCGAGATAAATGAAGCCGAAAAAATATTTTTGAATGATAAGGTGATTTTACAAACCAAAGGAGCGCTACTTTACTACAAGGCGCTTTCTCCTTCGGGGGTGCCTAAACATATATTGTCGTGGCCTGAGCCTGTAGATTGGTCTCTTATCAAAAAAAATAAATCGAGTATAGATGCTTTAAGAGAAGCTCACGACATTTTCGAACGTTTGATAGCTCAGTGTGAATTGGGTGAAGAAGATGCTGGCGCGTTCGAAACTTGGAAATTGGCATGTCTTTGTAATGACATGGAGAAACGGAAAGAGGCCGAGACCTATTGTATAGAGCTATTAACATCAAACCCTTGTCATTCGACTGCTCTGGCGTGGGGTGTATCAAGAAATCTTTTAGATAAAAAATTATGCCAAAAGAGCAAGAGATCGCTTAATAACCTGATTAAGGAAGGTAAAGCCAATGTTACTAGTGTATTGGGCTTGTGTTCAATATTAATCAGGCTAGAAGAGGTTGATCAGGCTGCTAATGTATTAAAATCAAGCAAAGCTATTTTTGTATCTGAAGGCCAGAAAGATTTATGGAAATACTGGATTGTTCAGACAAGTGATGAAGGTGTTTCCGACGAAGAAATTGAGAGCGCAGATCCAATTTATAAGGATAGGATTTACTTTAACAAGGCAGTTAGGCGTGGGATATCATCTAAAGACTTTACAGATCTTGAACGTTTTGCATCAGAGATTCTTAATGGGAGCAAACCTAAGGATTTATTAAGTGATGCTGTTCAGCAGCTCTTTTACGGTAAGCAATTAGATTTTATCTCTAACAATGCCAATGAGATAGTCAGCGAAGTAGGAACGGAGTTTATAACGGAGCTAGTCTTACAAGCATTATATGAAAAAATTCAATACTCATCGATATTTGGAATCTTAGAGACCTATAAGGGTGTTTTTGGTGAAGGAGAGATGCCACTAAATGTGAGGAGGATAAAGCTTGCTGCCCAACAGTCACTAGGACATTTGCCACAAGCGATTAAAGATGCAAGAGATTTAGCTGAAGAAACAGAAGATACCAACGATGTTATTGGCCTTGCAGAAATATATGTTACTCAAGGCAATATTCCGAAATTTATTTCTACTCTCAAAAAATTAAGGCCATTTACTAATTTAAATGCTGGCCAGCTACTTAGGTACTCTTTCTTATTGTCAAATGAAGATAGAGACTTTTCGATCGAATTATTGAAAGCTGCCGACGAAAAAGGAATTGAACGTGAAAGGGTGGCTGCGGCTCATCATTTATGTTTAACCTTGGGCATAGTATCAGAAATGAGCGACCTTTCGAGAAGGTTCTATACAGATGCTGAAAAAGGTCTACTTCCCGGTGTAGAGCTAAAGAGCTTTGATGAAATCATTGAGATGGTTCAATCAGCTCCTGCGCGCCAACAAAAAAAAGTAGATTTTTATAATCTATGCCAGGCGCCAATACATTTAGTATCAGAACTGGAGAATATCTCACTTGCCGTTTTGTATCATTCTAGCTTGAATGTCGCTGAGGAAATAGGAAATCCAGCCACTACAAAGCCTCTGTTTATAAGACATGGGGGAAGGCAGGTTTTCGAGAAATATCCAGCAAGCCCGACGGAATGGAACATATGTATGGATATTACATCTCTTTTGCTGTGCCAGCATCTGGGAATCCTTGATCACATAGAAGCTACGTTTTCCCCGATATCAATACCATTTGAAACCTCTCAGTTTCTTCATCATATGAAGAATGATATTAGTCAGGGACAGCCAGACCGAATAGAGGCAGTTACTGAGATCATCAAGGAAATAGATAAAGGAACGTTTACTGTCATAGATGAAAAAGAGTTCGCTGATAAAATATCGAAAATTGATAAACTTGGAGCAAGATATTTAACATGGTCAAATATCTCAAATGACGATAACAAAGTTTCTCTGGAATGTAGAATTAACTGTAGCTTTGTAGCTCGCGATTTGGAGCAGAAGGGGAGAATAAGTCAAGCTACATTAAATGACGCTATTAACAGGCTGGGTGGGGAAGGCGTATTTGATACAGGTAAAGACAATTTGCATGCTGGAGAGAATATATATTGTGATGATGGTCTGTTAGTAGAGATAGCTATATCCGGTTTACTTTCTTCTTTTGTAGATACGTACAATATCATTGTTACTAATTTCTTTATTGAAGATTGTAAGCAGACTTTGTTGGGACACAAAAATAGACAGGAGTTATCTAGTTGGATTGGCGAGTTAAGGTCAAACATAAGTGAGAAAATAGAGAATGGGATTTACTCAGTATTGCCTGCAAATAACTCTACAGAAGATCAAGAGCTTATAGCCACAGGAAGCTTTCAAACAGTTATATTGCATTCACTTCTAAAAATCCCAAATGAAAAAAGATATATGATTTGGTCTGACGATAGGATGATTAACGGATACAATAATGCTGGTACAAATCCGACAATATGCGTGCTCGATGTCCTAGATGCGTTAGTAGAGTACGGAAAAATAAACAAAAATAGGAAGCGAGACTTAGTGTCTCAGCTTAGAAAAGCTAACGCTCGTTTTATACCATTGTCGTCAAGTGGCCTACAAATCTATCTCACGGATGCTAGATCTAATAACGGGGCGATTGTGGAAACTCCGGAATTAGCACTTCTGAGAAGGTACTACTCTGGGTGTTTTCAAGATAATTCGGGTCTTTTAAGCCCAACACAGAAAGAACGAGTTCCTAATCAGAATGGGGATGTACAGTTCCTTCTTCAATATCACCAAACGATTAACCGAGCTATTCTTTCAATATGGGATGACACACATAAAGACCTTGATAGAAAAAAAGCTGAATGTGACTGGATAATAGATAATCTATATATAGAAAATTTTCCGATATCTCCACAATGGATTAAGTCTAAAGATGACAAAGATAAATACTGGCTTGTTAGGCATGTTAACTATTTCACCAACGCAATGGCATTTAATTCGCCTAAGAAGGTTAGCGAAGATAGGACTTTACAAGAAGAATATTTAGACTGGTGTTACAAAGCCATAATCTCCAAAAGGTTACAAAATAATGCAGGGCTTTTTAAGAAATTCATATCTACATTATCAGAATACCTAACGATGGAGTCTTTGGGGAATATCAAAGAGGAGGCTAAAGAAGAACTAGATGAAGAGCTAGATGAGGAAGTGGCAACTGAATTATATAAGAAAATGATGATGGGGCTTATTAGGGCATGTCCAGCAGACATTAGAGATGAATTAGTTTCGGATAAAGAAGTGCGCAGGAAATTTGGGTTTGGAGAAGAGGTCACGCTTCTTCCTGTTTATAATTATTATTTTGAAACTGTTCTGCTGGCACATAACTTGATTGAAGCTGCTAAAGGAAGTCCTAGGGAAGTTAGTACATATGACGATAAGGAGAAATTCTTAGTCAAATTTTTAGAAGAAGAGAACAGCCGCTACCCAGTATTTATTTTTGAAAACGTTGATGACAGTAAAACCTTTAGACTTGCAAGCATTGAGAACTTATTGTTCCTGGAACAAGAAAAGGAAAGGATCGAAAGGCTGGTAAAGGATAAGCTAATATTAGACATCTCTGAGCGTGAATTAAGGGTTAAGTTGCAATCTATAACAACATGCGAAGAACCTTCTGAAAGAATTGAGTCCCTGCATGACTTATTAAGAAATAGCGCTGTTAAATTTTATGAAAACCTCAGTAGTGAAATTCGTAAAACAGGAAAAATATCGTCAGTTGAAATAAGCTCTGGCATTAAAATGTTGCCACAGTACTTACGAATTGACCCTATCAAAGAAGATCAAAACGATTTAAATCTATCATTAGAAGAACTAATTGCGGAATATGGCTTGTTGGAGGCCATTAAGCGACATGTTAATTTACCTTGTTACCTGCCAGACCCGATTTTATCAAAGCTTGGTAAGCTTAGTAAAAAAGATAGAAATCAAGTGATAAATGATATCGGTAATTCAACACTATCATTTACGGCTCTTATGCATTATGTACATCTTGCTATTGAATTTGGATACAAGAAGACTGCTAAAAAAGCTTTGTTGCGCCTCGAAGCATATTTGACAAGTAAGAATATTGGACAACTCAACGCTACATTTTTTGCGATTCTAAGATGGATGTCGCACGATATAGAAAAATCAGTTCATACTCATCAGTGGTCAAAACTTACGAAACAAAAGATATCGTGGTTACATGCAAATAAAGTTATTTCCATTCTGATGGAAATTGGCGATCCGGGAAATGATATTGAAGAGTTTTTTAGGTCAAAAGAACGTGAATTAGGACTTTCCGAAAACCTTGTTGGAAAACGAACCTTTACCGATATTTCAGATGCAAAACATATTCATGAGATGAACTATGTTTTTCAGTCGATTGGCTATGCCCTAAATAATATAGACCCTAAAGACCTTACAAAAAAAATTGAGGTCTGTTATTCGTGAACATGTAACTATCGAACACGATGGAGCTCAGATAATTCATTTCTATATTTACGCAGACCAAGAAATCGCACCAAATATCATAAACACTTACTTCGATCAAAATGCTTGTGAGGTGCTTGGCCGGTTTGGTAATACTGACGAACTCAATGCGGAACAAATTAAGGATGTGCGTGCAAGAACCCACAAGGATCTTATAGATGGTTCTTATCAAGACAATTTAGTTAATATTTGGATGAATTTGTTTTGCCTATATCCGCATCATAAGTTACCCGAAAATATGCATGTTGCTTTTGAAAACCTCGTTAAAAATACCGACTTCTACGAACTCCTAAAACTAGAGTATGCCTCTTTCTGCGTTTCTATTTCGTACGCTACAAAGGTATGTATACTTTACGGGTTTGAAGATGGGTTATCCCATATAAAAGAGCAAATACAGAATATTGTCCAAGCATTTACAGATGATGGTGGTGAATTAGTTCGTGATGCGGTGCCTCATTTAGTCAATGCTATATATGAGATCACTTTTAGTCGTAATGAATATAATCTGCTCGATACTGAAAAGGGGTCGCTTTTGTCAGGGATATGGTCTTTGGCACCTGAGATTAAGGGGGCTACGGTATCTTCGATGAAATCAGTTTGCGATGAATTACCGTTTGAAATAGCGGAGAAGGTATGGCCGTATTTGGTTGAGGCGCGTACTTACTAATATGTTAATCTCCCAATTTTTATTAAGGAATACAGTATAAGGTGGCCTGATGGTCAATATATGCGTGAGTTGACAGATGTCCGCTTCTGGCCGAATGTAAACTGCGATAGATGTAATGGAGTAGTTAATTGGTAAATAAATTAAAAGAGTTGTTTAAACGTTCATTCGAGATATTCATTGAGTCTGATCGTGAAAGTATTCTCGGTGATGTCAATGAGAGAAATCTTTGTGGACGTTTATCCATCCACATGAGCAATCTTTTACAGGAGTATGATTTAGAGGACTACTTTGTAGACCCTGAGTACAATCGAAAGCAAGACGGAGAAATTAAAACGATTCTGGATGAAAATTATGAGGTTGTTACAATTAATTGTGACTTAATTCTTCATAGTCGTGGTAACACCGTAAATAATGATAATCTGATTGCTTTAGAAATGAAGAAGTCGAGCCGCCCGCAAGTAGAAAAAGATAATGATCGAAAGCGATTAAGAGCCTTAACGAAGTCAAGTTTCGATGATGTTTGGTCAGCAGATGGGTTGGTTCATCCTGAGCATGTCTGTAACTATAAATTGGGTATTTACTTAGAGCTAGACATTCCTTCACGAATATTTTTGTTAGAAGAGTATGGAAATGGAGTTAGGCAAGAAGCACGGAATGTTGCTTTCTAATATAAAAGATAGCCTTGAATGTCCGCTTTTGGCCGTCACCTGAAGTTGGATCTATGTGTGAATATATTTGGAGAGATGTCATGAAGAATCTGATTTACAAATCCTGGATGCTTCTACTAACTATTCTTATGATGCCAGCTGAGAGTTTCGCAAATTCATGGACCTGTCACTATGCGGAACTAACAAGGAACATGGTTATCTTCTATCCAAATGAACCCGCCAGATTGCCCTGCAAAGTCTATTATACAAAACCAGACGAAAACGTAATGCCACGTACATTATGGAAAGCTGAAAATGACGATAGTTATTGTGAGCGAAAAACTGTCGAGTTCATTAAGAAATTAGAAACGAGGGGCTGGCAGTGTTCTGGTGACAATGATCGATAACTCAGTCTATTACATAAACAATGATAACGAGAAATCGAGAGATTGGGTCAGAGAAGAATGGCACTTGCTTAAAACGAATTTCAGAGAATTTTCGTCATTCCGGCGCAGGCCGGAATCCAGGAATACCCTCACCATCAAGTATTCTGGATCCCGGCCTGCGCCGGGATGACGGTGATTCTGATATTTGGGGACACCCGCATAATTCCATAATGTTGTTCAACCGCCCTGGATGCTGATCTACTGATATTTAGGGACACCCGCATAATTCCATAATGTTGCACAACCGTCCTGGATGCTGATCTACTGTAGTGAGTTTGCTTACGTTCAGGTCATTAAATACTGCTATATTCGATCCAAGAGCCTTTGATTCCAAACAAGTGAGGAACCGATGCCGTACCGAACCTGCGCCATCGTAACAGGCGCCACCGGCGCTATTGGTGAGGCCATTGCTAAAGGATTGGCAGCCGATGGTGAGCGGGAGGTGGTGCTGGTTGTCCGCAACCAGGACAAGGCGGAACGCGCCGTGCAACGTATCCGGCGCGAAACGGGTAATTCCCATGTGCGCTTTGAGTTGGCCGACCTTTCCCGGGGCGATGCAATACGCGATCTCGCTGAACGTTGGAATGGTCCATTGCATATCCTTGTCAACAACGCAGCCATCACACCCCGTCGGCGGGAGGAATCCCCGGAGGGGGTGGAACTACAGTTCGCCACCAACGTATTGGGCTATTTTCGCATGATCCGAGCCTTCACCCCATACCTGCTCGCATCCGGAGGGGCGCAAGTGGTGAACGTGGCAAGCTACTGGGCGGGAGGACTGGACCTGGACGACCTGGAGTTTCGCCAACGTCGCTACAATAACGATACCGCCTACCGTCAGTCCAAACAGGCTGACCGTATCCTGAGCACCGCCTTTGCTGAACGTCTGGCTGACCAACAAGTTTGTGTCAACGCCTGCCATCCCGGCGACGTAAACTCAACCCTAAGCAACAACCTCGGCTTCGGCGGTCACCAGAGCCCTGAGGAGGGGGCGGATACCCCTGTCTGGCTAGCCATTGGCAGCGCCAGGACCGAGACAACGGGACGTTATTTCGAGAAACGCAAGGCAGTCCCTTGCGGATTCAGCAAAGACCGCAATACCATAAAAAGGCTGTTTGAGACCTGTGAAGCCTATGGTTGATTTTTCCACAACCGTAATCGGGCACACCCGCAAAATATAGTTGGTTATAAACTGAAGAAGAGATTGGCATCGAAACAATTAACGGGTGTCCCGGAGATTCGTCCCGGAGATTCTGTTACCTTATTGACGAGTCGGTGGGAACGAGACGCCAATGGCTGAACTTGCCATGCAAGGCTCCCAAGCAATCACTCGAAACGGTAGTCGATGGTCAGTGAATGTTCTGTCATCCCGGATACCGTAAATATGATGAAGTGTCCCTCCTCGCCCTCACGTGCGGGCGAAACGTAGATATGCCCCGGAATGGCTGGTACGCCGAACTTGTAAAAACCGGATAATGATGCCGTATTGACTTCGGCGCTATCGAGCAAGCCAATGTCTCCCAAATCAAGCACACCTTTCTGACCAGCGTTGTTGGCATTGAACTGCATGCCACCATTTTCGTCTATCGTGACATAAAAATCGCCGCCTCTGTACCGGCCGCTGTCACCGCTGCTGAAGTGGTAGCTTTCGCCGTCCACAAGCGTGATCGAACCGCGGTTAACACGTGCTTCAGAATAAGTGTCGAAGCTCAGCTTCAATTTTTCGGCGATATCCTCGACGCGGATAGCCGCATAGCGTCCGGCACTGGTCCGCAGGCAATAGGTGTGTCCTACCAGAACCCGTACAGGTTGGTCCGATAGGGGAGCTGTCGCGCATTTTTCGGCATCAACCATTCGACGTTCCATATCGACCATAACAGCACCTTCCTTCGGTTGTAGAAGTTTTTGCGAGGGGTTCGACGTGTCGAAACGAATGTCGAAGCCGCCGCGCGCCGAGCCTGTTACACCATCTAGATCGAAAACCCGGTTGTTGGTCATGAAGATCTGACCGGAAAAGTGGATGCCGGGAAGTTTCTCGCGCTCCACACAAAGACCTATGGCTGATCCGCTTCGCACCAATACTCCCTCTTTCGAACGTTGGCAATACACAGTACCGGCTGCGAACTTGCCCAAAGTGAGAAAAGTCAGATCACCCACCTTCAGCCCTGCCTCCTGTAGACGCGTGCGGGCAGCATCCAGCGACATTCCCTTCAACGCCGGCACTAGAACTCGTTCTTGCGTTCCGCTAACGGCACTACGATCCGGCTTGGAGGTAACGCCATCCGACACCTTGGGCGGAACATCCACGACTTCGGGCACCGAATCAGGTGCCATCTGGACCTGCAATAGCCAGACGCCGAGTATAATTGCCACTACCAGTGTAGTACTGGCTAGCAGTATCCAGCCCTTGCGGCCCACGCTGTGTTCGTCGACAAAACTCCGTTCGATACTTTCCACAAGCTTCGTGACATCGAAATCCCATCGCGTTTCGGTCAGTTCGATTACCTGGCGCCGCGTGAGGGGCGCGAGTTCCTCGGGCAATTCATCGGCACCGGGCAGTTCAGCGCCATCCACCAAAACAGGGACGACCTTTACATCGCGCTGTAACGCCTTGCCGATTTCGAGACGCACGAAATCA
Organism: Candidatus Thiodiazotropha sp. LNASS1; assembly: GCF_964212655.1. Taxonomy (NCBI): domain Bacteria; kingdom Pseudomonadati; phylum Pseudomonadota; class Gammaproteobacteria; order Chromatiales; family Sedimenticolaceae; genus Candidatus Thiodiazotropha; species Candidatus Thiodiazotropha sp. LNASS1. The sequence continues at coordinate 3,808,736 of NZ_OZ156465.1, read as the reverse complement.
TCGTCCTTATCCAACCGACGGTTACCATCCACGTCGCGGCTGTCTGACCACCGCCTGCCGATCACGGCAAGAAGCACATCGCAGCTAGTGACTGCACGTTCGATTGCCAAGTCAAATTTCTCGCCTGGCTCAATACTACCGGAAACATCCCAGAATACATTGTCCTTGCCGAAATGCGTTTGCAAACGATCGAACAAACGGCCAGCATGACCGGCACTGTCTTCGCGACGATAACTTACGAAAATCAAAGGCATTCCAATACCCTATCAGATCCAATTGTGAGAAATGGGGTCAGAGAAGAATGGCACTTACTTAAGACAAATTTCAGGATTTTCGTCATTCCGGCCTGCGCCGGGATGACAGTAATTCTTGGCATAAGCAAGTGACATTCGGGTAAAAGTGAACCTCTTTACCTTTACTCCCTTTACTCCCTTTACTCCCTTTACTCCCTTTACTCCCTTTACTTAAATACTAGGCCAATACCTACAGAGTTTTGATCTTTTGTGTAATCTGAAAGTGTACTCATGGGACCATAATGAGCTCGTAGATAAAGTGGAAGTCTAAAGTTATTATTAGGAACCCAGGGTAGAACTATATAGAAGTCAAACGAGTCAGTATCAAGTAATTCATCACCAATTGTCCATTCGAGGCCTATCTCAGAAGTGGGGAATGATGATATATTTGTATTAAAGGTATCTGAAACTATGATTTTTATTCTATCGTAGTCTTCTATATTAACTCCTTTATCTGATAGATCGCCCCAAAACACATCTGATTCATCTGATAGATAAAGCTTTGCACTCACCCATGCATTGACACATTTAAATGTGGTATCACACAGTACATTGTCTGAATGGCCTGTCCCAAAGTTAATCTTACTTTCAACTGCAATATAATTTGCACTTCTACTTATTGAGTCGAAGTATTCTTGATTTCCAGCCTCTAGCTCGACTTGCGCCCTAAATCTTCCAAAATCAGATGACTCAGGTTCCGTTATCATTTCATCTGCATTCGTACTTTGGCCATTTGATCTATGCTCAATGCTTAAATTGACCCATTCAATAGTATGTGACTCATATGATAAGGCTTTTTCAAAATGCTTCCTAAAGTTAAATGCTGGGTTGCTTAATCTATTAATTACCGGGCTTGAATCTCTTGTCCCAAGAAAAAAATCAAATTCGCCTGTAAAGGTGAAGAATATGTCGCCAATCCTTTCTTCATATGCTCTGAGGCAATCCAGTTCTGGAATATAGTCATTTTTGTTTTTTGGTTTTTTAATCGGCATGCAATGTGGGCGTAAAAAATTATAACGAAGTGAGTATCTAACCTCGAAGGAGCCATCATCGCCATCTGTGCTTTGACCTATAGCGTAGTTTGGTTTATATGAAGAGAATCGACTTTCCCGATCATCACAAAGAAAGGGTCTTTTTTTGCAATAACACTCCCTTTGTCGATCTTCACCAATAACACTAGAGCAGTCTTGTTGTTGTTCACTGGGTTCTGCTGTAAATGCGTATTGATCTGTTATTCTGCTATGTGCGTTATGAATTGAAAAATAAATGAAAATTAGTAGCAAATAATACTTGACTCCATTACTAGTAAACATCGTCGATTCTCCCTCTAGATTAATATGAATCCTTCAGAATGCATTACTTGTAAATCTTTATGAGACAGACCCCCTTTTTATTAAGATTGATGATCCATAAAATTCTTGTTCGCATTTCTCCAATCGCATTAATAATAATTATTAACATGCGATCTGTTCCATAATTAGTTGTAAATCTACTTTCTGTTACACAAATTATCATGGCTGTATGCCACTACAATCGAGGAGTATTAATATATCAGACACCTATTTTCTTGTTAACAAATCCTCAACCCAAGGAGCATAAGAAATCCCCTAAATAGTAATAAGCAAGTGTACAGAATGCTTTCCTAGGAAGAATAGTTATAGCCTTGAATAATTCAAGAAAAACAAGGCCAGGGAGGAATAGCTTTTTTTTGTGACAATTGCTCTCTGACCCCCTTTATATTCCAGCTAGGCATCAGTTCTCATCGGTGATGCTAACCCGAACATCATCCAGCCAAGCAGTACCAGCGTCATTCAACACTGCTGTAATCTGCAAATGAGCCGTATCGGCAAGGATAACGCCTGTTGCTACAATCCGTTGCCAGCTATTGGTGCCTGTGATTACTTCTGTACCGATATTTCCAATGACTTTTCGTTTGGCTTTTCGAAACACCAGATTGAGGTCGAAACCATCCGGACCCAGGTTTTCGCTTTTAATCATGTCGGTCAGTTTGATGGATTTTCCCGTGACATAATCAAGCGGTAACCATTGACTGATCATTCCCCAGGCCTGAACCAGCTTGTGTTCGATACGGTAACTGTTTTTGCCATCGGTACTGTCAGTTGTGTCGATGGATACTGCGTACGCCTGTTCTCCCGCATGCTGTGAAAACCCCCAGCCTTCAAGGTATTGATCAGACTGTTCGAAGCTCGGATTTTTCAGTGGCAGCGAAACGGCTTACGGTGGTTGGGTGTGCTGTTATTGTGACGGACTTTGGTGAGGTGGTTCGATAGCATCGCCACAGGCAGCAAACATTAACGATATAGTGACTATCAAAGAAAGAGAAAATGTGTTGTTTTTCATGATCAGTGTAGTTTACCGTTATATGCTAAGTTTTGATATTTTATTTTGATATATCTTTATATCTTCACCGCTACAAGGCTCAACTAAGAAATGGGGTCACAGAACAATTTCTTCTTATATTCGGAATAATGGGGCCAGAGAGGAATTGCCTCTAGTATAAGAAACAATTCCTCTACGATCCCTTGTATGCTCTTTGCTACCTTCAATTTCCCTCACCTCACCATCTCACTCAGCTCGGTCCTTCGATCGACAGGCTTTCGACATAGATGAGTTCACAGGCCCGGGCTCCTGTGTCCTTTCTGGATAATGAACTGCGCCAGTACCAGCCATCCGGTGCGCGGGCCTCTACCAGGTAGCCCCGCAGATGCACGATATGGCCAAGCCGCACTTCATCGAGCAAATCAGCGATAACCTCGTCTTTTGGGATCATATGCATATTGGCGCTGTTGTACTGGATCTCCCGCCTCTTCAATGGCATCTCCCGGGCGTGCCAGCGATACCAGCGTCCACCTTGACTGATCTCGATCCTGTCCAGGACATGTTCATCTGACATGGGCCCCCAACCCACGGCGAGGTCGATCGGCGCCAGTTCCGCCTCCCGGTCAAAGCTGTAATCTTCACGACCAAGCACCCGGGCAGACATCTCGAACCGGGCCATAGGTTTTATCGAGTAACCCCGATGATGGAAGACCTGCATATCATCGACGGCAATCTGAATCGGCGGCTTTGCTGCAATAACGCCTGGCCCATAACGAATCGGATCCTCGGACAGCAACCACCAAACGAGACCCGCAATCGCAGCAAATAGTATCCATCCCCTCATTCTCGGTCACACCTCCTCAGTCAGGCGACATTAATCCATATTAACGGATCAATTGCCCATGTGCTTTATAAGAATCAGCTACTTTAACGATACAAACCCAGGGCCATACTTAAATGCGCAATACCACCTGAGATCTTCGCTGGGATGGTAAGATGTCAGTATTCAAAGAACAGCCATTTCTGCTATTCTCGGTTGGTCTCCTACTGACCACGGGTTCTTTTGGTTTGATCATGAAACAAGTTTACACACTTAAAATTAACAAAACGGAAAACATTGGGATAAATGAGATACCCACGGAGCAGGTTTGGCAGTGGCTCGCCGCGGCTTGGAAAGATATTCAACAGGCACCTGGCCAGAGCCTGTTCTTCGGCACCAGTCTAACCCTGCTGAGCATTGTGATTTCCGTTGGAGTCATCGTCACCGGTAACTATTACCTGCTTCTACCGTTACTGGCGGGTTTTCTGCTGATCGCGCCATTCATCGGTATAGGTCCATACTCAATCAGCCAGCAGCTGGAGCATAACGAGAATTCCAGTCTGAAAGTGGCGAGCCTCGCTTGGTCCCAAAACAGGTTTCAGCTATTCAGTATGGGAGTGGTATTGCTGGTCAGCTTTGTTGTCTGGTTTATGCTGGCAAGACTGATATTCTTCTCTTTTTATGACGGCCAGATTCCTTCCGATTGGCAGGGATACATATCGGTGGTCCTAGGTTCCTGGGAGGGCCTCCAGATACTCTCTGTAGGCACCTTTGTCGGTGGAATGGTGGCCATCGCGGTGTTTGCCCTCAGTGCGGTTTCCATCCCAATGCTGATGGATCGTCCTGTCAGTTTCATATCCGCCATGCGTACCAGCCTGGCCGCGGTTCGCTACAACCTGGTGTCCATGCTGCTATGGGGAGGGATGCTGGTCACTATTATTTATGCCTGTTTCATGACGGCATTTCTCGGTTTTATTATCGGATTCCCCCTGGCTGCCCATGGCACCTGGCACGCTTACCGTGACCTGGTGACAATCAATGACCGTCAATTGGATTGAGGAACGACCTCCAATAATAGATCTTTGATCTATACTCCTGCTCTTGTTTCCCTGTTTCGATTAAGCGCAATTATGTCACGCGTCCTATTTTCCACAATCTGTCTCTATCTGCTCACCGGCTGTGGCGAGCAGCCGCCGGAAGCCGGGGCAATACCGGATATGCCGCGTTTCGCGGAAAAACGTCTTGCAAAGGGACGCAGTATCTGGATGGGAACCTGTCGTAACTGTCACCTCCTGGGGGTCTCAGGTGCGCCGGCTGTGACAGATACAATCGCATGGGCTCCACGGATCGAAAAAGGCGCGCCTGCCCTCTATCGGAGTGCGTTGAGCGGCATCAAGGGGGACGACGGTAAGTATCGCATGCCACCCCGGGGCGGCAATGACCGTCTCAAGGATGAACAGGTTCGCCAGGCAGTTGACTACATGATTGCTTCAGTTGAGGCCCTGGCAGATAAGTGACCGCATTCCTTTCAGGTTGCATGCATTTATTACAGGCAATTTTCAACGGATAGAGCCCATTTCAGCGTTGAGGTTAAAGCCTTACAAACCTCTTTGCCATTCCGCGCGAAGTCTCATCGACTCGGGGTGTGCGATGGCGCTTCGGACCTGGCTCAATAACCGCTCCTTGTCCTTACTCAGCACGCCTTTGAGTATCAGATAATTCGACGCATGATCGCTGCGGAATATCGTTTTTTCGAGTTCGAGTGCGGATAGCAGTATCTCCATCTCCTCGAGCAGCTGACGCAGATTCAACGCTTCGAACTCCCCGGCGTAACCCTGCACCAGACGCTGCTGCCCCTTTGGGAAGCTGACCACCAGCGTGGCGAGATATTCGGGTTGCGATTCGTTCATCAACGAAGCCGAATTGAGTGCATGCTGTTCGCTGTAGCGTACCCCGCCAAGGCCGTTCAGAATCATCACCGAACGCCTGATTCCCGCCTGCTGCAGCTTCAACAGGGCATCCAGCGAAGTTTGCCAGGTCTCGCCTTTTTCGACCCGTTCCAGCACCAGATCATCGCCGGTTTCGCAACCGACATAGACCAGATCCAGGCCCATCTGACGCAGTGCCTGCAATTCATCGACTGACTTGTTTTTGATGTTGCGCGGCAGGCAATAAGCCGATACCCGTTGGATATCGGGTAGATATTCGTTAATGGCCTGCATGATCTGATGCAATCGGCGATATGAGAGCGTCATCGCATCGCCGTCGGCGAGAAACACACGCCGCACCGGAATGTTCATGCTAACAAATTGCGCTAGCTCTTCACGGATGGCTTCGATGGGGTTGGGTTTGAATCGCTTCTGCGGTTCCGTATACATCTCACAGAAGGTGCATCTGTTCCAGGAACAGCCATTGGTGACCTGCAGGATCAATGACTCCGCTTCGCTGGGGGGACGGAAGACGGGTTCGATATAGTTTAACAACATGGGGCGATTATAGTATCAGCAAGCTTTCAAGGTTGTCAGACGAGGAACTGAACACACAAGATTGGCGGCAGATGATGGCTGATGGCCTGCCAGGTGTCGCCCTGATCCTCGCTGACCCAGAGTGAGCCTGTGGTGCTGCCGAAGGCGAGCCTTTCACCCGGGTCATCGACCGCCAGAGCATGCCGATAGACCAGGTCGTAGGCGTGGGTCTGCGGCAGGCCGGTAGCGAGGACTTCGAACCGTTCGCCACCGTTGCGGGTGCGGGTAACCACCAGCCGCCCATCAACGGGAATGCGCTGCTCATCCTTTTGGGCGGGGACGAACCAGGCGGTGTCGGGATCGGTGGGGTGTACCGCAACCGCAAAACCGAAACCGGATGGATGGACATCCTCCAGCTCCCGCCAGCGCCTGCCTCCGTCGTCACTGACGAAGATGCCGTTATGGTGCTGCATCCAGAGGCGGTCCGGAGAAGCGGGACAATGCACGATGCGATGGGGATCCTGGGTGAGTGGATCGGCTGCCTGGTCAGGCGGCATATAGGCGCTGCGCAGACCCTCGCCGATCAGTTCCCAGTTGGCCCCGCTGTCGGTTGTGGTCCAGACCCCGCCAACCGATACACCGACCGTGACATGGGCCTGATCGCGGGGATCGACCAAGATCGAGTGGATGCCGGCGAAGTCGTAGCCACCACCCATCCATTGCCTGCGTCTAGGGTCGTCCCACAGGGCCCGCATCAGTGTCCAACTGTCGCCACCGTCGGTGGAACGGAAGAGACCGCCGGGGATGACACCGCACCAGAGTTCCCCGGGCATGCCTGCCGCCAGGGACCAGATCTTCTGGGTGCTCCAGGGGATCTCAAGGCCGCGGAAAGGATCCTTGTCCTCCAGACCGTCCGGCTTGTCGGGATAGGCGGGCACCGATGCCTCGATCCAGTTGTCGCCGTCGTCCCGGGAACGCTGCATTTTGACGCCGAAATGGCCCAAGTCCAGAGCGGCATGGATGTGACCGCTGCCCGGCACCGCCAATACCGTGGAAACCGGATCACCTAAAAACCAGCTCCGCTCGATCTCCCAGCACCCCTCGCCTACCCGTACCACGCGAAACAGTCCTTTATGCGTTCCCACCAGTAAACGATCACCCATGGTCTAGCCTCCCGAGAGTGCCTGAATGACGAAGACCTCGCTTTCCGATCCCAATGCGTCGCTCAATCGCCGCCGGTCATGCAGACCCCGGCCATCCACCATCACGATGACATGGTTACGCACCGCCCCCTGATCATCCAGCACATAGCTCCGCACGTCCGGCCACTGGCTGAAATAACAGTCGAAGAGCTGGGCCACCGTCGCCGCCTCGAAGGCCGCGTCCGGGCAAGGGGTGTGGCGTGTGAGATTGGAGGTAAACGAGAGCGTCGGCATAGGTTGAATGGTAGACAAATAACCGGCCGAAATAACATGCTCTCACTACGGTTGATGATATTCAGGCTATTACCCCATTACCCATACAGATGCCATCGCGATGACGACCGGACAGCCACTCAACTCGGATCCGTTCCCATTTAACCGTTCCAGGGCCGGGACGCATCCCCAATCAGCAGGTTTATCGCTATGCAATCAACTGTGATAAGCAATGAGGTAAATTTCAATCGATGATATTGACGCAGTCGCCCCCTTCACAACCACCGCTTGAGTCATACACAGTACTGGGGCTGACGTAGGATCCGCCACCCCAGGAACCGCCACGTGAACTTTGTGCATCCCTGTAGGTATTCCCCCGGTGCATGGGATTATTGGCATTGACCCAGTTGCCATAGCCATCCATCAGATAGTCTCCCGGAATGACATAGCCGTAGACCTGCATGGATAAGGCGCACTCCTGCTGAGTCATCGGACGACCATTCACCGTTGCATTACAGGCTGCCAGGGCTGTATCGCTTGATATAACAATCATTGTTGCCAGCGCACCGGTAAAAAGAACGACTCGGTTAATATAAGTCATATTCTATATCTCCTTATGCTGATGTCTGGTTCAGCTTGCAGACATAACGAACCAGTTTATTGTCCATGTATCGGCAAAAACATATCCAAATGGCCGGCTGCCATGAATCACTCGGCACAATTCACTACTCGCCACCCGGTTGGCATTTTCGGAATTCCGATGCAACCACTATATACAGCAGGAAATATTTTGTTAGGTGAATATTACCATTCAAAAGAACGTAAACGGGGTCAGCGGAAATTGCTTATTAAATCAGAGTCAATTGCTCTCTGACCCTCTTTATCGTAAAAAAACCTCTGGTAAACGACGACTACATCACTTCGGCAAGATAAGCGCCCAACTTCATATCCGCAACCAGGATATGCTCGGTCAGCCAATGCTCCAGAAACTCAAAATCCTTGTTCGCGATCTGTCTATCTGTCTGCAGGAATTTCTGCTGCAGCTCTTTGGCGCTTTCAATTAAATTCCGATGTTCCGTCTTGTGCTCTTCAAATTCTTCATAGGCATACTTCAGCATCAAGCGCTCTTCATGCCTGAAGTGCCAGACGGTGCAACATATCAGTTCTTCCAATACCGCCTCTTGATAGTCCGCTGGATCCCCATCCGCTACAGCATGATTGAGAATATTGAACAGATCCACCAGTCTGCGATGGTCTTCGTCGATCTCATCGACCTCGACACTTAGTGTTTTGTTCCAAACCAAATCTTTCATAATCACTTCTCCACTTGACGTGACTTTAAGCAATTATCTATCCAAGCTGTCTTTTTGATAGCTTACGTCTTTTATTCGTCTATCAGAACAGGCGAATCGGTAACCCTATTTGCCATTTTCGTGCAGCTCTATTCACTCTTTAACAAAATAATCCCGAATACGCCTTACCCTATATCAAGTGCTCTTGGTTGGGATAAATCAGAGTAAATACCTGTGGTATAGAGTTGGAAATATTCCGTCATAATGACGACTACGCATCATGGGCGTGTCGCACACGACGAACAATCAGGTCAGAGTCATTTTTTACGCCGGCCCGGCATTCTGCAGAATTCACCGGTCAGTGTGCGGACAATGGTTTTTCTAAAAAGAGGGCTGGCATCAGCTAATTGGCCTGCTCTTCCTGACCTGCGAGCTTCATACGGTAGTCATTCAGCAGCACCTCTGCCTGCCGGACCTCCTCGGCCGACATCACCGATGCAGCTGTCTGCTGGAAACGTTCTCCATATTTATCACCGGACTCCTTGCTCAAACCAAACCACACATAGGCCATACTGTAATCCCTCTTGGTGCCGAGACCATAGAGATACATACTGCCAAGCTTCCCATAGGCGCGACTGTCACCGGCCAACGCCGCTGCCCGATACTCGGCAAAGGCGGCATTCCGGTCACCCTTGCGATTCGCCGCCTCACCCTCTTCAAATCCGGCAATAGCTGATGTGAGCGGCATTATCAAAATTATTAGGAGGAGTATTGATCTGATTATCATGATGTTTATCCTGATAAGGCTGAAATGGGTATTTGGGACAATGCCCCACCATTGGCAAAAGGGAAATCAGTAACAATCCCAATATCACCACACTCTGCCTGTTCGAGAAAATCAGCCTGGACATGCAATCTGATGATCACTCAAAAAGACAACTCTTTACATGAAAAAGGTTCCTGAGCCATTTAAAATTGTCAATGATATCTCTACATTCCACACTTATGATCGCGTATACTATCCCGGCAACCAGAAGATGCCGATATATGCCCGATACCCGATGAAAGCCTATTTCAACCCGCTTCATTGCATTCCGATCACAGGCTAACCATGAGTCCCAAACTACGTGTAGTAAAGCAACACCATCGCTGTGCCCACTGTCTGTTCCGGCGTTTTTTCGTCAATGTCGGACTCAATTGTGACCAAATAGACCAAGCTGGACAGACCACCACCACCAATATCGGTCCCTATCTTCCCGGTGAGTATATCTACCGTGCGGGAGAATCCTGTAATGCGCTATATGTCGTCCATGCCGGCACCGTCAAGACAGAGACGGTCACATTCGATGGGGATCTGCATATCAGCGGTTTCTACATGGCAGGGGAACTGTTCGGCGCGGATGGCATCCACCAGCGCAGATTCGCCACGGATGCCCTGGCCATCGAAAAAACCTGGGTATGTGAACTGACCTTCGACAATTGGGCGATCCTGGCGAAGGAATATCCCGACCTGCAGAACCAGTTGATAGCCGAATTGGGCCGAGTGATCGCACATAAAGAGCATGAAGCCCTATCCACCCATCACCATTTGTTGGCACAAAGGCTGATGGGGTTCCTGACCGATCTTCTGCATCGTGTGAGGGTTCGGCAGGGCAATCAGACAAACGAAATCAAATTGACCATGACAAAAACCGATATCGCACGCTACCTGGGCGCCACACCGGAATCGATCAGCCGAATGCTGGGCAAGCTCGACAAAGCAGGATATATCGTCAATTCAAAGCGTCGAATTCGCATCCTCAAGGACTCTATCGATCTGGATATCGCTATCTGACCTATAGAGATCCGGCTTATCATCATACAAATGAAGCTGAACCGTCACACGCTTAGCGTGTTGACAGAACCAGGGGGGGTAATAGGGCCATTATTCAGTTAGTATTGCTCTAGACTAACCTCTTACCTCAGGCGGGATAACCAGTTGAAACAGCGCACACCTTTCCAAAAAATCCTGATGGCCATTGCATTCATCAGCTATTTCACCGGTATCCTCTGCGGAGCGGCTGCCCTCTATTTCGGAGAGGGAGGCCAGGATCCCGTCACGGCCAGTCTGATGGCCAGCATTGTATTCTTTGTGGGCGTCGGTATCGTATTGCAGGTAATCGGCAGCAGCAATCTGCCCGATTTAAAAATCAACAGATAACCCTGACTGAAGAAAGACATCAGACCCAATCATCCTCCGATGTCCAGCAACCTTTGTAGACGAGGCAAATTGATTGAACCTGAAATTGATTTTCAATGGCGAACTAAAACTCTAATTCGGGCCGGCAGACAATACTAACGACATTCACCGGATTACACGGGGCCTTTAACCAAAACGGAATATGTCGTGGTGTTTCTCTCTTCGGCTGCCACTTCGCGCGCATAGACGTCAGCCATCTCCTGCACCACACCATCGGCAAGCTCTTTTTCTACAGCATCGCGCACATCGACCACGATAAGATCGATATTAAGAGACTCCCCCGCCAGGGGATGGTCGGCATCCACCGTGATTTCATCCTCATCGACTTCGATCACGGTCACCGGTTTCCGGTTTGTCGGCGCACCGGCACTGAAGGTCATACCCACTTCCACCTCGCCGTCATGGTTAAAGCGGTCACGCGGGATCACACGAATGAGTTCTTCGTTTCTGGGACCATAAGCCTCATCCGCTTCCAATACAAACTCCCGCCTGTCTCCCACCTGGCAACCCTCAATCCGCTTTTCGATGGCGGGGAAAACCGTCTCGCGTCCCTGGATGAAGGAGAGTGGATCGCTGTAGTCGCTGCTGTCGACAAGCTCATTTTTGGCGTCCATCATGCGATATTCGATGGTGACGACCTTATCCCGCTCGACTCTCATCAGTGCTCTCCTTTGGTCCTGCGGATACCGGCCAGGCGATTACCCTGCTTCTGTGGTCCGCCACGGGGAAATATGTCATGCAGATAACGGTTGTTGCCACGCGACGGGCCCCACACCTGTTTGAAGTGTTTGATCATGTCCCGTACCTGGGCCTGCACCCTATGCATCTGGTAGTAGTCCCGGATGTAACGGATAACGTCCCAGTGATCCTCTGTAATCTCCAAACGCTCTTTTTTCGCAAGCGCGTAGACATACCCCACTGTCCAATCGTCCATATCCTGGATATAGCCCTCCTGGTCGGTGGCTATCCGTTTGCCGTCGACGTCGAGGTATTCGACTCGGGTAGCGTAAGGGTTGGTACTCATACTGCTTCAAACAACATGGACATCCGCTTCAATAACGCTGCTGATGAATCAACATATCCGTGTTGTGACACCCAGCTTTTTAGTGTTTTGTCAGGATTGTCTTAGCTGCCACGTTTTGGGTATTTCTTGTCGAGTTATCAACTGGCAAGATAGTACCGCACAAGTAAATAACAGCTGCACGAGGCTCCGATAAGAACACGTTCCACGTGCGATACTCGTATTATTTGTAGGCAGTAACCACGATGGACGCACAACAACCTGAAGCACCCTGGGCCAGACTGTTCGAGCTTGCCATTCTCCTCACGTTCGGGGCTCTGATCTTCACCCTCTACAGCCTGGGCTATCTGGACCGTATTCTCGGTAACACCTTAACTCTCTGGTTTTTCGGCATTATCCTGTCCATTGTCTTGCTGGTGGAGGCCTTCGCCTTTAGCGGCCGAAAGACCGATGCGCACTTCTGGTCCTGGCTGACAACCGGTCTGGGTATGCTCGGTACGGTACTGGGCTTTTCCATAGCCCTGGCCGGTATCGATGTCAGAGACCTGCAGGATGCCGCCACCCTCTCTGCTGAGATCGGCCAGTTTCTGAAGTCTGTCTCCTTCGCCATCGACACCACCATGATCGGCTTGTCTGCGGCCATGATCATGGAAGCCATGAACAAAATCCGGGATATGCTCTACGGCCCCGCCAGATCGGAAGAGCCAGTATCTGAGGAAGAGTAAATCATGACCCGTCCACGCGAAGACAGCATGTCCATTGTTTTTCGTGACCTGCTGATTCTGCTGGCACTGCTGATGCTCACTCTGGTTGTGTTGCTGATCCCCCTTATCAAGGTCCAGCAGGAGAGCACCCGGACCGAGATAGAGAAAGCCGCCGGTGACATGATTGCCGAGATCACCTGGGCGCCTGACAGCCCCGCCGATATCGACCTCTGGGCCAACGCCCCCAAAAAAAATGAAAACGTCGGCTATGCCTCACCCTACGGAGAGATATTCAACCTGGTACGTGACGACCTGGGTCGCGATGTGGACTTCTCGGGACTCAACTACGAGTTCATCTTCTCTCGCGGCATCCCGGACGGACGCTACCGTTTTTCCATTGTTTACTACAGCGACAACGGTATGGGCAATACCCCGGTGGATGTCAATATTTCCATTCGATATAGGGAAGGACGTCTTATGCATGTCGTCTACGAAGAGAGGATGACTTTGGAATATCCCGGTCAGGAGAAAGGCGTCATCTCATTTGAGATGCGGGACCGGCAACTGATAGAGGAGAGTAAATCCTTTGAGCCGTTCGAAATCTTCCACGGCACATTGAGAAGACTGGAAAAATAATCATATGTTAAACGATCCACTGACTGCCAAGTACCTGTTTCTTTTTCTCATCGCAATTTGGGGCGTACTGGTAATCATCTCTGCAGGTCGCCGTTATGGTGGTTATATTCTGGGCACCCTCTTTTTCCTGTTGATTGCCTATATCGCTTTGGGTTCCGGCTTCTCCATTCGTATTCCATACCTGCATGACAAGATGGAGATCCTGGTCTACACAATTCACAACGAACGCGTGCATGCCCTCGCCCACCCGCTGGGGAAACCGGGTGAACCCCTGCATATCGTCTTCAGCATCGACCAGGATACGGAAGGCGGCGGGAAAATGCGTAAAACCTTTTTCGATGCGGTTCGTGCCCGCGAGGGTAGACGTCACAAGACCAATATCATCATTGATATGCGTGGCTACATGACGGACCAGGGTGACTACAAATACGAGGCAGCGCCCGCCTTCCCACCCAAGCAATAAAATAGTAAGGAATCAAAGTCACTGCTGTTCCCATTAATTCTAGCTTCCCATATCATGGCTCAGGAGAATATGTCAGTTTGATTCACGATCTGAATCATCGTTTTGATTGGCTGCCACCAAGGCACGTACATGCGCCAGTATGGACAGCTCATCCCAGTCAATGCCTCCCACCACACGTGCCACAATCTGTCCCTTCGCATTGACGATATATGAGGTAGGGAGAGCCAGCACCCGCCATTGCCGCAGCATACTGGAGTCCTGGTCCAGGAGAACGGGGAGTGTAACGGAACGTTGCACTAAAAACCGTTCGATGACCTCACGAGTTTCACCGCTGTTGACTGTAAGAACGGTGATATTCTCTTCATCAAGGATCTCAGCCGCCCGTTGCAAATCCGGCAGCTCTTTGATGCAGGGCACACACCAGGTCGCCCAAAAACTGATTATATAAGCCTGGTCCCTGTAATCGGACTTTTCGTGTATCCGCCCAGTTAAATCCGGCAGGGAAAAGTCAGACGCAGATTTTGGATCCGAGTAGGTGCGTATACCTAATCCCGCAGACCAGGAGGCTGTAGAGGCAAATATGAGATAGAGCACAACAAGTATTGAACTTTTCATTCAAATCCACCTCAAGCAGCTTAACCTGGGTTCAGCTGAAAACTGAACCCAGCGCCAATTTCAAATTGGCTTAACCTATGGTTCAATTGACTTTCTGTCCAGGAAAGGCCAAACCATCTCTGTAGAGCGCTTCATATTCGAAATCCGCCTGTTTCTGCGTCCACACCGTGACATACTTACCACCCTTCTTCACGCTAAATTCAGAAACCTTGATGGAATTGAATCTCGGATGTTTTTCACCTTTGATCTGAACGTTATCGAGAACGTATCTGACTTTGATATCCCTTGACAGGTTAGGCATGAAGAGATAATCACCCTCACCTACCATCAAGACAAAATCGGACTCGAGCGCGATATGCGGATCAAGTTTCTCAACTGGACAAGAGTCGCCGTTGTGTGCGCACTCATGGCCATTTATCGTACCAGTGAATGTTTCAGCATTAACCCACATGGGCGCAGCAAAAAGTGCGGCCAGTGGCAACACCGTTTTAATCCAACCAAATGATAGGGATTTCATTCAAGTACCCTCCTCTGTTGTTAAACAAGTTTGTAAATATAAGAACTACAACCGGGAGCATTCTTCTGAAACGGCATCGGATACTCCCGTCACAATCACTTACGCAGCGGAGGGAAAAACGGTTTCAATATAATTGGAAAAAGTGGCTATATACAACTTAGTAAAGATCTGTACGGACAGGGATGAATCAGATTGCGAGCAGAGACTATCACACCAAAACATCATTCTCGGTTAAGTGCCGCTCCATTGGCAAAATCAAAATCACAGAGGCGGTATTTAGTTGCCGTAAGATGGCAGTACATGACTCGTACAGAGTTTCAGCAACTCAGAGATGGATGATTTCATTTATTTGATTTAAGTCGGAACAAGACTTACCAATTGAGTGGCAGACATGCTGTAGTGGGTCGTGATGGCCTCGCTGTATGATGTGGACAGACACATGCTGAAAATATCTCTACAAGGGACTCTGATCCTTGTTAATTCGATATGACAAATTGTCAGTATCCAGTGTAAAGACTGCCAATCTGTCAAGTATTTAAAAATAAACATTCTTTTACAGCTGCCTGCCATCAATCATATCCCACCCTAAATCTCTTGTGTAAATTATTTATAAATCAAGGGCATATCATCACTTTAGTTTCCCGGTGCAGAAACCGAATCGTCTCATGGTGTGTTTTTTGCACGCAGCTTATGCCGATTAGGCACATTAAAACAGCAGCTTACAAAATTAAAATTACACTATTTGGAGATCGAATCATGAAGAAACTAGCCTCAATCATCACTCTCTCATTGGCCCTCTCAAGTGCATCAGTTGCGTTTGCGGATAAACAGTCAGGAATGAGCGGGATGTCCGGCATGGGCGGTATGAGCGGGATGTCCGGTATGAGCGGCATGTCCGGTATGGGTGGCATGAGCGGCATGTCCGGTATGGGTGGCATGAGCGGGATGTCCGGTATGGGTGGCATGAGCGGGATGTCCGGTATGGGTGGCATGGGCGGGATGTCCGGTATGGGTGGCATGAGCGGGATGTCCGGTATGGGAGGCATGAGCGGGATGTCCGGCATGAGTGGTATGTCGGGGATGTATGGTACCTATAAGGTTACACCTCAAGGTGTCCATCTTTATCCTGTTGGAATGTCTGGCATGAGTGGCATGTCCGGTATGGGTGGCATGAGCGGCATGTCCGGCATGGGTGGCATGAGCGGCATGTCCGGCATGGGTGGCATGAGCGGCATGTCCGGCATGGGTGGCATGAGCGGCATGTCCGGCATGGGCGGTATGAGCGGGATGTCCGGCATGGGTGGCATGAGCGGGATGTCCGGCATGGGTGGCATGGGAGGCATGTCCGGCCAATAATGGAGCAATACAAAAACGACCAATAATATCAATAATATGCAGCTAACTGACTGGCGCTTAGCACAAAAAGTGAGCGTAAAGAGACACGCAGCATTGTTAAGGTCTCTTATTGTTAATGGGTAGATGTGAGAAAAAATAAAAAAAGTTGTGCAACAAAAAACTAGATTAACTAGTCTTGTATAATCGCATATCGCCGATCATTGTGATCGGCTGATATGCGTTTTTTTTATTCCTGAAAATTCAAACTCCTTATTCAAGCATGCTTGAGCGGGTGTTGTTGATCCGGAATTATGAACTCTCAGCCATCATTTCAAAAAACAGCTTCAGGTATTCTGAGTAGCCTTGCGATTCCATCTGCGCCCTGGGCACAAACCGCAATGCTGCCGAGTTAATGCAATATCGCAGACCTGTCGGTGCCGGACCATCATCAAATAAATGGCCGAGATGGGAGTCGCCGATACGGCTGCGGATCTCGGTACGCACACCAAACAGCGAACGCTCCTCGTTTTCCGTCACCACTTCCGGCTGAATCGGTTTGGTGAAACTGGGCCAACCGGTCCCTGACCTGTACTTGTCGGTGGACGAGAACAGAGGCTCACCAGTCACTATGTCGACGTAGATCCCTTCCCGCTTCTCATCCCAGTATGCGTTGTTGAACGGCTGTTCTGTATCGTTCTCCTGAGTCACGCGGTACTGCAGCGGGGTGAGCATACTCCTGATAATTGCTTCAGTCGGTTTGCTATAGCGGGCACTCTTCCCGGCCGGCGCGGTTTCCTCAGCTGGTTCGTCGCGATATTGGGTGTAATCCACAAACCGCTCCTCACCCCAGACCTCATCAACGAACTGATAGCGGCCTGAGTTGAAGGTATAGAAATTGTACCGGATCGGATTTTTCCTGTAATAATCCTGGTGTTTCTTTTCCGCCTTGTAGAACGATTTGAACGGAACAATCTCAATCGTAACCGGTTTCTTGTAGCGTCCCGAGGCGGCCAATTCGTCGCGTAAACGTTCCGCAATCATTCTCTGTTTTTGATTGTGATAAAAGATGGCCGGGCGGTACTGTCTGCCGCGATCATAGAATTGGCCTCGGGAATCTGTGGGATCCATCATCCTCCATAGTCCCTGAATCAAGCCCGTATAACTGATTACTTCAGGATCGTAATAGACCTGCACAGCTTCGGTATGCCCGGTGCGTCCTCTTGCAACTTTCCGGTAGGTCGGATTTTTATCCCTACCACCGCTATAGCCAGAAACCGCCTCTTTGACGCCTGGCAACTCTTCAAATCCCGCCTCGATGCACCAGAAGCAACCACCGGCAAAAGTCGCGACCGACAGTCCCTGAAGCATCTCATCAGGCAGCTCAGCCTGTTCAGTCACCGACTGGGCGCAACCGGAAAAAAGCGCCATTAATGCCAGCAGGCCACTCCACACAGTTAACTTCATTAGGTTATCCTCTACATAACAATTAGATTTGTTCTAAATATGAATAGCAAAGTTCACCGGCCTATCACGATAAAATCACGATTTTATCGCCGAATTAATCCTATAAAAAACAAGGTATTCAGGTTACTTCCGGTGGTAACCCCCCGTTTCCCCCTAAGCTGGATAAAACCGGTTCTCAGGTTTACTTAAGTTGTTTGAACTAGCAGTGCAATAACCCAGGTTTAGTTCAACAAGATACCTTCAAAAGGTGAGAAACCACTTTGCCAATCTCGCATATCCATTTGAACTGAGATAAAACGACTACCACCCCGATGAACACCCAGATATTGTGGTCGCGATTCTTACCAACACAATATCTTGTATCTTTAGACGGGTTACGCTATGGTTAGTCGATATAGTCTGGTTACGGGGGGACAGACCGACTAATGTTGGCAAAAAGCAGATTATCTCGGCTAATGCACTTGCATCGTAATTCTTGCAGCCAATCGTAATAACCAGAAATATTGCCCATATGACAAGCCAGAAAAAGCGGTATTTCTCTGCAAGGTTTGACACCTGGCTCAAACAGGTAGTGTTCTGGAATGTTGTTTTTCGAGTTATGGAATTTGGCTGCGCTCGAGACCCTGAAGAGGTATGAGTAGAGCGAATTCATTCACTACGGAATTAAAAACTTTTTATTAGGGGTAAACAAAATGCACTGCACACACTGTTCTTCGTTGATGGCCGAGATCGAGACACAGAAGGATGTGAAAATTGAACAGTCGCGTTATGAGTGCCCGGTTTGTCGACGAACACAGTTGGTGACAAGGACGTTGGATCAATGGAAGGATCATTTAGCATTAATGTCAGGAAGGTTAGCAAGACAAGCACTTCGATATCCATAAGGTGCTTTCAGGAACTCTCCTCGCTACCTGCCATTGCAGGCGGGCGATGTTGCAACAGCACATCGCCCGGTTTTTCCTCAAACAGCTTGTATTTCTCTACAGTTTTTCTTAAAAAAATCGTCCATCAATAAGGGCCAGTATATTTTCCCCCGATCGTGGCCCGTTTACCGAAGCAGTATATCCCTATAGGCAACATAACATTCAGATGAGACGGTTGAGTTGACTGTTGCAGCCAAATGACAAATAAAAGGAATCTATAGTTCGTGTTATTTTAATTCCTACAATTCCTTTAAATATGGGCAGTTTTAATTCGGTTTGGTTACTAATAAAATCATTATAAAACAATTGAGGTATTTGAAATGTCATTTCCCACTGCCGTTAACAGCCAAATCACAGACGCCGCCATACAAGCCCATAGTGCAGGCGGTGATGAAGCGCTCTCAATAATCGCAGAACTGATGGAGAATATTGCAAAGGGCCTTAACGGCGCCAGGCAGGGAGAAGCCACAATAGATGATCTCTCTGACGCCTTTGAGAATGCTGAGGTGGCACTACACGGTATTGTTGCAAAACTTGCCACAGGAAGAGAATAAGATTGTCACTAAATGGCTTTCCTTTTTTTCCGTAATTTAACCGGGTGAAGCAATCCTTAACAGTACTCTGAAATATGGCTTTTACCCACACAATTCTGTTATCCGGCAGAAAATGCCTGTTCAGGAGTCCAAACAAAACGATGATGGGATATAGGCTTTGAGTCATATCTGTATTCTTGTTTTCAAATAAGTTCGTTGTTCGGTACACCGATGATTATACCGGATGTATTGACTGGCCTTGATAGCCTCATCTGTCACACCGCCCATTGTCTCTTTAACGACTGTCAGTACACATTAGCAACCGTATTTGAGTTCCAGGTCATATGAGGGAAAGGAGGGTAAGGGTTAACCTGCGCTTGAGCCTTAAATTATCCTCTTATTTGGTTATGCACCAATGCCGGTATCCTTGGCCTGGTACTAAATTGTTAAGTCGGCACCCGCAACCAGCCCATACACGTCGACATTGTTTCAACCAGCTTCAAGCATTTCGCTAAAACGCCGCTAAACCACAGAGTCCCTGTATCAGTTCACCGGGAATGATCATGCACATCAATTGGAGTCCGCTAGGAATTATTTTCTTCCTGTCCTGCCTGTTCGGCTGTGGAGGTGGGAACGGCGGTGATTCAGGTGGTGATTCATATATAAATTCTGTCATCTTTTCAGAGCCATGGCCAAGTGACATCAACGCCGTCTTTACTGCCACCATATCTGAATCATCCAACGATTATGAGATGGCACCGGGTGGCGCGCCTCCCTACAGTACACCAGTGCGCTACCTACCGATTGATGTAATCTGACTTTCGATGGGAATCGATAACGGCTTTCTCTATATCCGCTTTGATTTTGCCGGCCCTATACCCACTACAGCAGTTCCGGTTACCGCTTCGGGTGAAATCGAAGCTCAGACAGTTACCGGACAAGGTATCAGTGTTAACTTCAATTCCGACGGTGATTTCAATACTGGAGCCGGTGGAGAAGGTATCGATGGTATAGATCTCTTTTTTGCCTTTTCCCTGGAATATGGAGAGCCGCCCTATATCTACACCAACTACGGCTTCCCCGATGGTGATATACATCACCATCTCGGTCACTCAGATGGAGAGATGGGTGAAGGTGGCCCTGGTTACGATTATGTTGTACTGCGTTTCCTGATTTCTGATTTTACTGATTATTTCCCTGGTGGTAATACACTTGACTATGGCGGTTGGTCAGAAGCAGAGAGCAACCTGTATCACCACTACGCCTTCGATCCCATGGCACCAGGCAGTTTCTACGTCCAGCCATGATTAGACGTTCAGGAACATTCTATCAAACAACTGGCAACGGATAGGATTTCAACTGTACACTCTCTTACACCACACTACGTTATCGGAATAAATTATGATCAGACACTTAGTTCATATTGCCGTTCTGTTTTCACTGGCAAGCTGTGCAACCATGGATAAGGATGAGTGCCAGGTTGCTGACTGGTACGTTATCGGATATGAGGATGGCGCTAAGGGTCATAGCCTCTCTTATCTCGGCAATCATCGAAAAGCCTGTGCAAATCATGGCATAGCACCGGATGCTGAACTTTATGAGCAGGGGCGGCTGGCTGGTCTGAGTGAATACTGCACACGACAAAATGGCTTTGAGCTTGGAAAATCCGGTAGCAAGTTAAATCCCGTCTGCCTCCCACCCCTCACCAGGGCGTTTAAGCAAGCTTGGCAGGATGGGCGTGAGGTCTATAACGCCAAATCCAAACTGTTGGCAAGTGAACGCAGATTGAAACAGCAGCAAAAACTGGTCGATACACTATACCAGCAGCTTGAGGATTCTGAGGCCAGATTGATCAGTGATGGAATTAGCAGTAAACAACGCAGAGCACTTTTGGTTGAGGTTAAAGAACTGAGTGACGAGTTGGATATAGCGGAGGTCAAACTGACTGAGCTCCAGGATAGAGTAACGTATGAACGCAACAACTTGGAGGAAGTAGAGGAACGTTACCGCTACTAAACAACTTGAACTGTGAGTGTCGCCGTCTCTCTTTATCACAACCGTGATTGCAGCTCGCGGATGTGGGAAATTTTACCCTTTGAACCTAAACCGCGGCGTTTCAAATCGTCTTTATTCTTCGTATCCAGGAAATAGGTCACGAGAAGACTGTCGATACCACACTTTTTTGCACCCATGTGTTCATTGCTGCTGCCATCCCCGACAAAAAGGGCCTGGCTCGAATTAATCTCCATTTCAGCCAGAGCCATCCGATAGATTTCCGGCTCAGGCTTTTTCACCCCATGCTTACAACTGAAGTGCACCGTTGTGAAGAGTGGTGCAAGAGGCGAATCAGACCATGCACGCACCTCACCCGTCGAGGCATTGGAAATAAGCCCCAGTGTCAGACCTCTCTCACTAAGAGTCTCAAGGGTTTTTATGATACCTGGTTCTATAGCGGTCAATGCCGTATCAAAACGGACCTGACGCGCTTCAGCTGCTTTGTGAATTGTGGAGAGTGGGATGGTTGGATCGAGACTGTGCGCCATACGTCTAACGGTTTCTAGATGATCGGTTTCGCTCAGTATATCGTGGTGCTCGCTGAAACACGCCTGATTCCATGCCTCGCGATCCAAATCCAAGATATCAGCCGTATAACGGCCACTGTCGCCGGCAGCTTTTGAGACACTGATCAGGGTGCCGAAAAGATCAAATAAAATGGCCTTGTATGGTGATTTCATGATTTTCTGGTTGATTGAGATCTGGAACGCATTCATATTTATTCCGATCAAACCGCTAATGGCAATATGATTATTGAATTGTCATCTGATTTTATACACATATTTTTTGTGGTATTCCAAGTCCCCTCCCATCCTGACACTATACTGACAAGACCGCCTGTCTTGATGATATAAAAAAGGAGAAACGTATGTCCATCATTGTAAA
The DNA here is from genome assembly GCF_964212655.1 of Candidatus Thiodiazotropha sp. LNASS1. NCBI lineage: Bacteria > Pseudomonadati > Pseudomonadota > Gammaproteobacteria > Chromatiales > Sedimenticolaceae > Candidatus Thiodiazotropha > Candidatus Thiodiazotropha sp. LNASS1. The sequence goes on along the minus strand of NZ_OZ156465.1, from coordinate 3,786,721 downwards.
TGGTAAGACGATCAATCTTGACGAGGAAGGCTTTCTCGTTAATCTGGAGGACTGGAACGAAGATGTGGCTGAACATCTGGCTATAAACGAGGGATTGGAGATTTCTACGGAACACTCACTGCTGATTCATAAGGCCAGAGAATTCTACCTTGAAAAGCAGAACACTCCGTCAACTCGAGAGGTTATTCATATGATTGCGGGGAATTTAGGCCAGGACCCGATAGTGGACAGACGCTCGATTGATAAATACCTCTATCAACTGTTTCCGCATGGCCCCGACAAGCAACTTGCCAAACTTGCCGGTCTCCCTAAGCCATTGCCATCAGACACGGAAGCCTAGAACGACTCAGTTAAATGTAACCCGTAATCACTTTATATCGTGTTGGTACGAAAGCATTTCAGACCGGACATACAAAAGCGATCGGGAATGTTATCGCGCTATGCAAAGCAGAGACCAGACCCGGAATCCAGTACACTATTTTGAACTGTTTTATGGATTCCGGGCTGTATCGAAATAGATGCGTATACTTATTGAACCTCTGATCATTTCAAAGGTTCGTAATTAAGTGCCGCCCAGAGTCAGTCAACGTTTTTTATCAGGTTGACGTATCGATGATTGTCCCCATACATTGTGAATTCGTGCAATCCACCTGCCAAGACAAAAACATTTTCATAACCTAACGAGCGGGCTACCCACATGACGATATTCGACAAACCTTCACTGTCACACACAATGACATGCCTGAAGTCTTCCTGCCTACCCGGGTGCCCAAAGTGACTATTAAGCACTTCAGATATAGCATCCGCTGATTGATACCAGGTACCGTCGACATCAAGAAGATCTGTAAATTTTAATGCATTACTGGCACTCAACAGTGTTCCTTGTGCATATACGTAAGTTTTGGTTTTTATCCCGGCTGGGTATACTGATTCTCGAATATCCCAGAACCGGATAGTTGAATCAGAGCGTGTTCCAATGTTGTTCTCCAATGAGAGCTTTATTGAACTATTGCTGATTGCCGTGAAGTTACCTGGCACCAGTTCGTCAGGCTCAACGTCAACCATTGCGTATGGCACCAGTATGTTTTCAGTAGAACTGTCGTTGTAGACAACGGCAGAACCCCCATATTCAACAACCGTTCTGGAAAATCTGGTAGCGAATTCCATATTACCCACTACTATAACCGTGTCATTTTGATCGATACCCAACCTGCGCATAGTGCCTGTCCACTGCTCCGCAGTTGGCATGGCCTTGGGATATTTTTTTCCATCCGGATAAGACAGCGTATTACTGAATGTGCGAATTGCAAAGGAGTCACCCTCACTGTCTGGCTGCCAGGAAAGTACCCGACGAATATCCGTACCAGGAATCACATCAGAGGGTCTGTCATTCGCGTTTTTGACTACGTAAACAACCTTCGCCTGCTGCTGCAAAAGTTCCTTTAACTGAGCCGAATCCACCAGCCAGCTGCTATCAAACTGGGCTGCCTCTATACTGCTGAAATATATCCATAACAAGACTACTTCCAAATATGGGAACAAAACTCTCCTTAAACTCATTAATGCTCTCCTTTTCAATTTACAATGTAATACACCATCCATTTAAACTACCAAGATCAGATCCGCTTACAACTCACAATTCGCTACTGTAAATGGACATCAACAAATACAACAAACACCTGCCTGGGCGAACCAGACAAGAATCCAAGCACAATACCCGTAAACATGGAGGAATGCGACATTTACAGATCATAATCAGTCAGCCGCTTCATCAAGCAATAAGGCTACCTAATATACGACTCCAAATGAATGCCTTAAACATTTTCTATCAATTGCAATCCCTTCGTGCCGGACAAAACTTCTTGCTGCCGGCAAAATCGGACAAGACGCTGAACTGGGGCGGTCAACCGGCATATTCAATATCGAAGTTTATGCCGGTATGATTATAGTCATTACACTGACAACGTTTCTCTTACCCTTTGCCATAAAATGGTTCTATGCCAACTGTTTTCAACATACGAGTACCAGGACTGACCACAATACGGAAAGCGGACAGGTTATCAGCTGGGAAAGGGAGGTTGAGCTTACTACTAAATTTGTTTTATCAGAAGCATGCAATTAATCGTGCTTCTGTGTGGCTACTACCAACAGATCTATTTCCGGCCAGTTTAAATCAATACAGGTACGGACAACGCTTGGGTATGATATTGCAGTATTATTAGATTTTACCCGTTTATGTATTCCGCAAACTTCCTATCCTCTTTAACCGTATGACTTATAAACCACATTTCTAAAAAGTCTATCACCTGAATTGCTTCAATATGTCCCTCCTCAAAAAGTAATTTATTCTTATTCAATCCGTCAATGAGTTTATTGTGTAGTTTCTTGTGCTCTTGCAAGCCCGAATAACCAGAGCGATGCATTAGGTTTTCTTCGCTTACGAAGTGGAAATGGGTATATAAACCCAGTTCGGTGAAGAGGGACTTCTGGTAAGGGAGGTCACTACTGTTTTTTAACTCATCTGCAAGTCTGGTAATTAACTTAAAGAAGTACTGGTGTTGCAGGTCTATCTCTTTGATACCAAGTTCATACTTTTTTGACCAGCCTTGTAGTCTATATTGCATTATTTTTGACTCACGCTATCCAACAGATAATCACCGCAACATACCCTGTTTTTCCCAAGTGATTTTGCCATATATAATTTCTCATCTGCCTTTACTATGAGTTGTCTGGCGGATTGGTTAATTGTGGCTTTCATGGCAGCACAACCAATACTGGCAGTGCCTAGATTCTTTTGGTCGGTTTCTTTGTTCTGCCTTGATATGTGTTCTACAGCCGAGCGGAAACGTTCAGCTATCTTAAAAGCGTTTTGCAGGTTACATTCTGGAAGTAAAACAACAAATTCCTCACCACCATAGCGCGCTACTATATCACCCGGCCTCTGTAATAACCCCGACAGACAGTGAGCCACCTTCTTCAGATACTCATCACCTATACTGTGTCCATACATGTCGTTATATACTTTAAAACCATCCAAATCGATCATCAGTATCGCAATATACGATCCCCCGCGTATTGCTCGTCTCCACTCCAGCTCAAGTGTATTGTCAAACCTGCGACGGTTGGGTATACGAGTCAGCGGATCAATATTTGAGAGTTGTTCCAACAGATCCGCTCTATATTTGGCGGTAAGGTGGCTATTGATTCTAGCCTTTATAACAGAAAGGCTGAATGGTTTTATTATAAAGTCTACCGCCCCTGAAGATAGCGCCTTAATCTCATGATTTGGATCCTGCCTGTTGGCAATCAGCACCACTGGAATGTTGGCAGTATTCGGATTTTCCTTTAGTGTCCGGCAGACATCAAGACCATCATCTGCGCATTTAAACGGATCGAATATAACAAGATCCGGATATTGCTGTCGACTTAACAGACATTTCAGATCATCAACGGAACTGGCGCACGTAGTATTGTAATCGTTCTTAAGTAATCGATTTAAGACTGGGATGTTTTCATCGTCATTATCAATTATAAGCAATTGCGCATTCGATAGTTCATATCCTGATTTTTGTGCTTCTTTTAACACGATATTATATTTCTGCATATAATTTATTTATTATTTACTATTTTCACTTCTTCTGTCCTTAAAGTATGCACAAAACCATTCATTGTCTTTCGACTGGCGATAGTGAAGTTTTGTTATAGATCAATCCTGGTTCACAGCATGAAAAGTCCCGAGACCAACGCGTTGTTTCCTGGACCCTAACCCTTTCTGTTCATCTGAATAATTATATAGATCCTTACGATTCAACCATAAAAGCGGGCAAACGCTGTCTTTGATTCAAAGCTCCGGTTTTTGTCTTTTTATGAACACTGCTTAACGCAACCTATAAATATACCGAAAATCGGGTTATAACAACCCGTTACCTGATAATTGGCCGGTAGTGTAATGAAAGTTTACAATCCTGTAACAATTACACCGAGGATAATCTATCGATAGCCCGGCGAAGAGAGGGTTTGGAATGGGTTCTTTGGCGCTTAACGTTCGAGATCCTATTGTTTGGATCTTGCATACTTCAGATCTTTGATTTATCAATCAAGGCCGACTTTGTCTGGATTAGTGTACAGCGTAACTGAATTGAGAATCATATCGATATGGTATTCGTCTGGCTCGCATACGGGAAGCATTCGCACTAGAAACACATTAACATATACTCAGTAGATGCAGGCATCAGTATCCACAACAGACTCCATACGCAACCACGCCTGGGCACAGGCCGTAGGGTCGTATGTGCTGCCCTCTTTTATTGCTGTGATTAACATTTGCATGTTAACGGCATGTCCGCTGTTCATAATGAAAAAGTCTCTCAGCAACCTGTCCAGCACTTCTTTTCCCAACTTGTACTCAAGGTGCTTGAAGAAGAATGCACCCTTCATATAGGGCGCAGCGCCATACAGGCCATCCTCCAGGATATCTATCTCATTACAACCCTCTGGCCAGGCAATCTTATTCTCATCGCTGTTTTGCAATTGATCGAGTTTGTTTTCATATGATACCCAAATTTGCTTACCATATTCTTCGCCCGCAACCTCATTGAGAGCCCGAGCCGCAAGATAGGATGCAATACCCTCAGATAACACGAAATCCTCCCAGCATCCGATACGAACACCATTGCCAAACCAGCCATGAGAGGCCTCATGCGCATGTACCACCGGATCGTTTAAGGATTCACCAGCTATATGCCAAAATGGATGATGTTCCAGGCCGCCAAACCCGCCTGCAGGCCATCTGACAGAGACACTAGCGACTTTCTCACCGAAGGGGTATTGGCCGTATGTCTGTTCGTACCAGTCGAAGACATCTCTCAGATACCGGGTTCCATTTAAAGCACTTTCTTCCTCATCCGGAAAATAGTAGATACCCACCTCGGTACCGTCTGCCGTTACACCAAGCATGCTGTAATCGTAATCACCAACTGCCCAAGCCAACATATATGATGGGGCATCGGCAGTAATCAATTCAGGATGTATACTGACCTCGCCGTCCGGTATCCCATTAACCACCAATTCAAAACCACTCCCTTCAGCTGGCTGCGACTTGCATGGAAAAATATTGCCGCAGTGATATGGCCAGGTGAAAGTTACACCGCTGGCAAGTATGCCATCAAAGTTATCATGCAGGTTAAAGTAGTACTCTATTGTTATCGTCTGCGGCTCAGCCGACAAAGGTATACCCACATCTAGCTGTCCCTGCGTTACATTAAACTTCAGCTGATCCCCATTTGAAACAATATTAATGATCGTCAGATCACCAATCTCAAAAGAGGCAGCTGATGATAATAGTGAACCCAACAGCACCAGGTCGGCAATTCCCGTCATTGTTTGCAGATCAATATTCAGGCTGGTATGTAAGATGTCCCTGGACCAGTCAGTCGAAGCATCCGGGAGGGTATCGCTGTTTACATCATTCCTATCAGTGACACATGCAGTCAATAGTGAAGCGAGCAATAGAAAAAATGCCGAAAATTGCAATGCATGTTCACATACAGGCGTCGGTGTGTGTCTTAAAAGTTGCAACCGGCTGATTGATACATCCATGAAACTGTAACTCTTGATTCCCATTCAACAATAAGATATGCCCATGCGTTGATGTAATCAACAGCCGTTTTTGTCTGCGATATACTCGTGCACGGCAGATCAAACAGCATTGTCCGGCATTTCTTTGATATAGAGATCCTGTTTCGCAAAGGGAATCTCTATCCCTTCCACTAAAAACCGTTTATAAACAGCTGAATTGAGGGCATCCAGCACACGACCACGCAATTCAGGATTGTCAACCCAGCAGAGCAGTTCAAAATCCAGGGAAGAGGCGCCGAAAGCCCTAAACCTCACACGCGGCTCAGGTTGATCGCAAACCGTCTCCGACTCATGAGCCACAGACATTAAAACATCCCGCACCTGGTCAATGTCAGAGCCATAGGCGACACCCACCGCAACTCTGATACGGTATTTTACATGCGGCCCACCTGACTCATTGACGACCTTCGAGTTGCCCATAATTGAATTCGGTATCGTCACCTCAACATCATCCCGAGTAAGCAGGCGTGTGCTGCGAATCCCAATGTGGGTGACTTTGCCCCGTATGCCACCCCCATCATCCAGGACAACGTAATCACCGATCTTATAAGGTGAGTCCGCCATAATGAAGACACCGGAAAACAGATTGGCCAGAGTATCTTTCGCTGCAAAACCAATGGCGATACCCGCGATACCCGCAGACGCCAACCACGCCGTCATATCTACATGCCATGACTGAAACATGAAATAAACGGCGAATACAATAATGGTTATGGCTGCGATATTGGTAAAGAGAGGAAGCGTTTGAGGTCTCACCATTGCATTCGGTTTAGCCCTGCGACTGGCTTCAGACAGCAGCAGTTTTGAAATCCGGACAACGAACAGCATCCATACCAGTATCAGAACAGAAAGAACGAAGGATACCAGTGTACTGCGAATACTCTCTTCGATCCCCACCATTGAAGATGATGCCACAACACCGATCAGGGCCAATGTCCAGAACAACGGACTGCGCAGATATTGTACTATCAGGTCATCGATATGGGTTGAAGTATGGGAAGTAAGCCTTCTGACCAACGGCATCACGATCCACTCAACCACCTTGGCCAAAACAATAAAGATCAGTAATACAATCAGACCCTTTACCCATGGGTGATTGCCGAACAACGCTATTAACGGCTCTAACTGATCAGGTACATCTATCTTATCAACCAGTTGCTCCATGCCAGACTTCAATGCCGACTCCACTGGCTCGCCGGTTTCCAATATCTCTGTATCTTCGTTTTCACTTGCCATGGCCACATTCAATCCTTATTTCGAAACTGTTCATAGAAGCATCATTCGATATTCAATCATTAACAATGACACTATATCAGGACAGACTCAATACACTACAACAAGACCGAGCCTGCTATTGATGACACCTTCAAATTAAAACTTTACGATATAATATTGTCTTATCATTTTTAACTGATATTAACGTTTGTTCACCATTTACGACGGCCTCATCACGGCTGACTGCACCATATTTTCAGTATAAACCTTCAATATCCGCCTGGTCCTTTTACTGGTCTCGATACAGCATAGGACAGGCCTCTTCCCAACCGCATACGCTCAATCGGCACTCAACGCACCATTCCGCTACAATTTAAATCAGATCCGGCATCCCGATTTCCTCTGACGGGTCGCCATCATTGAATTATCGCTCGTGTCCTGACAATTTTTTTGGGAGGAGAGATGAACTGGAAACAGGCATATCGTTCTTTTTACTATGAAGGCGCACCTGACCCTCAGGACCTCGATCTTCGCTATCAAAACACCGCATTGCTGACCATAGACATACAGAATATTTACATGAAACCTGCTGAAGACCCAATTGAACGAGCACGTTGGGCACCTTTTAGAAAGCGAATGAATGAGATTGTCATTCCCGCCACCCGCGATCTGCAGGACCGCTTTCGCCGAAAAGAGATGGATGTTCTCCATGCCAGGATTGCCTGCCTCCTCGATGACGGGCGCGACCGGTCACTCAGTCAAAAGAAACCGGGCTGGAACTACCTGCTGCTGCCGACAAATTCGGAAGACTCGCAAATAGTGCCTGAGTTAAGCCCTGCAGCAGGAGAGATCGTGGTAAGCAAAACAACAGACAGCGCGCTTACCGGCACCAACCTTAGATTAGTGCTGCACAACATGGGAATCGAAAATGTCATCATGTGCGGTATATTTACAGACCAATGCGTCTCTTCCACTGTGAGAAGCCTTGCAGACGAGAGCATTAATGTAGTGGTTGTTGAAGACTGCTGCGCGGCAGGTACTGATGAACTGCACTATCGGGAGCTGGAAATTATCAATATGATCTATTGCCACGTCATATCCAGTAAAGAGCTGATAGATATCATGGATCTCGCATAATCAATCTTGGTGCACGCCGATTCTGAAAATACCACTTATATAGCTTCCGGCTACACGATGGATATACCCAACCACTCTTTGAATACCTCATTGTCATTATGATCTTGGATTGTATGCTTTACCCCACACAATGGTACAAATATGAAAGCGATATGGAATGGCGGATTACTGGCAGAAAGCAACACAACACTGATCGTTGAGGGCAACCATTACTTCCCGCCTGATTCATTAAACCGAGAGTACTTCAGAAACAGTGATACGACGTCACTGTGTGTCTGGAAAGGCATGGCCAACTATTACACAATCTGTGTCGGCGATAAGATCAATCGTGATGCGGCCTGGTACTACCCCTCACCTTCATCGGCCGCCGCGGAGATCAAGAACTATGTGGCATTTTGGCATGGTGTGGAGGTCACCGAGTGATGAAAAGCCGTATGGCCGGACGGTCCCGACCACGGCTTTCCATCGTACATCCACTCAGGTTTTTTTCGCCCAAGCAGACGATTGCCCAACTGCTGCAATCCGTTTTACGGTCTTATCAGTGTTCCATACCGCATTCGCCATATAGCGAAAATTGAACATTGCCGCCAGGTAACCGTCGCCCTCCTCGTCTATCGGGATTACGCGGCTTGGAACTGTAACAGCGGCAGTAACTGACCGTTGCCATCCAGCTTTCGCAGGTCGTCATAACCGCCAATTGCCTGGGAACCCACCACAATCTGCGGGAAGGTCCTGCCGCCGGTACGCTCAACCATTTCGGTGAGAATCCCGGGATCTTCAGTGACATCCAGCTCTTCATAGGCGATACCGCGCGACGCCAACAACGCCTTTGCATGACTGCAATAGGGACAATTCGGCTTGGTGTAAATGGATACGTCAGACATTTAATCTCTCCGCTATTAGTTAACACGGAGGCTATTATTAAGCTTACTTAAAAGACAAACTATGACTATTTGTGTTTTTTTTATGTCTATTCGTATAAATTTGCTAAATTTATGGACATGGATGTACTGAGCGAAATATTACAATCGCTGCACCTCAAGGCGAGCGTTTTTCTACATGCCTGTTTTCGTGGCGATTGGGCAGTGGACACCTCAGGCCAGCGTCGCGCCACGTTCCACCTGGTGGCCAGCGGAGGGTGCTGGCTGCACATGCCTGATCGGGAGGAGCCGATTGCACTAGCCGGCGATGACCTGATCGTTTTTCCACACGACGCCCAACATACCATCAGTAACAGCCAACACCCGGTTGCCGAGGACTTTCCCCGCAATCAGTTGCCCGACGAGTCATCCACAGGTCCCGGTGTCACTTTGATTTGCGGTTATTTCGACTTTGACCGGGATAGTTGGAATCCACTCGTCGACGCGCTGCCGGCTGTCATGATCATCCGTAATGACGGCACCACTGGCGTTCCCTTCTCCCATTCATTACGGCAGCTGTTGATTCATGAGATCGAGGCCACTCAGCTTGGTGGAGCGTTGGTGATCGATAAACTGTCGGAGGTCATGTTTATCAATACGATAAGACATTACTTGAATAACAGCAGCGATGTGGGATTCGTCGCCGCACTGGCCGATGAGAAGATAGGCAAGGCCTTGAGCAGAATTCACGAATCACCCTCCCATAACTGGAATGTCGAACGCCTGGCGCAAGTTGCCGGTATGTCGCGTTCAGCATTCTCCGGACGTTTCAACCACCTAGTCGGGTTGTCGCCAATGCACTATCTGAGCCGCTGGCGCATGACCCAGGCTCATCAACTCTTTCAGACCGGAAACCACTCTGTGGCTCAGGTTGCGGCACTCTCCGGCTACCAGTCGGAAGCCGCATTCGCAAAGGCGTTTAAAAGACAGTTTGGCTATGGCCCGGGAGTGGCGCGGAAAAACAAACCGCCAAACCAGAGCGAAACCGGGTCATAGTGCATCACGCACCCTTTCCAGGCGGCTTTTTACATCCCTTGCCATATCCGCGATTTTCTCTCCTTCCACGAGTTGCAACACGGCAACCGGATCCATGAAGGCAACTGTAATACCACCGTCCTCCTCCTGACGAATGACTACATTGCAGGGCAATAACAGGCCGATATCCGGTTCAGCATCGATCGCCTGATTCGCCAATGATGGGTTGCAGGCGCCCAATATCTTATAGGGACGTTTATCGATACCCAGCTTCATTTTCATCGTCGCCTGGACGTCAATCTCCGTCAGCACCCCGAATCCTTCATTTTTCAGGGCCTCCACGACCCGAGTTTCAACCCGTTCCAGATCACCTTCAACACTGGTTTTAAAGCTATACATTAAACACCTCTTGTATATATATGCTTAGACACATTCGTTGTGGCAGACAATGCTCCGTAAACTACCCGAGGATAGCATTGATAAACGCCAAATAGGCCCCATGAGAATTATGTGTTCCTTCCCGTCGTTGGAGCCGTTGACCTGACTTGGCCGATTCATACAGGCAATCTTGGCCTATATCCGATCGGCATGGCCATGGGGTGCTGAGTGAAGAAATAGAGCCTACTGCCGACAACTGGAATGACTACACTTGATAATGTTTAATTGAGGGCTATCACAGTGACTCTTGGACCTGTTCGCTATATAAGATACCTGGCACGGAGCCTGTTTCTGACGCTCCTTTTCTCGGCGCCCCTCCTGGCCAACAAATTCGAAACCATCGGCGGAGGCGTCTCAGGCTCGACCCGGGTCAAGATCGAATACCTGCAGGTAATCGCCTACGCCGCAGGCGGGATCTTTCTGATCGCCGGGATTCTAACGATTGTGATGCACAACAGCAATGCACAGACATTGAACTATACGATGTGGAAACCCTCCGCCGCGGTATTCTTTCTGTTGAGTATTGGCGCATTCGCGGCAGCCGTTCTGATGAAATAGGGCCGATACGCCTATGTGCAACAGCATCCCCCGCATGCGGAGGCAGGATCGACACACTGCGTGATAGGCCGATGATCCCCGGGATTGGAACAACCATCAGACAAACAAAGCGTCTTATGTGGGAAAATCACCGGCATATTTATCGATCCATTCCAGGGCTGCCTCTTCTCCCGTGAGATCGCGTCCCTGTGACTGTTTTATGCTTTGCTTATAGTGTTCGATATAACAGAGCTGTTCTACCATGCGTACCGCATAGGCAGTCTCCTCCTCAGAGAATTTGATGCCTACAAGATAATTGTCCCGTTCCTTATGGCACCATACCACGATACCTGTGGCGTGAAATTGTGGCGGTGTAATGGGGATAGCGATATGGATCTCGGTGCCGGCATCTATCTTCACATCGGACATAAAACAGAGCCCGCCTTCACTGTAGTTAGTCAAGGTTTCGCGATTGGTGGAGGCTTGCCCACCAATCTGGAAATCGATCGGCACATCAGTCGGATGTCGGATATATAGGCGCATTTCTGTTTTTTCTCACCACAATCCAGGACTGTGGCAAATTCTGATAACACAATTAGCGGGAACAACTCCTGTTATCATAATCCTGGTTATAACAAAAGCAAAGGAAGCGGATTTTTGCAAGTTACGATGAAATTCACTATGACTGTTAATGTGACTCTTCAGATCCATATCCTTTTTTCGTGAAGTATTGCAGTCAATTCGGAATGAAAGGCCTGTCACCCTGCTTAACCGGGTTGCAAGATGTCATCCATGACCACAGAATCTGAGCCATGAAAAGAATGACATTACAAGGCACGCTAAGCTGCCTGATCAACGCCGCTTCAGTCAGCAGCGTCAACCCTGCCTGGGATATGAGCAACCGGGAGGTCATCGAGCACCTCGAGAGCTGGTTCGATGCCTTGGGTTTCAGGACCGAAGTACTCACCATTCCCGGTCATCCTGACAAATTCAATCTCATCGCCAGCGCCGGCCAGGGGAATGAGGGTCTGGTGCTTTCGGGCCATACCGATACCGTTCCCTTCGATGAAGCGAAATGGCACAGTGATCCGCTGAAACTGCAAGAAAGGGACGGGCGTTTCTACGGTATGGGAAGCGCTGACATGAAGGGTTTTTTTGCCGTGATACTCGAAGCGATTCGGGAAGTGCCGCTGCAGCAACTGAAACAGCCTCTGGTCATCATCGCCACAGCGGATGAAGAGAGTACAATGTGTGGCGCTAAGTCACTCACCGATCTGCATCGCCGGCTGGGACGTCATGCGATTATAGGCGAGCCAACCGACATGAAACCGGTAAGGCTGCACAAAGGTATCTCCATGGAGTCGATTCGGATCATTGGCAAGTCGGGGCACTCAAGTGATCCCTCCCTCGGAGTGAATGCCCTGGATGCTATGTACCAGGTCCTTGGCGAAGTCATACAATGGCGAAGCGAACTGCAACAGCGTTATCAAAACCAGGCCTTCAAGGTCGCGTTTCCGACGCTCAATCTGGGCCATATCCATGGCGGAGACAACCCAAATCGGATCTGCGGTCAGTGTGAACTGCAGTTCGATCTTCGTCCATTGCCCGGGATGTCCCTGAATAATCTGCGTGGTGAATTGAGACAAAGGCTGAGTAAACGCCTGCATGACGCCGACTTGAACTGGGAGTTGACGCCGGTCTTCGACGGCATCCCGGCAATGGAGACGCCGCAGGAGGCTGCAATTGTCCAAGCTGTGGAACAGCTCACCGGCGCCGAGTCGGGAGCGGTTGCCTTCGGTACTGAAGGCCCCTTTTTCAACAGCATGGGAATGCAGACTGTTATCTGCGGCCCTGGCAGCATCGAACAGGCCCACCAGCCGGACGAATATCTGCCGCTAAAACATATTCAACCCGCGATCAACCTGATACAGTCTCTGATCAGGCAATTCTGTTTATAGACAATGGGTTAAACTGTATGACAAAACCCACGAACAACGTTCCAGACAGCTTCGTCGACTGGTTTCGGGACTCATCCCCGTATATCCATGCCCATCGAGGCCGTACCTTCATCATCTCCTTCGGGGGAGAGGCGGTTGTGGATGCCGGATTCGCCAACCTGATACACGACATCGCCCTCTTGCATGGTTTGGGAATACGCCTCGTATTGGTTCACGGCGCCCGTCCTCAAATCGAGGAACGACTCAAGACCCGGGGTGTGAAAACAGCATATGTCGAAGGCCTGCGCGTCACCGACAATGCTGCATTGACCTGTGTAAAAGAGGCTGCCGGATCGGTACGGGTGGAGATAGAGGCCCTGTTGTCGATGGGATTGGCAAACTCGCCCATGGCGGGTGTCCGCATCCGGGCTGCCTCGGGAAACTTTGTCACCGCCAAGCCGATCGGTGTCAGGAACGGCATCGACTACTGTCATACCGGTGAGGTTCGTCGTGTGGACGCAACAGGGCTGGAACAACGGCTACAGGCAGGGGCCATCGCCATTGTACCGCCGCTGGGGTACTCCCCTACAGGCGAGGTATTCAATCTGAGTTCCGCCGATGTCGCCGCATCGGTGGCAGTTGCATTGGGCGCCGAAAAACTGATCTCTCTTGTCGAAGCCAAAGGGGTGACTGACTCGCGCAACCAACTGATCACGAATATTGTTCCAAAACAGGTTGATGCGTTACTGCAACGGCGTAAAAAGTTACCGGATGATCTCAGGCATCATCTAGAGGCTGCCGTCTATGCATGCCGCAGTGGCGTCAAGCGCATCCATATCGTCAACCGTAAGCGAGACGGGGCGCTGTTGAAAGAGCTCTTCACCCGGGACGGTATCGGTACGCTTATCACCGCCGAGCCCTATGAAGAGACCCGTACTGCCCGTATCGATGACGTGGGCGGCCTGCTGGAACTGATTGAGCCGCTTGAGAAGACAGGTGTTCTGGTTCGTCGTTCCCGTGAGCTGCTGGAGACAGAGATCGACGGTTTCACCCTAATGGAGAGGGATGGCATGGCGATTGCGTGTGCCGCACTCTTCCCCTATCCCAAGGAGGCGATGGCCGAACTGGCCTGTGTGGTGGTACATCCCGACTATCGGGGCAGTGATCGGGGTGACCGGCTGTTGGCTTATATGGAAAGGAAAGCGCAGCAGAATGGGATAGATAAGCTTTTCATATTGACCACCCAAGCCGCTCACTGGTTCAGGGAACGGGGTTTTGTACAGGCCGATCTGCGTAACCTGCCAATGCGCAAACAGGCACTCTACAACTACCGTCGTAACGCAAAAGTCTTCATGAAGAAGATCTGAGCCGGCCATTCTCAGAACGGCCACACCGGGAAGTTCCAGGGCGGCTGCACATTTCCCTACTAAAATACTCTGTTATATTCATGGATCTCCTGCTAATAATAGTTTCGTGATCTGAAAACAGATGAGGAGACAACCATGACAGAGGCAGTAGCGGACCTCCAGCGCCTAACCGGCTATACCCTGCTGTTAATGGGCTTTATGTTGTTGATCATTAACCATGTGAGCGTTGTTTTGGGAGATCCCTGGCTTATACCGGAGTTTCTAAAGCTTCAATAAACAATGGGTTTCTCGCCTCAGCATCCTGCTGCATGAGGCGTAACAACAGATCGACAAACCAACTTTTACGAAAGGATACCAGGCTGCGCGGGGCTGGCTTTGTTGCACACCCGGCTCCGCCGATAAGATTGAAGCCTGGTTTAAAGACAATAACCTATTCTGCAGCCATTCCTATTTCTTCATTGCAAATGATATACCGGTCCTTACCTTGTCTCTTCGCGTCATCTCTGCGGTTATCAACCAGTTCCAACATGCCGGACCATTCCTCAATTTCATCGGCTGATCTTTCGCAAACCCCGATACTGGCCGTGACCGGACGCCCATCAGGCAGGGTGCCGAGGCCCTGATTGAGAACTCGTTGCGCAATAATCCTTGCCCCCTTGCAATCCGTGCCCGGCAAAATCATCATAAAAACCTTTTCCCCCCAATGGACCAGCATATCGTTGTGGCGCAGGCCATCGGATAATATATCGGCCGCTTCCAGTACGACATGGTCATAAGTCGCGTAGTCAAATTCTGCGATGATATTCTGCACATTATCGAGATCAACAAGCGCGATACTCAGAAATTCATTTTGTAATTTAGCCTGCTGAAAGGCTTTTGCCAGACTCTGCACTCCGGACTTTCTGGTCTGCGCACCCGTCACGGGATCGTGATCCGTACGTGTTATCATTGAGATCATATACTGCAACTGAATCGTGGATGTGAATAACACAATCCCCAGAATGATTATCAGCAGCCACAAGGTCGGCAATAGCTCCAATGCCGGTACAGTCGCATAGTAACTCCAACCTGTCACAGTCAACATGGCTATCAGCAGTGCCAATACCGCACACTCCAGGAGTGTCAGTGGAAACAATCCCAACAGGCCAACTGCGATGTAGGGCAAGAGTGTATATAGCGCCATCGGAAGATGATAAACACTTTCTGGTGGAACCATCGCCAAATAGTGAGCCGAGGCGAAGAATGTCAGCGGTAGATTGATCAGCATTCCTGCCAGCAGGAGCAGGCTCGTTTTTAGCGTGGCCTGTTCTGTACGATAACGTGCCAGATAGACAAAATGTACAGTCGACAACAACCTGATCGCCACAATTGGCCAAAACAGATTTAATGGCAGAAGCAAGAAGTCGATGACCAGCCAGAGGGGAATCAAGATTGATAACAGCGAAGCGATAAAGCGTATTCGTTCAAGCAACAGCTCAGCGCGGTGCTTACGCATATACGCCGGATGCTCATCCGAGGAAATGAGTTTATCCAGTTCACCTATCGAGTAGATGCGGGAGTTATCACCGAGATGTTGAATAAACGATCTGAATACCGACATGGCCTGTTCCAATGGGTCAGGAGACCCCAATCTTGTTTATTTATACGAGCATATATCAAAGGGCGCATTTACAACAAGCACCGGTCAACAAGCCAAACAACCACTAATTACACAGGCAAATACCAAAGCCTTTTAGTATTGGCTTACCTGACGCCATTGTACTCGAAAGGAGTTGATCAATGCATGAGCAGTATATTTGCATGGCCTCAAGTCACTCACAAAAAAATGACAGCAGACGCCTCTTATCGAAGCATCTGCCGCCAAGCTCTGGCAAAACATTGATACAGTGAAAAAGTATAGGCTAATGGCTCCGAAAAACCTTATCGTTCCAATTCAATCTCTTCGACGGAAGCATCCCCGTCCCGGTCCTTTATCTTGGCCCTTTCGCCGATATTCAACTGACTGAAAAATGAGTCAGCGTCTGTCAGATCATCATCCAGCTTGTATTCCGTAGCTTCATACACAGTGAATACAGCGCCGACCAGGGTGACAGAAACCTGGCTGCTGAATGCATCGATCGGTGCCTCTACTTTTGTCGCTGACGACTCATCCTCCCGCTCTATACTGATGGCAATATACTGATCACCCATGCGCTTAAGCTCCACTTCAACATAATCTCCATCCATCAACTCATCGAGATTGAAGCTGCCATCGTCATCCTGATCAAAATCGGAACTATCCTCAAACAGTGTCGAGTTATCGGTCACAATATTCAGACTCTGACTGTTACCCAGGTCCAGGCTAACCGTACCATTCTTCGCGTCGACGCTTTGAACACCGCTCACCCGGGCTTCAATTTCGATCTCGCCGTCTTCAGCCTCTATCTTTTCGGCGATCAAGATGTCACCCTGCATATGACCTTCGACTTCCACCTCCATCCCTGCATCGAGGTTGCCCTCAAGTGTATCGGGTTCATAGCGTGTAACCGGGGAAATTTCGATCTGGACCCCATTCACTGAAAATCCACCATTTCCGTCGCCTGAAAGAATCCCGCGCAGTGAGACATCCTCGTCATCATCATCGAGAAGATCGATGTCATCGCTCTCGATGCGAACAACCTCTGCAGGCCCCCCGCTGCTGTCAAGCTTCAGCTCAACAAACAGGCCGAGAGGATCGGCAGGTATATCCAAATCGACATTTAAACTGATGGGATACGGCCCGGCTACCACTCCGTTCTGCAAAACCAGCGTGATCTCACTGCCGTCATAGCTGGTGACCGTTCCCTTTATCTCATAATCGCTATCATTATCGTTTTGCAGTTCAAGCCGGGATGCGACAATCTGACTGCCATCGAAAAAGCCACTGACTTCGATCTCTTGTCCCTCGGCAAGGCCTTCAAACGATGCCCCGTCATCGAACACAGTACTGTTGGCATCCACCATGACAGCCATCCTTAAGATGGTAAAAGTGGCCACTTCACTGTTTTTCACAAGAGATCCGCTATCTATCGGGCCCTCCAGGTCATCATCATAGGTAATGACATCGGCAACACCCGTCATATCATCCCGATTCACTGATCCTTCCACCCGCACCTTCATTCCCACCGCCAGCGATGAATCGTCATAGCCCTGTTCGTCGTCGACCCGATATTGGGTATGTGAAGTATCGAACCTGATGCCATTGACATAAACACTGCCAAACCCGTCGATCCTGCCAACGGTGATGAAATCACCACCGCTGCTGGTAGCGCTGTCACCGCTCCCACCACCACCACAGGCCCCAAGTAAAGCGATAAGAAAGGTAGAAGCAAACATTACTGATTTAGACTGATTCATTAACATATCCTCCGCTACACACATTCCCAGGCAAATGCGTTGTATATAGTCGTATGTGGATAATTTGGGATATTTTTCCCATTTTCAGAAGAAAGTATATGACGAATCCAAAATTATTCAAGTGGATTTTTATTAATATTTGCTTAAGACACTACCATGGAAAAAAATATTTAAGCTACTGAATATAAAGATATTATTTATGATTACACCCATACCGGCACGACATGAATGGCAGTGATGAAGGGAAGGTGACTCCCACTTGACAGCCGATGATCTGCGCCAAATCGATGTCCTTTCGTGGTGGCGACTCCGCCGCCGGCCCAAATTTCAATCATAGACACCTGCGTAATAGAGAGAGGAGCGATTAACAGCCTCGATACGGGGCAGTTCTCATACCTCATATCGGGCCTGTGCAAATGCATGGAAACAGCTACATGAACACTCAAACAGCAACGCGACTTAATTTTTTACAGCCGAAAATTTCGGACACATACAGTCGTGCGGGATCGGCTATAATCATATGCATGGAACCGCTTGACACTGGAAAAGTCTCCCTCTGTATAGAAGATGGTCGCTATCTGCATGCTGTCATCTATACGAATGGAGAACTGGCAGAACAGGATATCAAACCCGTCACTGACTATTTGGACAGGTTCACTCTCCCACTTCCCACACTGATCGTAAGAAAGGGGCGCTACGCTATCTCAATTCCAGTGCAGATAGCCATGCTTCAGCAGACGAAACGGCGCTTGAAGGCAGTTGCCTTCATAGAACGGGATCACAAGGATGTGATCATGACGCGCATTGCGGCCAATACCTATTTCAAGGATATCCCGGTAAAGTCCTTCTATGATGAGGAAGAGGCGGTCAACTGGCTGTCCCAACACTTTTATCAGACCCCATTACTGACCGAGGCGCAAAACAGCGCATAGACGAAGGATCAGGTTGTGGGACTCAGCGGGGCAATAGATGCCGGCCCCATCAATAATTGATTGTAGATCGCCGCCTCAAACCGGCAACGCCCTTTTATCCACTACCTTGCGCATGACAAAACTGGAGTGGACACCCGTTACCCCCTCGATACGTGTGATCTTATTCAATAAAAGGGCCTGATAGGCCTCCATATCCCGCACTACCACCTTGACTTGATAGTCCGCATCTTGGCCGGTGATCAGCAGACACTCCAGAACCTCCGGCAGATTTTTGATCTTATGTTCGAAATTTTCAAAACGCTCGGGGGTATGGCGATCCATGGCGATGTGTATCAGCGCCATCAGTTTGAGATCCAATTTGCCCGCATCCAGTTGGGCCCTATATCCGGTGATGATGCCGGACTCCTCCAACGCGCGTACCCGACGCAGGCAGGGCGAGGGAGAAAGACCGATCCGTTCGGCCAGGTCCTGATTACTGATACGTCCATCCCGCTGCAGTTCATCTAGTATGTGTCGATCGTAGCGGTCCAGATTCATCAAGTTGCCCTATCGTCAAATATTTCGCTATTTTATTGCGTTATTTTATATATTTTAGCTATTATTTTATTTTTTTTGCAAATATTAAAGTATATTTCGCAATCCATTGCCGGTCATTCTGCATTAATCTTTCACCATCGGCCACAAGCCGTACTCATTAAGATCCGGAATCACAAGTTCCGGGTACGGGGCAATCACCCCATAAGGGTTTGCACAGGGGAGTCCTCATCGCCATATAAAGACCAGGGATTTGGTTATGGCCGGTGGCGACATCCCGGTTGCCAGGAAGAGCTCACATAGTTAGCCAATAAACCTGCTGCAGGAGATTCACCGTGAACCGATTTGACCACCGTAAATACCGTCCTATGCAGGCCGTGCCGATGCATGACCGCCAGTGGCCAAACCAGACGATCGATAGCGCTCCGATCTGGGCCAGCGTCGATTTACGCGATGGCAACCAGGCATTGCTTGAACCAATGAATGTGGTACAGAAACGCCGTTTGTGGGCACTCCTGGTGAAGCTCGGTCTGAAACAGATAGAAGTCGGTTTCCCCGCCGCCAGCCAAACCGATTATGACTTCGTGCGCTGGCTGATCGAAGAGGATCAGATTCCACGCGACGTCACGATCCAGGTTCTGGTGCAAGCCCGTGAAACATTGATCCGCAAGACCTTTGAGTCCTTGAAGGGCGTACACCGGGCAATTGTACATGTCTACAATTCCACCTCCACGGTGCAGCGTGAAAGGGTTTTTGACCGTAATCGCGACGGTATCAGGGAAATCGCTGTTCAAGGAGCAGAAATGCTGCAAAGTGAGGCCGCCAACCACCCTGAAACCGAATGGGTGTTTCAATATTCACCGGAGAGTTTTTCAAATACCGAATGGGATTACGCCGTGGAGGTCTGCGCGGCGGTCATCGATGTCTGGCGGCCCACACCGGATGATCCCTGTATTATCAACCTGCCCGCCACGGTAGAGAGCAGCACCCCAAATCTGTTTGCAGACCAGGTTGAATACTTCTGCCGACATCTGCAGAACCGCGAATCGGTAATCGTCTCTGTTCACACCCATAATGATCGTGGATGCGCGATAGCCGCCGCAGAACTCGCCCTGCTTGCCGGCGCCGATCGGGTTGAGGGTACATTGATGGGCAATGGTGAGCGAACCGGCAACATGGACCTGATTACAATGGGCATGAATCTCTATAGTCAGGGTATTGATCCGGAGATCGACCTCTCCAGACCTGACGAGATTATTCAGATTTATGCTCAGTGCACAGGCCTGCCGGTGCACCCGCGACACCCCTGGGTGGGGGAGTTGGTGTATACCGCCTTCTCCGGTTCCCATCAGGATGCTATTCGTAAATGTCTGCATCGCCAGCAATCGGACGAACCCTGGCAGGTCGCCTATCTGCCGATCGACCCACAGGATATCGGCCGGGATTATCAGGCGGTAATCCGGGTCAACAGCCAGTCGGGCAAGGGAGGGGTGGCCTACGTCCTGGAACGGGATTACGCTCTGATGTTGCCGCGCTGGATCCAGACGGAATTGTCCGCCATTGTGCAACGGACAAGCGAATCATGTGAGGGTGAGGTCGACAGTAAAACCATCTTTGAACTCTTTCAAAACCACTTTGTGGCCGACATCCGTCCCACCAGGCTGGAAGGCTACCGCCTTGACTCCCACCAGGGAAGTGACGTGATCGATGTCAAGCTGTCAGACAACGACCAAGCCAGGACTATTCACGGACAGGGTGAGGGGGCAATCTCTGCATTTATGGACGCCTGGACTCAAGCCTTTCACACACAGGCGCGGGTTCTTGACTATCATGAACATGCGATCGGTGAGGGTACCGACGCGGAAGCTGTTGCCTATGTACTGCTTGATATAGATGGCCAATCATTCGCCGGAGCGGCATTTGATCAGGATAGTGTCAGCGCTTCACTTAAATCCCTTATATCGGCACTGAATCTTTATCAGATCGCACAGGAACGCGCGATGAATATCGGCATGACAGGATAGTATTGATCTGACAACTGCTGAATTGTCGCAACCGATACAAAATAACTCCTGATTACTCACAATATTCAGTCACTGAATCGGTGACCTGGCGATAGCGAGTGGTATTAGTAAACCGCGAATACTCGCGAATGTTTTTCATGTCCGCAAATGAACGCGAATAAACGTAAGATATCTATTTGCTGTACAACATGTTTCAACACAGCCCCTAACCTGCCGCTCCATATGGGATAGATAAAAAATACAGAAATTGCGCTCATTTGCGAACTGATTAAGATTTACGTCTGTTAGCGGCTTGCTTTTACAAGGCCCACTGCTGGGGAGAGGTAGAGTGGATAGCCGAGAGTGTTCAATCCAGCTTCGACAGCTCAAGTAAATGAGGCAGGGGCTGGCCGATATGGAATCCCTGTGAATACTCAATCCCCATTTCGCTGACCCGAGCCTGGATCTCTTTTGAGCATACATATTCTGCAACTATCGAAGTGATGCCGATTTTATGCGCAAGCGTGGTGATTGCCTGAATGGCCTGCGCGGCATGCGGATCCTCCATGATGTTCCGTATCAGCGATCCATCGATTTTCAGCGTATGAATATTCAGTTCCAATAGATGGCGCAGGTTTGAGTAACCGCTGCCGAAATCATCGATAGCTATCCTGCATTCGTAGTCTGCCGAGCGTCTGACGAAATCCGCAATCGCTTCGTAGCTTTTGACCTCTTCACTCTCCAGTATCTCCAGAGTCAGACGCCGTCCTATACCGGGTGACTGTTCAAGTCGATGGAACAGGAATTCTGTCACCTCCGGATCAAGAATATCCTCAATTGCAAGATTGACCGAAAACTCAAGCTCAGTATCGGCAAATGCCTTAAAGCTCTTTTCAATCATGATCCGTGTCAGATCCGCATTCAGACGCCCCTCTCTCGCAACAGACAGAAATTCATCGGGCAGTAGAAGCGTACCATCCTCGGTCATGACGCGAACCAGACATTCGTAATGCTCAATACACTGACTGCGATTATTCATGATCGGCATGAAATAGGGTATGACCGCGTCATTGTTGATCGCCTCTTTCAATACGCGGATCATACTCAGGTTGTCTCTCATCCTGGCCTTTTGACCCACATCAGGATCGTAGGCGAGAAACTTCATCCGGGTACGCTTGATCTGGTTGAGTGTCAGATTGGCCGTTTCCAGTAGCGGGGCGACTGTTGACAGGCCGGCAGTCACATTGATCGGTACCGGATTGTCGTCAAAGCTAAAAAGCGCATGCTCCATTGTCCGTATCAGTTTACGAGCGAGCATTTCCGGATCATCCGTTCCACCTTCGACAAGAACACCGAAATCGTCACCGCCGAGGCGGAACAATCCATGCCCCAACGGGGCTAGGGCAGACTGTAAAACCGCTGCCATCTGCACAAGAATACTGTCTCCGGCCTCATGACCGTAAAAGTTATTAATATGTTTGAAGCCATCGATGTTGATAATGATAAGCGCCTGCTCAGTGTCAGTCTTGAGTGAACGCTCGAAAGCGAAACGGTTTTGTAAACCGGTCAGACGGTCGATGGTCGCACCCTGCTCAAGTGCGGTATGTAAATCCGACAATTCCCTGTGCCGCCTGTCCAGGTTGATCAAAAAAACGACGATCATGCCCAGGGATCCGATGAAAGCAAGCGTGATCAACAGTGACCAAAGATGGACACTCTCTGCCTGCCGTTTACTGATATCGAGAAACAGCTCACTGGCGCCATGCAGGGCTTTATCGATGGGGATATCGAGAATCCCCGTAAAAACCGGTACGTACTGAGCCAGGTATCTGTCGACGATTCGGGCATGCGACAGAAACACCCGATTGAATCGTTTTCTATCCGGATCGGCAAATTCCTTGTCTTGCAGCCTTTGCAGCACCTCCTTGAATCCGGTCAGCAGCTCGGCATCCATAGCGTTGCTGGCAAGAAACACGAGGGAGGTCGCTTGCGACAGGTCCTCTACGTACGTCTGGTCTTCATTGACGAAATTCTTTATGTAGCGATGCGTCAGTCCCGGTACATGGGAGACCGAGTTCTTGACCAGGGAATTGAGTGTGGCGTAACGGATGATGTCCTGTTCCTTTTGTTCCAACAGCTGGTTGAATTTGTCTAGCTTTTCCCAGAAAGGTCGGTATTCCGCTGAGGCGAGGAAATCCAGGACATGTATCTCCCCCCCCAAATTCCTGATCTCCTTTATCAGTCGGTGCACTTCATCATAATTGTGATAGAGACGGTAGGCGGTACTCCATATCTCTTCGTCCACACGCTTGTTCATCAGCTCCATCTCTGCCAGATTATGGATAACCTGATTATGACCTGACAGCAGCGCATCAGTTCGTGACTTGGAATAAAAAAAGGTCAATCCCGCCAGCAGGGCGAGAATCAATGCCACATAGATCTTGAATTGAAGCCTCACGGCGACTCCAGTATCGCAGGGCGTTTGCCGGTCAGCGTCTTGAGAAAAGCGGTCAGCTGACGGTTCTCCTCCGCTGTGAGATCAAACCCCAGATTGTGGAAGGCCATGGTCGCCAGCGTTTCGCCCAGAGTGCTTTTGCTACCGTCGTGCAGATAGGGTGAGGTGAGTTCAATATTGCGCAGGCTCGGCACCTTGAACCGGTTGCGATCGAAGGGATCGCCGGTACGGGCATAGAGGTCACCGGCTTCAACGTCTTTCTCAAGCGGATTGACCGCACCGATATATTGATACGAATTCCCACCCAGATTGATACCGTTATGGCAGGTGACGCAACCCATGGTTCTGAACAACAGATAACCCTCTTTTTCATCTGCCGCCAGTTCAATTTCACCTCTCAGGTAGCGATCGAAAGGGCTGTCCGGTGTAAACAGGGCCTTCTCGAACTCAGCGATGGCATCGGTGACATCTTCGAACCGGACGCGAGACTGATGATAGACGCGTGAAAAAAGCAGCGGATATTCGGCATGATCGTTGAGACGCTGCACTACCTCCTCAGCCGTCATAGCCATTTCTATAGGGTTGTGCAGAGGACCGGCTGCCTGTTCTTTCAGGTCAAGGGCGCGGCCATCCCAGAACTGCCTGAAATTGTAATATGAATTGTAAACCGTCGGCGCATTCAGTGTGCCCTTCTGGTTTCCGATTCCAATGGAGACCTGGCGTGGCTCGGCGCCGCCGTGATCGGGGTCGTGGCAGGTGGCGCAGGACACACTGCGGTCCTTGGAGAGCAGGGTATCGAAAAACAGGCGCTTGCCCAATCGTGCCTTGCCTTCGTCATAGGCCACTTCTTGAGGCAATGGCTGCAGGGGTTGCAGGGCCATGGCCTGATTGAGCAGGTGCGATGCCAGCAAGAGGATACTTAGTATAAATACTCTCGGCATCGAATATTTCCGATCATTGATTGATTCCCCCCCCAAATTGACAACGGGAGTCGAAACGACATACCCAGTGGTATCGGCTGAGACTACGGTTTCTTAAACCAGCGGCCACTCTGCTCTTTTCGTAGATGATTGATTTTGTTGGTATACAGCCCACTCTGCAAAATGAATTGTAAAATTGTTATACAGGCTCCACATAGTGATTCTATGCACGGCATCTTGCGGGAGGGTATCCAAATGGACAGTGAGCCTCCCCCGGTATTGGCAATCTCCGCATTGAATGGAATTTACATACGAAGGTGGGAACTGCGGCAACCACAGCCACAACGCTCTGAAATAAATAAAAAAGGCCAAGTATTCGATAATACCCGGCCTTATTCATGAAGACAGGTCAGGGTGCTACTTTTTCTTCGAGGCGGCTACCCGCAGGCGCAGGGCATTGAGCTTGATAAACCCCTCCGCATCCTGTTGGTTGTAGGCCCCGGCGTCGTCTTCAAACGTGGCAATCGACTCATCGAACAGACTATTGGTATTGGAGCGACGCCCGACAATGTCCACATTGCCCTTGTAGAGCTTGACTCTCACCACACCATTGACCACCTGTTGGGTGTGATCGATAGCGGCCTGCAACATCTCCCTTTCCGGCGTGAACCAGTAACCGTTGTAGACCAGCTTGGCGTACCGGGGCATCAGCTCATCCTTCATATGCGCGGCTTCCCGGTCCAGGGTCAACGACTCCATGGCACGGTGCGCCTTGAGCAGAATCGTACCACCGGGTGTCTCGTAACAGCCGCGCGACTTCATGCCCACATAGCGATTCTCCACAATATCGGCTCGCCCGATACCATTCTCACCGCCCAACTGGTTGAGTTTCAATAACAGTGCCGCCGCGGAAAGCTTCTCGCCGTCAATGGAGACCGGGTCACCGTTTTCAAACCCGATCTCGACATAGGTTGTCCGGTTAGGGGCCTCTTCCGGGGAGACCGTCCAACGCCACATATCGCTGCCGGGCTCATTCCACGGATCTTCAAGGTCATACCCTTCATAGGAGATGTGGAGCAGATTGGCATCCATCGAATAGGGTGATTTCTTGCCCTCCCGCTTCATCTCGATTGAGATTCCATTGGCCTCTGCATAGGCCAAGAGCTTTTCCCGGGAATTTAGATCCCACTCACGCCATGGCGCGATGATCTTGATATCGGGCCGCAATGCATAGGCGCCCAATTCAAAACGCACCTGATCGTTGCCTTTGCCAGTGGCGCCGTGGGAGATGGCGTCTGCTCCGGTCTCGTTGGCGATTTCTATCAGGCGCTTGGCGATCAGAGGCCTTGCTATGGAGGTCCCCAGCAGATACTCACCCTCATAGATGGCATTGGCGCGAAACATCGGGAACACATAGTCAAGGGTAAACTCCTCTTTCAGGTCCTCTATGTAGATCTCCCTGATACCTGCCGCCTCAGCCTTGGCGCGCACTGGCTCGACTTCCTCACCTTGCCCGATATCCGCAGTAAAGGTCACCACCTCACACTGATACTCATCCTGCAGCCACTTGACGATAATCGATGTATCGAGACCGCCCGAGTAAGCCAGAACCACCTTCTTAATGCCATCTTTCGACATCTGCTATCTCCCAGAAAAGATGCTTTTGAAACAGCCCATTATAACCCATCTTGAATCAGATGATATGTCGCGAAGCACCCGACAGGTGCGGACGGCGAATACATATTCGACCAAATAACATCTTAAAATTAAAGACTTATTAGCTGCTATACTCTACCTGACTCGCCCCTCAATTTTCATCTGTGCACTGAATAGCGCTAACGGCGAAAGCTTTTGAACTCTAAAAGATTAGCTATCATCCTTCTGACCGCTTGGAGCTTGGTGGTGCTGATCTCTCTCGGCTGGAACGTCAAACACACTCAAGATGAACATCACCATTTTCTGAAAGATGCCGCTCGCCTGATGTTTGACCATATCAAGCTGGTCAGAGATTGGAGTGCCAGTCATGGCGGTGTCTATGTGCCCGTCTCCGAATCCACCCCGCCCAACGAATATCTCGATATCGATAACCGGGATATTGCGGTAAGCGATGAACTGACCTTAACCCTGATCAATCCAGCCTATATGACCCGGCAAATATCGGAACTCGCTGCGCATAACAACGGCATCCAGTTACACATCACCAGTCTTAACCCGATCCGCCCAAGTAACCAACCCACCGACCTGGAACGGGAAGCGCTTCTCATGTTCGAGACCGGTGACACACAAGAATACAGCCACTTGATTGAGGATCAAAACGGATTGCGTTTCTTCTACATGGCCCCCTTGGTTACCACTCGCGCTTGTCTTCGCTGTCATGAAAAGCAGGGGTATGAAGAAGGAGAAATACGCGGGGGTATCAGCGTCACAATTCCCGATGTCAATACAGCTCCAATCTGGGGATTGGTTATTGGCCACATCGTTATAGGCATGATCGGCATAGCGTTAATCACCAATCTCTCTCAAAAGCTATCCGCAAGCTACAAAAAAATGCATCAGCAATCAATCATCGATGCGCTGACCGGCATTCCGAACCGCCGTCATTTTATCGATCGACTACTTGCCGAATACCGTCGCGCCAGCCGCAACTCAACCCCATTGACACTGATGATCTGTGATATTGATTATTTCAAGCTTTACAATGACTCCCTCGGCCACTTGGAGGGTGATGACTGTCTTGTAAAAGTGGCGAAATCAATCCATTCGTCACTACAACGTGGCGGCGATCTGTGCGCGCGCTACGGGGGAGAAGAGTTCATTATCATTCTACCCAATACGGATTTAAGCGGCGGAAAAAAAGTTGCCAGGCGCATCAAACAGGAAATTGCCGCCTTAGCCATACCTCATCCCAACTCGCCTGTCGGTGAACATCTTACCCTGAGCATTGGAGTGGCCACCGAGGTTCATGACTATCCATCCCAATATAAATTAATCAAGCGGGCTGACGACGCACTTTACCGTAGTAAGCAGCTGGGACGAAACCGCATTGAATATGACGCCCATGACCATAATGCAAGCACCTCGTCGGAAATAGAGGAGTTACAGGATAAAATCAAACAACCCGGTTAGTAACGGGCTGAACTTCCAGCGTTGAGTGATCAGCCACCAATCATCTACGAATCCCTAGGGTAACAGTACTGAGAAGACGCCTCCGCCAGGATCTGCACGATTTGCCAACTCAACACGGCCACGAACTCCGTCATGCTGATGTAGATCCAGCACAGTCTGGGTAAAAAAGAGTCCTAAGCCGGTATTATTGGTGATAAAGCCCGACTCAGGATTCATGAATCCGCTTTGTTGTGCCAGCATATTACTGGGAAATCCCTCGCCATTGTCCTCGACCCCAATAGTCAAACCATGGGGCGACGCATCCGCAGTCAGTCGAATTCTATCACCGGTATAACGCAAGGCATTGCTGATCGCATTCCCCATAACACCCATCATCAGATTTCTGTCGAAATACCAATACAGGTCGTGGTCACACTCGATATCGTACTCGATCCCCTTTTGCCTCATTATGACAGCATGCTCCAGCAGTGCCTCGTCAAGAAAATCCTTGACTGAATGGGCATCCACATTCAACAGATACACCCCCTCCTCGACCTTGAACAGGGTCAACAACTTAACCAGATTGTTATTGATCCTGCGCACCTCATATTCCATATCAGCGCATTGTCGAATTTCGGCACACCCTGCCATCTCACTGCTCTCTGAAATCGTACCGATGAATTTGAGTAATATTCCCAGTGAGTTTTTTATGTCATGGGACACCATTGCAAAAGCCGATTTTAGATCGACCCCATCCCTGTCACTCTTAATTCTGTCCACCAAGACCCTCCTCAACTGAAACCGGTGTAATCTTATTCAACATATCAAGAAAGCGGCCCGCATCTGTATCCTGGTGATCCCTTTCAAGCAATCGGTTAAGCGAGAATCGGCACCTGAAATGGTAACCTGGATCAATACCGTTAACACGCATGTAATTGATCATTGCACCCGCCGCCATCAACATCAGCGTTCTATTCCTTGGATAACGCTCAATGGTGTCGTTCAGCAAAGTAATCGCCTGCTTCAGTCTGTCTGAACGTAGCAGTTCGGTACACTTTATATGTATCTGCTGCAATTCAGTCCTGGCTATAGAAACCAACTCTTCAATAGCATGATCCCTGCCATGCTGCAGCATCAGTTGTCGGACACGGTCTATCCAGCGTTCATCATCATGGTGATTGCCGAGCAGTACTTTTAACAGCTCCTGCGCCTCATCGGATTTTGACAATTGAAACAGGTCATCGGCAGCATCCAGTAAATGATGGGCTGTAACATCCCTTTTATGCTCATCAACCAGGCGTACTATCTCATCAAGATAGATTTCAAGACCTTTCATCACGCCCTGATGATGTTGCGCCAGCGCCTGGCCGCATAGCATTTGGATACGGTCTGCAGGCTGATGACTGAAGCGTTTACGCCCTTCACTGAGCAACTTTACCATCTTCGGTCTGCGGCCAGTGTTTTGGTAGATATTCGCCAAGCACCTATATTCCTGAGCACTGGCAAAACACGAATTTCTTCCCCAGCGTACGGCAGCCTGATAGGCCCTCTCGGCCCTGACGGCATCGCCGTTGCACTCCGCCAGCTGTCCAAGCTTCCTTTGCCTGACAACCGCTTTGGGGGATAAATCAACCGCCTCTTGCAACAGCTGTTGCGCCTCTTCGGTATCCCCTCTCTTCTCCAACAGCCGTACCAGCCAATCATAGACCTCGAGGTAGAGATGGTTTTGTTCAATCAGCGCTCTGAATTCCTCCTCCGCCTGGTGATGATTGTCTTTCAGAAAATCGATCTTGCTCAATCCGAAACGAGCCCAGGGAAAATCACGAATCGCCAAAATCTCTTGATAGATCTTTTCGGCTTCGTCAACACGCTTGATATCCAAGCACAGCTCTGCCTGAAGCTTAGCCAGATAGAGTCGCTGTTTGAGATCCTTACCGCAGCGGTCCCGACATAGATCTATGGCACACAATTTGTCATCACGAATAAGTGCATCATCAATCGCCTTCAATTGACGTTTTCTGTTTAAGGCCACTGTCAAACGATGATGCAACACCTCCCGGTTAATCGGTTTCACCATATAGTCATCAGGCTGATGCTCCAATGCGCTCATCACCATCGGCATATTGCTTTCTGCCGTGATCATGAAAAAGGTGGCCGCATGACCCAGGTACCCGAGATACCTCGCCTCTTCAAGAACCTGCTGCCCGTCTTTTCCATCACCCAGGTTATAGTCACATATCACTACGTCATAACTGTTGTTTGCCAGCAGCTTCAGAGCCTTTTCACCCGAAGCACAGGTTGTAACATCGGTTGCGCCATAACTGGTAAGCATCCCCTTAAAGGAGACCCGCATCTGGTCAAAATCGTCGATTATCAGGTAGTTGAGGTTTTGCCGCAGTTCTTCCATGAGAATATATCTATCCCTTGGTTAAGCATGAGAGGCTCTAGGAAAAGCGCCTCGGTACATAATTCTCATATCGCGTAAACCTGTACGCGCTTAAACGAAATTGTAAACTCTCTTGATTTAGATCAATTAGATTACGAATAAGATGACTATTTCTATTACCAATACTCCTCAACACTAAACACCAAAATACCTTTACCAATAAGCAGATCATAACATCGGCCCTGTTTAAGGAATTAACTTAACAGATCACTCAAGCTGTTAAATGGACAAACGCTATATCCATCATGTTAAAGAGTATTTGATCAACCAATGGATATATTGGATTGCAATACCCTCGAACCTGTAGATCCGCTCAAGTTCGCTAATAAGAGAAAAAAATGTCGGTAGCTAAAAAGAATACAATTCGTGACGCCTTCACTCACTCTCAATTACCGGATACAAACAAAATTCCTACGCGGCAGAAGAGTTCTTCTTCATCTTCGATCAATGAAGAGGAGGAGAGAAAAAGACTATCGCGAGAGTTGCATGACGGCTTGGGGCAGCTTTTGACTACGATAGGATTGCAGGTAAAACAATGCCTGAATCATTACGACAGCAATTCATTCCCCAGCCTGTCACCACATGACCACAAAGCCTCGTTACAACAGATTTCAACGATGGTGAAAGAAGCGATTGGTGAAGTCAGGTCCATATGCAGCGCCATTCGACCCTCCATCCTCGATGACCTCGGTGTCCTGGCGGCCATCTCCTGGCAATGCAGGCAGATCTCTCAGGCCTCCCCATCTTTAAAGATTGTGACCGATTACAGGATTGAAGAGGACCAGATACCCGTTGCTTACAGAACAGCAATCTACCGCATCGTACAGGAATCATTAAACAATGCCCTGAAATACTCCCGTGCAAGCCGAATCGGAGTCACACTCTCCCTGCAAGATGAATCGGTCCACTTGAGTGTCATTGACAATGGCATAGGATTCGACATTGCCTCTATCCACAAAGGGCTTGGCCTGGGATTAATGAGCATGCGCGAAAGGGTGGAATCGGTGAACGGCAAACTGGAAATCGCTACCGCCGTCAATTCGGGAGTCGAAATTCAGGCGTATTTTCCACTTCGAACAATGACACTCTGCGACATTTGATCAAAATCCCCAGACTTTCATCATCTCCCCGCGTTAAGCGCGGAATGTCATAAACCCTTGCCCAGGCGGGTTTTATTTCATCGACAAGACGCGCTAAATTGTTAACTTTGATGTCACCCTGGGACTCACAACACGGCAAGGTGTATCGTATATCAATGAATTGATGCGGAGCGACCCAAGGCTTTGCTCACAGGCTCTCGAGAATTTCACTTCGGTTATAACCGGCATCAGCGTTATTTCATGGTTTCAGGGTACTATTATACAGTCGCTACAGCCTCAGTTCGTTTACTGTGCATATCGGAAACCACCTGAGTAATGACAGCTACAAATGGGATGATGAATAATGGCTAACATAGATGCGATTAAATTGCTTGGCAGCATACTCAACAGCGGTGTCTTGTCCCGCGGTTCCGGCTCCAACATATTGGGTTCGGTTATCGGATCCATGATGGGAGGCGGCCAAACCTCGACTGGTGGTGGACTCGGCAATATCCTGGGCAGCGTTCTGGGTGGCGGGGGTGCTCAAACGGGAACAGGTGGTCTCGGAGACCTGCTGGGCGGTGGCAGCAGGACACGATCCAGCCAGCCTGGCGGCGGTGATCTCACCGATCTGCTTGGCGGTCTGCTTGGCGGTGGCGCCGGAGGCGCGGGATTGGGAGGTTTGCTGGGTGCCGCCATGTCCCAATTCGGCGGACAGCAGGGCGCCCAGCCTGTGACCCACTTCAAGTCCAGCGATCATCTGCCCCAGGGTATGGATTATCAGCAGGCGACGGATCAGGCGGCCCTGATGATTCGCGCCATGATCAATGCCGCCAAGGCCGACGGCAAGGTCGACAAGGAAGAACAGCAGAAGATTCTCGGTAAGCTCGGTGAGGTTACCCAGGACGAGATCGAGTTCGTTCGCAATGAACTTGCACAGCCGTTGGATCTGGAGGGATTCGTTCGCTCCATACCGCAAGGGTTGGAGCAACAAGTCTATGCCATATCGCTGATGGCCATAGATCTAGACAGTCAGGCGGAAGCTCAATATCTGCACAGTCTTGCCCAGGCGATCCGAATCTCGCCTCAGGTCAGCAATCAAATCCATGAACAGTTTGGCGCACCATCCATCTATAGAACCTGAAAGCAATTTCGTACGCGAAAGCTCGTACGGCTCGTATGGTTCAGGGTGCGGCAGAGCCGCACCCCACCCGGATACTTGAATATGGATCAGTTCTTTGACTTATCCACGATCTTTTTAATCCAAGGCATCATGGCCCTTAGACGCTCACCCACCTGCTCGATGGGGTGAGCCTCATTGAGTCGGCGGTAGGCGGTCATCGAAGGATAACCAAGGGCGCCCTCAGAAACGAATTGCTTGGCATACTCGCCGCTTTGAATGTCGCGCAGAGCCTCCCGCATCGCTTTGCGGCTCTCATCGTTGATCACTCTGGGGCCGGTCACATACTCACCATACTCTGCGTTATTGGAGATGGAGTAGTTCATGTTGGCGATGCCTCCCTCATACATCAGATCGACGATCAATTTCAATTCATGCAGACATTCGAAATAGGCCATCTCGGGTGCGTAACCCGCTTCTGTAAGTGTTTCGAAACCGGCTTTGACCAGTTCCACGGCACCACCGCACAGCACCGCCTGTTCACCAAACAGATCGGTCTCGGTTTCATCCTTAAAGGTGGTTTCAATGATTCCGGTTCGACCACCGCCGATGGCGGAGGCATAAGACAGGGCAGTATCCATGGCCGTGCCTGTGGCATCCTGATAGATAGCAACCAGATCGGGTATGCCACCACCCTTTTGATATTCACTGCGTACGGTGTGGCCGGGCGCCTTGGGCGCGATCATAATTACGTCAAGATCCTCCCGCGGCACGATCTGGTTATAGTGGATCGCAAAACCATGGGCAAAGGCGAGCGCCGCAGACTCCTTGATATTGGGCTCGATCTGTTCGCGATAGAGCCTGGCCTGGAACTCGTCAGGGGCCAGGATCATGACCACATCGGCGGTCTGCACCGCCTCTTCGATCGACTTCACCGTCAGTCCTGCGTTCTGTGCCTTGATGGCCGAAGGAGAGCCCTCACGCAGACCGACGACGACGTTCACACCCGAGTCCTGCAGATTGTTGGCATGGGCGTGACCCTGTGAGCCGTAGCCGATAATGGAGACCGTCTTTCCCTTGATGATGCTCAGGTCGCAGTCTTTGTCATAATAAACGTTGATAGCCATGTTGTTTCCTTCGGAAAATGTAGTGTTTTATATTCTGGTCTTACGCCGCAAATGAACGTCATACACGGTGCGGCTTGCCGCACCGCATCTGGAAAGTCGCAGATGACAAACTATCCTCAGAGCCCCAGCCCCTTCGGTCCGCGGCCGATGCCCGAGGGACCGGTGCGCACCACCTCGATGATCAGATCTTCGTCCACCGCTTCGATAAAGGCATTCAGTTTGCTCGCCGCACCCGTCAGCTCGACGGTGTAACTGGTGTCGGTGACATCGATGATCTTGCCGCGGAATATATCCACCAGGCGCTTGATCTCCTCACGCTGGGTACGTTCCGCCCGCAGCTTGATCATCATCATCTCACGTTCGATATGGCTGCCTTCGGTGAGATCGACAAGCTTTACCGTGTCGATCAGCTTATTCAACTGCTTGGTGATCTGTTCAATGATCTCGTCACTACCGCTGGTTACCAGGGTCATGCGGGAGAGACTCAGATCCTCGGTGGGCGCCACCGTCAACGATTCGATGTTGTAGCCGCGCGCTGAGAACAGATTTGCCACCCGTGCCAGTGCGCCGGACTCATTCTCCAATAGAATAGATATGATATGTCTCATCAGACCAACTCACTCCCGGGTGACAGATACATCTCATGATGCCCCTTGCCTGCCGCAATCATCGGATAGACATTCTCCGAGGGATCGACCACCACATCCAGGAAGACCAGCCGGTCCTTGAGAGAGAAGGCCTCCTTCATCGCTCCCTCCAGATCCTTCGTTTTATCAACACGCATGCCCACGTGACCGTAGGACTCGGTCAATTTGACGAAATCCGGTGTCACGCTCATGCCGGACTGGGAGTAGCGGCTCTCGTAGAAAAACTCCTGCCACTGCCGCACCATGCCCATATATCCGTTATTCAGCAAAATTATCTTTATCGGCAGCTCGTATTGAAGGCAGGTCGCCAACTCCTGGATACACATCTGGATACTCGATTCGCCGGTGACCACCGCCACCTCGGCCTTCGGAAAGGCCATCTGAACCCCCATCGCCGCGGGCAGGCCGAAACCCATGGTGCCGAGCCCTCCCGAGTTGATCCAACGTCGCGGCTTGTCGAAACGATAGAATTGCGCTGCGAACATCTGGTGCTGACCCACATCGGAAGTCACATAGGCGTCTCCCTTGGTGACCTTGTGCAGTATCTCGACCGCATGCTGCGGCTTTATCTGCTCGCTCTTCTGGTCATACTTCAGACAATCCATAGAGCGCCATTTTTCGATCTGCTCCCACCACTGTTTCAAGGCTTGCTTCCCGGGTTGCACATCACCTTCGTCGACCACCTTCAGCATGTCCCGAAGCACCTGTTTGACCGGACCCACGATGGGTACGTCGACACGGACGTTCTTGGAGATCGATGAAGGATCGATATCGATATGGATGATGGTTGCATCCGGGCAAAACTGTTTTACATGGCCGGTGACCCGGTCATCGAAACGGGCGCCGACAGCGATCAGCACGTCGGTCTCGTGCATCGCCATATTCGCTTCGTAGGTGCCATGCATGCCGAGCATACCGAGGAAGTTCCTGCCACTACCCGGATAGGCCCCCAATCCCATCAGGGTCTGGGTGATCGGAAACCCCAGCTTGTCCACGAGGTCGGTCAGCGGTTTGGCGGCATCGTCCAACACCACCCCGCCACCGGTATAGAAGACCGGGCGCTCGGCCTCCATCATGATCTTGACCGCTTTCTTGATCTGCCCAAGATGGCCTTTGATCACCGGATTGTAGGAGCGCATCTTGACCTTGTTGGGATATTTATAGGGAATCTTGATCCCAGGATCCGTCACATCCTTGGGTATATCGACCACGACCGGCCCGGGACGGCCGCTGGTGGCGATGTAGAAGGCCTTCTTGATGGTCTCGGCCAGATCTTCCAGCCGCTTGACCAGAAAGTTGTGCTTCACGCAGGGGCGTGTAATGCCAACCGTATCGACTTCCTGAAACGCATCACTGCCGATCACCGGCGTCGGGACCTGGCCGGTAAGAATTACCATCGGGATTGAGTCCATGAAGGCCGTGGCAATGCCAGTCACCGCATTGGTTGCCCCCGGGCCGGAGGTCACCAGAACGACGCCCGGTTTGCCGGTGGCGCGCGCATAGCCGTCGGCCGCGTGTCCCGCCGCCTGTTCGTGGCGCACCAGGATATGTTTCACATCCTTCTGTTTGAAAATAGCG
Organism: Candidatus Thiodiazotropha sp. LNASS1; assembly: GCF_964212655.1. Lineage (NCBI taxonomy): Bacteria > Pseudomonadati > Pseudomonadota > Gammaproteobacteria > Chromatiales > Sedimenticolaceae > Candidatus Thiodiazotropha > Candidatus Thiodiazotropha sp. LNASS1. Next base: position 3,751,237 of record NZ_OZ156465.1, on the reverse strand, counting down.
TCGTAGATATGCAGTACAGCACCGCCCGGATAACCGAACACATGCTCCACACCCTCATCTTTCAAACATTGAACGATGATCTCGCCACCGCTGAGTTCCACCTTGAGGCCTCCAATTGCGCCGATTGTCTTTTCGGACACTAAACTTATAGAAACAGTGCAAAATACTAATACTACCTTTATAGGTCAAGCGGATATCCCCTCTCATTTTGTACTTTCAGCTTCTCTCATTACTTGCCATTCGGGTAACATGCTCCATAATGATCCTGATCAATGATGTATGACACAGGGATCCAATCCGTGAAACAGACACTTTTACTCGCGCTATTACTTCCATTTTTAACCGTCGCTTCCGCTGAAACCTATCGCTGGGTCAACGAAGAGGGCGTGGTAACCTACTCACAATCACCACCACCGGACGTCAAAGCTGAAACCGTGAAGATAAGGACTACACCCGCGGGCAGTGGCTTCGATTCAAAAAAGCAACTTGAAGAACTGCGGCAAAGACTGGCAGACAGTGCCGAAGACAGGGCACTGAAAAAGGCGCAGAAGAAAGAGCAGGCTGAAATCAAAGCTGAAAACAGGAAAAACTGTAATACTGCCCGAAAGAATCTGGAGCAGCTCACGGCCTTGGGGAACCGTCTGTACAAGACTGAGGATGGCTATGTCCGCCTGACCGAGGAGGATCGCCAAAAGAAGATGCAGCAGGCGAGGGAACAGATCAAAGAGCACTGCAAAAGGTAACCATAGATGCCGCTGCTCAAGATCACCACAAATCAGCCTATCGACCAGGACAGGCTGGACCAGTTGCTTAAGCATGCCTCTGAATCAGTGGCAGCCGTCCTTGGTAAACCCGAGCGGTATGTCATGGTCAGCATCGAACACAACCCTCAAATGCTGTTTGCGGGCAGCCGTGACGCGCTGGCCTATCTGGAGCTGAAAAGCATTGGCCTTCCGGATGATCAGACACGGCAGATATCCAACGCCTTATGTCAGCTGATGGAGCGGCAACTGTCCATATCTCCCGACAGGGTTTACATAGAGTTCAGCGCCGCTGAACGCCATCAATGGGGCTGGAACTCCTCGACCTTCTAAGGACCGTCGGCGGTTCGATTTATTCGCCCACATACACACTCAAATACCTCTCCGGCCGTGACCCGCCACCCGAAGCGGGATAGAATCACGCCTTTTCACTACCAGGCCGAGCCAGACCCATGCGTACTTCAAACTTCCCTCTACACACCGTCAAGGAGACACCCGCCGATGCCGAGACCGCAAGCCATAAGTTGATGTTGCGTGCCGGTTTGATCCGCAAGTTGGCGGCCGGTCTCTACACCTGGCTCCCCCTGGGCCTGAGGGTACTGCGCAGGGTGGAGAACATCGTGCGCGAGGAGATGGACCGGGCCGGTGCCCTGGAAGTGCTGATGCCGACAGTGCAGCCCGCCGAACTATGGCAGGAATCGGGCCGCTGGGAGCAGTACGGCCCTGAGCTGCTGCGCCTGCACGACCGCCACCAGCGGGAGTTTTGCTACGGCCCCACACACGAGGAGATCATCACAGAGCTGGCGCGAAACGAGCTGCGCAGTTACAAACAACTGCCGGTCAACTTCTACCAGATCCAGACCAAATTCCGGGATGAGATACGCCCCCGCTTCGGCGTCATGCGCGCCCGCGAGTTCCTCATGAAGGACGCCTACTCCTTCCACCTTAACCAGGACTCCCTGCAGCAGACCTACGAGGTGATGCACCAAACCTACTCCCGCATCTTCAGCCGTTGCGGCCTCGATTTCCGCCCGGTGGCGGCTGATACCGGCAGCATCGGCGGCAGCGGCTCTCATGAGTTCCACGTGCTGGCCGAATCGGGCGAGGACGCCATCGCCTTCTCCACCATCAGCGACTACGCCGCCAACGTGGAGCTGGCCGAGGCGGTTGCACCGGTGGGGGAGCGTCCGGCACCCGGTATGGAGATGACCCTGGTCGACACCCCGGACGCCAAGACCATCCAGGAGCTGGTGGCACAGTTCGACCAGCCCATCGAGAAGACAGTCAAGACCCTGGTAGTAAAAGCATCGGAGGAGATGGATACCGAACTGGTGGCCCTGCTGGTGCGTGGCGACCACGACCTGAACGAGATCAAGGCGGACAAGCTGACCCAGGCGGCCTCCCCATTGCAGTTCGCCGAGGAGGCGGAAATCCGCGCCGCCATCGGTGCCGGCCCCGGCTCCCTCGGTCCGGTCAAGCTGCCGATTCCCTATATCGTCGACCGCACGGTGGCCAAGATGGCCGACTTCAGCGCCGGCGCCAATCAGGACGGCAAACACTACTTCGGTATCAACTGGGGCCGCGACCTGCCGGAGCCGACGGAGATTGCCGATCTTCGCAACGTGCGGGAGGGCGATCCCAGCCCCGACGGTCAGGGCATACTCACTATCGCCCGTGGCATCGAGGTGGGCCACATCTTTCAGCTCGGTAAGAAGTACAGCGACGCCATGAATGCCACCGTTCTCGACGAGAATGGCAAGGCGGTGGTAATGACCATGGGCTGCTACGGCATCGGCGTCACCCGTGTGGTGGCAGCCGCCATTGAACAGCACCACGACGACAAGGGTATCGCATGGCCTACCGCCCTGGCCCCCTTCCAGGTCGCCCTCTGCCCCATGAAGATGGATAAATCCCAGCGGGTGCGGGAGACAGTGGAGAAGCTGTACGCCGATCTGCAGGCCGCCGGCATCCAGGTACTGCTCGACGACCGCAGCGTGCGCCCCGGTTTCATGTTCGCCGACATGGAGTTGATCGGCATCCCCCACCGCATCGTGGTAGGTGAAAAATCCCTCGACGGAGGCAAGGTGGAGTACCGGGGACGCCAGGAGAGTGAGAACAGCTTTATTCCCCTCGAGGAGATTGTCGGATTCATCCTTGATCGATGAGATATAAATCAACCCACGAATGGACACCGATCACCGCAAACAAACAACAAAAGCCAAAGTACGTGAAAAAAATTGTTTAGCGTGCGGTTTATAGATCAATAGGATTGGCACTTAACTTCGGTTAGAGGTCTGGATCCTTTGATATGCGTTGCCAGCTATCCATTGAAGGTTTTTCAGAACAGGCGGAGACTCAGTGAACCTGAACATGGGATAACATTTGCGTTCATTGGCGGTGATCGGCGTCCCTTAGCGGTTTTGCGGAGTAATAACTATAGGACTACCGCAAAGAACAGGGACGGGGATTTGACAGCTTACCGCTGAAGCGGGGAAACTATGCCGCTTTTATACCCGCACCGGGCGATTTCACAGAGAGGCAGAACCAAGATGACCAGACAAAACGCTTACAACCGCGATGAGCTGTTGAGTTGCGGCCATGGTGATATGTTTGGTCCAGGCAATGCTCAGCTGCCGACACCCAATATGTTGATGATGGACCGTATCATCAAAATCACGGATGACGGCGGGGAATTCAACAAGGGCGAGATCCTGGCCGAACTCGATATCCAACCCGATCTGTGGTTCTTCGATTGCCATTTTCCCGGTGATCCGGTGATGCCGGGCTGCCTCGGACTCGATGCCATGTGGCAGATGGTGGGCTTCTTTCTCGCCTGGATTGGTAATCCGGGACACGGTCGGGCGCTCGGCGTCGGTGAAGTGAAGTTTACCGGCCAGGTGTTGCCCACTGCCAGGCAGGTTACCTACCACATCAACATCAAGCGGGTGATAGCCCGTAAGCTGGTTTTGGGTGTGGCCGACGGGGTGATGAAGGTCGATGGCCGTGAGATCTATTCCGCGAAGGACCTGCGTGTCGGTCTCTTCACCTCCACCGACAATTTCTGATCCTTCCGGCCGATGGCCATGTTGCAGGGATTGACCGGTCTGTTCCTCATCCCCCTGCTGGCCTGGTTGATCAGTGAAAACAGACAGGCCTTCCACTGGCGCGTGCCGGTTGCCGGACTGATCCTTCAGCTGATTCTCGCACTGCTGTTGCTGAAACTCTCCCTGTTCCAGGCACTGTTTATCCAACTCAATCAGATATTGCTGTCACTGCAGCAGGCGACAGAAGCGGGTACCGGCTTCGTGTTCGGTTATCTGGGTGGCGCCGAATCCCCTTTTCTGGCGAGCGATGGCGGTAGCAGCTTCGTTCTCGCTTTTCGCGCCCTCCCGCTGGTGTTGGTGATCAGCGCCCTCTCAGCCCTGCTCTTCTACTGGCGGATACTTCCGCTGGTAGTGAGATTCTTCTCATGGCTGCTGCAGAAGAGCCTGGGTATCAGAGGCGCCCTGGGCCTGGGCGCGGCAGCCAATGTGTTTGTCGGCATGGTGGAATCGCCCCTGTTGATCCGCCCCTACCTGAGCAAACTCACACGTAGCGAACTCTTCAGCCTGATGACCCTCGGTATGGCAACCATCGCCGGCACCGTGCTGGTACTCTACGCCAGCCTCCTCGAGGGCGTTATAGACAATCCCGTCGGGCATCTGCTGACCGCCTCGTTGATCTCCGCACCCGCAGCCGTCATGATCTCCCGGCTGATGGTGCCCGAAACCCAGCCCGGCACGGCTGGTGAGCTGCTCGATTTGCAGCCGTTCAGCAGCGGTATGGAGGCGATCACCAATGGAACCATCGAGGGATTGAAACTGCTGGCCAACATTGTCGCCTTGCTGATTGTCTTGGTCGCTCTGGTCAGCCTTCTCAACCAGATGCTTGAGTTGCTGCCGGATATCGCAGGGGAGCCACTGAGCCTGCAACGCCTCCTGGGCTGGCTGATGGCCCCGTTGGCATGGCTCATGGGCATCCCCTGGTCGGAGGCGATCACCGCCGGTTCACTGCTGGGTACCAAGACGGTCCTCAATGAACTCTTGGCCTATATTGATCTTATCCGCTTACCGGCGGACGCCTTGAGTGAGCGCAGCCGCCTGATTCTCATCTACGCCCTTTGCGGATTCGCCAATTTCGGCAGCTTGGGTATCATGCTCGGTGGACTGGGATCGATGGTACCGGAACGTCGCAGCGAGATTGTTGCTTTGGGCATCAAGTCGATTGTCGCCGGCACACTGGCTACCCTGCTCACCGGTACGGTGGTCGGTCTGATATGGTGAATGAAAGAAGTTCTGATTCTTCAGGGCTTGTGTATGCTTGCAACAACCGAGTGAAATAACCCGGAACTTATTTGATGAAAAGCCTTTGGAATGACGTCGAAGCAGCAGCCTGCGAGAGTGAACTGGATCTACGCGTCTACAGCTCCCGCCTGCTCGGTGCAGATCCATCGCTGGTGTTGCATGGGGGCGGCAACACATCGGTAAAAATCAGCGAACCAAACCTGTTCGGTGAGCAGCAGGAGGTCCTCTACGTCAAGGGCAGTGGCTGGGACTTGGCAACAATCGAACGTGAAGGTTTCACCCCCGTCCGCATGGACCATCTGCTGCGACTGGCTCAGCTCGAGTCACTCAGTGACAGCGAAATGATCAACCAGTTGAAAACCCAGCAAACCCTGGCCGCCGCGCCAACGGCGTCGGTAGAGGCGATCCTGCATGCGGTTCTCCCCTTCAAATATGTGGATCATACCCATGCAGATGCCATCGTAACACTGACAAACACGCCGCAAGGGGAGCGGATCATTCGTGAACTCTACGGCGACCGGGTGGTGGTCATTCCCTATGTGATGCCGGGTTTTGATCTGGCGAAATCTGTGGCGACACTGTTTCCGTGCAATGCCCATCAGGATACCATCGGCATGGTGTTGATGAACCATGGCCTGTTTACCTTTGGCGACACTGCGCAACTGTGCTATGAACGCATGATCCAGCTGGTTGACGAAGCCGAGCGCCATATACAGCAATCCGGGGCCTGGGAACTCCCTCAGCAATGCACAGAACATGAAATTAAGCCTCAGCTGCTGGCGGACCTGCGCAAGGAGATCTCCGATGTTGCAGGCTTTCCGGTTATCCTGCAGAGTCATCGGGAGCATGCTGAGCTTGCATTCTGCCAACGCCAAGACCTTGCAAAAATCTCCCAGCGCGGACCGGCCACACCCGATCATGTCATTCGCACCAAACAGCTGCCCATGCTGGGCCGTGATGTCATCGAATACGTCGCAGACTATCAACGCTACTTTGAACATCACGCCCCTTCCTCCAGAACCCCTGTGGAGATGCTGGATCCGGCCCCCAGAGTCATACTCGATCCGGAACTCGGCATGCTCTGTGTCGGCAAAAACAGCCGTGATGCAGGCATCGTGGCCGATATCTACCGGCACACCATGGCAATCATCCAGCGGGCCGAGCTGCTGGGCGGCTGGCAGGCCCTACAGACTCAGGCCATCTTCGATGTGGAGTACTGGGAACTCGAGCAGGCAAAACTGCTTAAAAACAGTCAGTCTCCCCCTTTCCAGGGGGAGGTGGCTTTAATCACCGGTGCTGCCTCGGGAATCGGCAGGGCCTGCGTCGATTCGATGCTGCAACGTGGCGCCGCAGTCGTCGGATTGGATAAAACACCGGATATCGTCGATCAACAAACACATGCGGATTTCCTTGGGCTGCACTGTGATATCAGCGACATCGACAGCGTAAAAGCGGCTCTGGAACAGGCAGTAATGCGTTTTGGGGGTGTCGATATGCTGGTTCTGAACGCCGGTATCTTCCCAGGTGGCTGCCCTGTATCGGAACTGGAGGATGACCAGTGGCGTCAGGTCATGGGCATCAATCTGGATGCAAACCTGAGCCTGCTGCGGACCTGCCATCCCTATCTGAAACGTGCACCCCACGGCGGCAGGATCGTCGTCATCGGATCGAAAAACGTACCCGCACCTGGCCAGGGAGCAGCCGCCTATTCCGCATCCAAGGCCGCGCTGACACAGTTGGCAAGGGTGGTTGCACTGGAGTGGGCGAGTGATGCCATTCGCATCAATACACTCCATCCCGATGCCGTTTTCGACACCGGCATCTGGACAGAAGAGGTCCTGGCCGCCAGGGCAAGTCACTATGGAATCAGCATCGCCGACTATAAAAAACGCAATCTGATGAAGTGTGAAATCAGCAGTAAAGATGTGGCAGAACTGGCATCGGAGCTTTGTGATCAGCGATTCAGCAAGACCACTGGCGCACAGATACCGGTGGATGGCGGCAATGACCGGGTGATTTAGACGCCAGCTATCGCACGCTGGCACCAGGCATAGAGCCTTGACCGCCGGAGAGATAAAGAGGGAGTATCAGCAGTCAGCCGACAGCCAGCTGGGCAGGTTCCGATACCAGATTCACTCCATGCAACTGGCAGGTGCGAATCGATTCCCAAAGCAGGTTTACCGCCTGGGGGCGAGGAAAGCTTTTCCGCCAGGCCAGACCAATACGGCGCTGAGGCGACTTCACCGCCAGATGCCTGGTGGTAAGCAGGTCCCAGCGCAGATATTCGGTTCCAATCGCCGTATCGGGTAGTACTGTGATGCCGATTCCGCTGGCCACCATATAGCGAATCGTTTCCAATGAGCCCCCCTCCAGATTCTCCTGCTGGTTGGCATCACCGTTGCCTTTATTCACACAGCCCGGACAGATCTGCTTAACCTGCTCGCGAAAACAGTGGCCTTCACCGAGCAGTAGAACATTCTCCTCCTGAAGCTGCTGTATGGTGATTGTTTCAAACTCGGTCAGCGGATGCTTCATGGGTAACAGTACGGAAAAGGATTCATCATAGAGTGGGCGGGTAACAATCCCTGGTTCGTCATAGGGGAATGAGATAAGGATCACATCCAAATCCCCCTGCTTCAACTGTTCTGTCAGTACGGCAGTGTAATTTTCCCGGATCACCAGGGGCATATCACTTGCCAGTTGTTTAAGTTGCGGTACCAAATGAGGAAACAGATAGGGCCCTACCGTGTAAATGGCTCCCACCCGCAGAGGACCCACCAGCTGGTCCACACTCTGGCTGGCGAGTTGGCGTATCATGCCGGCCTCCTCCAACACCCGCTGAGCCTGGGTTACGATGCGTTCACCCGCCGCTGTCAGACTCACCTCCCCCTGACCACGTTCAAAAAGCCCAACACCCAGCTCCTCCTCCAGTTTTTTCACTGCCACACTGAGGGTCGGCTGGCTAACGTAACAGGCCTCTGCAGCATGTCCAAAGTGGCGTTTCTGCGCCACTGCCACGATGTATCGGAGTTCGTTAAGTGTCATAACCTATAGTGTAGCCGCTAAGATAGAAAAAACTAATTGGCTTAAAAAATGTTAACCCCTCAACAGAAATCGAAGGAGAATATGGAATAATCCCTAAGCATAGGGCAAAGAAGTAAAAAAGTGGTTTTTGCTTTAGCAAATCCTGTTCTAATATTATGGCAATATGACAAGGGTCCTGATGGGGCGTGGAGAGATAAATTGCTCGTCAGACTAAAAAACAGAAAAGCGAACCGTTCTATGGGCAGCAGTCCTGACAATCAGCCGCCAAATTTCAAGCAGCTCCCCGCTGAGAGTCTCAACCTGCTGCAACTGACGGACAGTCACCTCTATGCCGACCCTTCGCGCTGCCTTTTGGGAATCAATACCTTAGAAACATTTGACCATGTGCTTGCCCAGGCACTGCAGGAAACCGGCAATCCGGATTTCATTCTGGCCACTGGCGATCTGGTGCATGATGCCTCTGACTCAGGCTATAAACGGCTGCTGGGCAGATTACAGCTGACCGAAATCCCCACATACTGCCTGCCCGGGAACCATGATATACCGGGCAAGATGAAACAGATCCTGAATCAGGACAATGTACACTGTATTCCGAGTGTGCAGGCGAAAGGCTGGTCCTTGATATTCCTCGATTCGACCATAGCCAATAGTGACAGCGGCCGTATCGATGAGAATCAACTGGAACTACTGGGAGTGCTGTTGCGGGCCCATGCCGACAAACACACCATGATCTGCCTGCATCACCATCCGGTTCCTGTCGGCAGTCGCTGGATGGATACCATGGTGCTGGAGAACCCGGACGCCTTCTTCAAATTGATTGATGCCAATCCGCAGGTCCAGGCGGTCCTCTGCGGACATATCCATCAGGCATTCGACACCGAATACCGAGGTGTACGCCTGATGGGTTCACCCTCGACCTGCGTGCAGTTCATTCCCAGGGTCGACGATTTCGCCATCGACGCCATTCCGCCAGGCTACAGATGGATGAGCCTGCAACCCGACGGCACTATCCGGACGGGCCTCAACTCACTGCCGAAAATCCCATCGGGACTCGATCTCGCTTCCATGGGGTATTGATCAGCGGCCAGCGGAAGTATAAACAGTTCAGTCCAAGACAACTTCTACGGATGTTGTTACCCGCATGCTGTTCTTGCCGTGCTCGATTCGCAGCGCAAGGATCTCTACACCAAACTCCTGGACAACACGGCGTAGCGTCGCTCCATAGTCCGGGTCGATTTCGTCGGCAGGCTTAAAGTAGTCGCCCTCAGGGCGATTCAGCGCGTAGACCATGATCCCCCTGTATCCTTGCCGACAGGCCTCGGCAAGCTGCATCAGGTGTTTGCGGCCTCGTAGTGTCACTGCATCGGGGAAACTCAATGCGGTTCCCTGCCACAGGGTCACGTTCTTAACCTCCACCCAGGCGTTGGCGCGGTCACCCTCGGCAAGGTAGAGATCGAACCTCGATTTCTCATCCTTATGCCTGAATACGACTTCTCGACGTACGGAACGGTAACCGCACAGATCATCCACCCGCCCCTCCCTGATCGCCTCCTCGATGACCGGGTTGGTGCGACCGGTATGTACACCAACCCAGCCTTGCCCCATATCCACTCTCTCCAGTGTCCACGCCAGCTTCCGTTTTGGATTGTCGCTGTGACTGATCTGCACCGACGCACCGGGTTGCCAGCAACCGAGCATACTGCCGGTATTCGGGCAGTGTGCGGTCACGACCTTGCCTTCAGGCAATTCTATATCCGCGAGAAACCGCTTATAGCGCCTGAGGATTCTTCCATTGGTAAGCGGTGGTAGTTGCATAGTGATCGTGTATTATTTCATTATTACGATTTTATGGCAGTTGATAACGTATATGCTTCTTCCAATACACACATATTACATAACTAAAATTCGTAGTTTCAGAACTAACGAATCAAACGACCTATGCAGCGAGGGAGCTGAAAATGAAATCAAAGATATGGCTGTTAATCAGCGGCACATTATTGATCTCCACCCATCTTCAGGCAGACGATTCCGACTATAGCAACAGGCAATATAACGTGAACCCGGGAAATATGATGGGTGGCATGTTCAACCCGATGCGTAATTTCTTTGGCGGTTCAAACCGATATTCTGATGACTACTACAACTACAGGCATACCCCACCCCCGGGCTATCACCCGGGCTACGGCTACCCCGGTGCGGCTTACGGTTATCCGCCCGTATACCCGGGCTATCAGCCACAACCGCACGCCGGCAGCCATCCTGCAAACACTCCAACGCAGCAAACTCCGACAGCTGCAGTCGATGTGAAGCCCCCTCAAGCTCCACCCGTGTCAGGCTATGGATCCACAGTTTCGGATCAACCTGTCCATGGCGAGGGATTCCGTTTCCGCCCCTTGAACAGCGGTGAGCGGTCAACGGATAGTGCAGAGATACCCGCAACTGTAACCCCGCAATCCCCTGCACCCTTAGGCTATCCAGCCGCTCGGCAACCGGCCGGTCAGACCGCCGGCACTCAAGGCGTGCAAACCATGCAACAGAGTTATAAACCAAGCCCGGAGGCGCAATATGGCACACAGGAGAGTCAAATGAAATTCAGGCCCCTGGATAAGCCGGGATTTTCGGAATAGCATTCCTGGGCCAGTAAACAGGCCCTAGGTTCACCACGACTCAGGCGATGGTGAAGCTTTGGTAATCACGATAATCGATTGCCTCGCAGGAGACACCGGTCACTCTGGCATCCGCCGGACCTTTGCTTAGCCAGGACTGTAGGGCCTCGATCGCCTCTACGCTACCGCATGCCACAACCTCCACACGACCGTCGTGGAGATTTTTGGCATAGCCTTTGATACCCAATTGCCGGGCTTCATGCCGAGTTGTCGCCCGGTAGAAGACGCCTTGCACCCGTCCCGCCACATGACAGCGGACACAGATCTTCGCACTACCATTGTCAGCCCTTTCACTCATCACTCAGCCTCACAACCGCCTTCTCACCGGCACGAATCACCCTATCTGAGGCAGGGGAAAACACTACCTCCAGCAGATACTTTGAACCATTGGCATCCCGCGCTATCGGATGCATACCCAGCCTGTGGATCGTCCCTTCCAACCATTGCCCATGTATGCCCACCTGTACGCCCATACCCTGCTTCAAACCATTCACTGTATGCTCATCGAGCTCGGCAAGCGCCTTCATTCGGCTGTTGTCAAACAGTGTCATCAGAGGCATGGCCGAATACCGATTGATTACCGCTTGACCGGGTTGCACGTGAATAGACTCTACAACGCCATCAAAAGGCGCGGTTATCCGACTGTACTCCCGTTGCAAGCGGATCTTGACCAATTTGGCTTCCGCTTCACGATAGGCGGCATCTGAACTGGCCGCGGCAATTTCAGCCTGCTTCCGCTCATGATCCGACAGCAGGGTTCGATCGTATAGTTCCAATGCCCGGTCCAACTCTCGTTTTGCCTCTTCATTCTGCTGAGATGCTGCTTCAAGGCGTGATGCCGCAGCGGCGAGCCTTGATTGATACCTACGCTGATCGAGTTCCAGAAGCACCTCCCCACGCTTCACGGAGGCACCCACGTCCACATTCACACGGCCCACCATACCGCTGACCAGGGTAGTCAGCTCTGTCCTGTTATTCCAGTCGATGACCGCCTCCAGGTCCCGTGCCATCAACTGGCCGCTGAATAACAGACATATCAATATGATTCCGGCCGTCATATAAGCCGTGTTCAGGACTTTAAGCATACCCTTCATCATCCTTATCTCCCCATTCACTCACTCTTATTTTCAGGCGACATCAAAAGATCGCCTGTAAGCGCTTTGATACGGGCATGGGTCAAATGGATCTGATAATCATTTCTTGCCCGCTGCAGTTGTATATCGGCAATCTGGGACATGGAATCACCCAAATCGGCCGCCATATCCAGTTCATACAGGGTGCGGCTACGATCCAGGGAGAGATCGCGAAAATCTTCTGTCACCCGCAATCCCTGGCGTTCAACCTTCAACCTCTGCAGCTCCATCCAGAAGTCCAAGAGTTGTTGCCGCAAAACGAGTTCATAAGCTGCCAGTTCGGCCTGTTTCCTATCTGCATGCGCCCGCTGTACCGCAATATCCGATGCAACCCGATCACCTTGATAGAGCGGTAGTTCGATCACCAGGGCCGCAGTCAAAGGATTGCGTCCCCCCAGCCTACGTTGGTATGCAGCCGCCTCCAATTCGGCGCGCAATACCGGGTTGTCTTCCGCCTCACTGGCCTGGAGCTGTTTCTTCGCCGCCCGCAGCTCGGCTTGTAGGGCCCTGATTTTCGGATTCTCCCGCAACGCCTTTTCAACCAGTGTCTCTATCTCAGGCAGTTCCCCCAATGAGCCAAACTGCGGAGACTCCAATTCGGCCGGCAGATCCAGCGGCCGATTCAAGCTGATCGCCAGCTGCGAGCGAGTGATGCGTTGCCTGTTCTGACTTGCCGTCATCTTGCGTAGCGACTGCTGATAGGTGGATTCGAGCTCCAACATGTCAATATCGGATACCTTTCCCAACTCATTTTTCGTACGCGCCCTGTCGAAGCGTATGTAGTCGATGGCGAGTGCTTCGTTATCTCTGGCAAACTCCAGGTCAGCCAGCAGGACATCGAAAAATCTTGCCATTACATCCAGTCTGCGCTGCTGTCTGACCTGGAGTAATTGCCATTGCCGGGACGTCAATCCAGCCTCGGCCGCCTCTTGCGCGTGACTGGTGCGACCGAAGTCATAGAGCAGTTTGCTCAGATTGAGTCGGGCCAGGCTGTCGTTTCTGGAATCGTCTGCTGCAATGTCAGACGGATCGATGACTCGCAACTCCGCAGTCAATGCGAGATGGGCATCGTCATCTGCGGCAACCTGTTCAGCGAAAGCCCGGGCTTGTGCAAGATCGGCTTCTATCAAGCTTCGTTCGGGATGTGCGTGATCGGCCAGTTCCAAGGCGTATTGCAGGGTCAGCGGTGAGGGTAGAGGTTCCAATGCATGAGCAAGTTGGCCTAGCAACAAAGATGGCATGAGCAGCAGTGATTTCACCATTCGCATAGGTGGCGAAGGAATTTTCCCACTCATCAGCATGCAATAAAACATTACCTATCTAACTTTGCGGAGCGTTCTTCTCTTTTCACGCTTGTAACGCGAAAAATTGGTCGTCTTGTAGTGATCATTGACGACGAACTCTCCCAACCACATAAACTCCTGGGCATCATTCGTAGCCCCGGTAAACCGGGCGATCATCTTCCCTTCCAGATCGAAAAAACCAAATACCGGGGTTGCCCTGACTCTGAATTGCTTGAATGCAAAATCCTTCTCCTTCATGGTGTTGCCGCGAAAGTCAGCGATCTCAACATCTCCTTCGATGTCTACCGTATAGATGAGAAAATGTTGTTTGAAATAGTCCTGAACCTGGACCTGATTGAGCACCCGGGTCTTCATTCGGTGGCAGAACGGGCACTCGTCCATCTCAAACATGATGAGCACCCCCTTTTTGCCCTCATCCCTCGCCATCTCCAGTTCGTCACTGAAATTACCTAACGACTGGTCGAAAAAATAGTCTCCCGGATCCCGTGTTGCGGCGGCAATATCACCGAAGGGAAGCAGCAGTAAGGCAATTGAAATGAGATACCGTGACATCTGTTTTCTCCTTACTCGCGCATGGTATCGATAAAACTCTCGATATCTTCCATGGTCAGTGGTCCCACCTGACGGGCGACCAGTTCACCTTCAGGACTGACCAGAAAGGAAGTGGGCAGACCCGGCACCCTTCCCAGCTCTGTCCGTGCCGCCGGCTCAGCCATGAGAATGGGATAGCTGAGAAACTGTTCATCGACGAAGGCCTTCAATCGTGGCTTTTCGATACGTTCCATGGCTACACCCAGGACGACCGCATCCTTATCCTTATGATTATTATGAAAAACTTCCAGTTCAGGCAGTTCCTCACGGCAGGGAGGACACCAGGTCGCCCAATAATTCACCAATACCCATTTACCCCTGTAGTCAGAGAGGCGATAACTTTTACCATCCAATCCCTGCAATTCGAAATCCACCGTTTCCGCCGTTGCTGTGATCGATAAAAGCGATAACGCAAAGATACCCAGCGCACGCAGCGACGGACTCATCAGGGACATATTACTCTCCATATTTGTATCAATGACCGGCCTGCCGGGCTCGAATACAACACACAGGACCCGGTAATTTTCTCTGACCTGCATTCTCAGGGTAAATTCCAGGAAGTGCAATTCATGAAAACCACAATATTACGGAATCCATCGTAAAACCCCCCTCATTTGACCGGTATTCCGGATCTCATCTCATTGAATGCCCTTTTTCACCAGAACATTTTCCCTATAACGCAACCTATGCAACTGTATTTATTGAATTAATTTAAAACATATCAACAACCTCCACCTCTCCTGAAGGCATCCTTGATCAAGGGCACCATAAAATTAACCAGATGAGGACTATTCCGCGTCTCAACCGGGATGATATAGTGGGTGTCTGAGCAAGGGCTCGAAGGAACACTCATTCAGATCACCATGTTTGATTTTTTCTCCCACAGGAGCGCATCACCCTCCCAGGTACTGTTTTTTGTGCCTCAAAAGGATCCGTTTGAAAATCCCCTGGTGGAAACCGATCCTGCCTTGCTTCGCCAATGGGCCACGGCATTACCCTTTGCCAACCAAACACAGTTGGCGGAAACGGTACTCACCAGTCTAAGCCGTCTCAACCGGTATCCGGGACAGGTCAAAAAGCGTGATGAGTTGATGGAGGTCTACACAACGCCCTGCATAAGACTGGCCCATAGTCATGCGCAGCGTAAGTCGGAAGCACCAGTTCACCTGATACGCCAGGTAATACTGGAGATGGCCTATGGACATTGCCATATCGCCAATGAATGTGTCAGCAACAAGGCCAGTAGGAAAAACCTGCAACGCCTCAGCCATACGATCTACTATGCGGTCAAGTATTTCGTCCAGGAGTACCTGCTTGCATGCGAGGATTTCGACTGCAGAAGCGGGAGAGTGTACCGGGATGTAACGCGTTTGGTGACCTACGCTGAAGAGCAAAAGATCCAACACAATCAAATCGAAGACGCGGATCAGGAACAACCGGAATATGCCACCATATCCCATCAGTACAGTCGTTTTCTCCTGTTGTTACTGCTCGACCCCTGCCATCTGCAGGAGAGTGAGCCGCGGTTGTGTTTCGAGTATCTGAATACACTGGCTGGAAATGCTCTTATCTCGGCCCCAACCCAAGAGACGGAATCTACTGGACACTATGTCATCGACCGACTGGGCGAGGTACCTCCCTACCTTTTCCAACCTGAGTGTCTGAACAATCTGACACAACCCCGTTTTACCCTGTTCGATCTCACTCCTGTCAGTAAACGGCTGCACCAGAAACTCAGGCAGATGGAAAGATCTGAACAGGGAAAACCGGATGCCCTGGTGAAATTGAGCATGCAGGAATCCACTAATCTGATGGCGCGAATGCTGAAGTCCTGGCACATCCGCCTGAAACGCGACAGTGAGCGTCACTCCACCGCCGGACAGGTTATGATATGGATTGGTATTGACGCTATATACGCTTACCTCACAGGAAAAAGCGTGTCGTCGCAGACCGATGATGAAGAGATCGATATGACTCAATTCATCGGCATTCAACGTGGAGAAGATTCAAGTACCACACATCAATTCACGGCGATACGCACAAATCAAAGCCGTTCCGGTGTGGCGCTCAAGGTCTCAAAAAGCAGCGTCAATATGCCCCTTGTCGGTGAGTTGGTATTGTTTTCCACTCACCAGCAAAGACATGAGAATGAGTGGAAAATCGGCATTATAAAGCGTGCATTGAACTGTAACGATAATCTGTTGGAGATAGGGATACAGTTTATTCTCGGGAAGATCGAACCTATTACCTTGCGCCGGACAAACCAACAACAAACATCGCAACCGTTAAAGGATCGAGCGGCCATCTTTATCGATCAGGGTCATACTCACCGCAGTTCTCTTATCGTGCCGAAAAATTTCTTCGTCATCGGCCATGAATACCGTGTTGAAGAGATGATCCCGGCACCCAGCGTAACACCTTTACAACTGCTTGAGACGACATCAAGATTCGAAAGATACCGAATCAAGAACGCCTAATCCCAGGGCCTGTTAACACTAATCCAATCGGTCCTGGTGCATCAACCGGTAATGGCAACGCTAAACGGTCCAAATACATCGTTGCCGACTTTATACTTAATTTTCCAATTGCCAATGGGCAGGTTGATATTCTGCTGGGAACTGATGTGACCGCCTGTTGAAGATGTTAATTGTCTGGGCGAAGCCCTGTTCCATACAGAGGGTTCACTATCACCCTCGATCCATAACTTAGTCTCGATCTCAAGGTTCGGCCATAGATCATTCATCATCACCAGAAACACGTTGTTGCCGGATTTATCGATAGTATTCGTCACATCGATTGTAGGTCGCTGTTGATTTGCCCAATATTCTATGTAGTAGATCAGATTGGTATCACCGTAGATGTTCATCCACATCGGATATTCAAATCCCGACAGAAAGGTCGGGTCAACGACGTAACCATCCCGTTCCGCGTCCGCTTTGAGCACAGACCTCCATAACAGTTCAAAGTTAGTGAAGTCTCCCAGAACTCTGATCCTGCCAAGTTCGGGAACTGCCGCCCTGATCGTTGCATCTCTCTGAAAAGCATCCCAGACACGACTCATGATAAAGTAATGGCCCAGTGATGTAGGATGAAAACGATCATGAGAAAGCAGACCCAATCTCGCCACTTGAAAATAGCTAGTATCGATTGAGACATCCGCCAACGCTTGACACTCGGCATCCAAGGTTCGCCAGTTATCGAGCCTACCCTGCATCTCGGGTGAAATTATCTTGTCGACTTCGGCAAGCTCGGAGGTATATAAGTTCTCTTCACCCGGCATTCCCGAGGTCTGATGCAGAAACGGCACACAATATTTTTTCTTTATGTTCTCTACCGCAACCTGACGATGCTTTTCCTCATCATAGGGCACCAGCCTGGAATAGAGAATCAATGCTCGTGGATTGTTATCCCTAAAAAACCCATACAACGCCCTGGCGTCTGCAATCATCTCAGTCTGCGATCGATTTCCGAAGGAAAGTATGGCGTCATTTATCCCCAATTCCATTATGATCACGTCAGGATCGCTTTCACTCGTCAGCTCGGCCCGGGTCTCTCCGGTTAAAGCATCGGGTTGCGTCATCGCCAGATGATGTGTCAGGGCGCCGGTCCCGGAATGAAAGAAATCAACCTTAAGACCTTCGGATTTGAATGCGTCATCGATAAGGTCCACCCATGTCTGTCGCCACGGAAAAACTGTCTCACTGGCCCCTAAGACGGCGAATTTAACGGTCTCAGTTACGGCAAGTGACTTCTTTAAAGTTGCCACATCATCGCTCAACTGTTGCGCGATCATGGTTAATTTATCCAGGGAGCGCTCGATCTCCGCGGGTGCGTAACTTCCCAGACTTTGAAGATCCGTCAGTTGCAACAGATCGACCACACGCTTGATATGCAACGCCTCATCACTGAGTAATGGGCCGTTTATACCTGTCCACCCGATCTCCCCGCCTGGATTGAGTTGCTGATCCGCGTTCAGATTAACCGTATAGTCAACTCCCTCCGTCAAGACTTCTTCATTACCCACTCTGGTAATTTTGGTTACCCTGAGTTGCCCGGAATCGAACAGTGCGATGGAAAACGGGAATGTTGTGGTAACGCCATCCCCATAAAACGGACCTTCTTCGCTGACAATTGTGTGTACTGTCATGGGACATATCATCCATTGATTTGACATGCGGACTGCATGCCTGCCGAAAGCTGCGGAATAGGTCGATCAATGCAACGGCAGACATACAAGCCATATTGAAGTGCAATCTACCTACAGATCACACTATAGGGGGTTTATTCCCACTTTTAAAGAATGCTATAGCAAATCGTCCAATGGCAAATTCATTGTCTGTTGTAAATCGCAATTGATCTTTGTAATCAATTTCCCCAGGGTATCCGGGGCCATTTTCAATTGGCTGTCATCCGGCAACACATAGGCATCGGAATTGTAAAACTCGGCCACAGTGACTTCCCTTAGGTCTCTCGCCAACACCCAACCCTTATCATCCGTATGCAATACCAGACGGGCTCTCTGCAATGAGAGGAGTATAGAGTCCAATTGTTCTTCGGTAGCATGCTGCAATTGCCCCTGCAACTGGCGAGTTGTGGTCGACACACCCTGGTGTTGAGCTTCGCGTAGCTGGTGGAGTATTTTCACCGCAAGTAAAAACCTGTCCCCACGCTGCCCCATTCTTTCACGCCAGTCATGACGGTAGATACCCAGACAATAGCTGAACTCCGCCCCCAACAGGGTAACCAGCCAGGACAGATAAACCCAGATTAGAAAGATGGGAATTACGGCAAGCGCTCCATAGATCGCCTCATAGGTAGGAAAGGTCGTGATATAGAGTGCAAACCCCCTTTTTGTAGCCTCAAACAGAAGTGCAGCTATGATTCCTCCTGCGAGTGCATGGCGCAGCATCACAGACCGGTTGGGGACCAGGGCATATAACAACGTAAAGGCGAGTGCCGAAATCATGACCGGCATCATACTCAACAACCTTGTGCGCACCATCACCACTGCTTCAGCCTCACTGAAGAAGGGAATCGAGACCAGATAAGAGGTCACACCGACGCTAATCGCGATCAATATCGGCCCCAGCGAGAGAATTGCCCAATAGACGGTAAACTTGGCAAGCGGCGAACGTTTTCGCCTGACATGCCATATAGTGTTGAACGCCTTGTCGATGTTACTCATCAGCAGCAGCGCCACCAAAATCAGAAACAGAAAACCAACACCGGTAAGCTGAGCTGCCTTTTGACTGAAATTTTTAAGGTGTTGCTGTACAGCTTCACCGGCTGCGGGGACGAAATTCTGAAACAGGAAGTTTTCGATCTGCTCCGAGATTCTGTCAGAGACGGGAAATATGGATAACAGCGCAAACATGACCGTCATCAACGGCACCAGTGAGAGAAGTGTGGTATAGGTCAATGCAGCCACATGCTGAATTCCCCCATCATGGCTGAAATGGTGCAGCCACAGGCGCAGGAATGAGTTGATATGCCGGATCGCCGAGAAACCCCTATCACTGAAATCTTTCTGGTTCATCACTGAATTCCACGTTTTTTCAATATCGATTCTATGGAACCGCTTCTGGAGCCATCCTCTCTGTATGGATACAATGACGGCAAATTAAGTTTGAGGCAAACCGCCACGCCGGTTTATTGAAGGGTGGTGCATTGCCAGACGCAACTGAAGCCTAGCAGGAGGTCATCGATTATGAGTGTTGAGATCTACCACAACCCGCGCTGCAGCAAATCCAGACAGACCCTGCAACTGTTACAGGACCAGGGTATCGATCCTGATGTGGTTGAATATCTGAAAACGCCACCGGACAAGGCCACTCTTGGGCAGATTCTCGATATGCTCGGATTGGAGCCACGGGAGCTTATGCGTACAAAGGAGAAGGAATACAAGGCACTGCAACTGGACAACCCGAGCCTGAGTCGGGACCAGTTGATTGACGCAATGATCGCCAATCCCAAACTGATTGAACGCCCGATTGTCATTCAAAACGGCAAGGCCGCAATCGGCAGGCCACCTGAAAAGGTCCTGGATATTCTATAAACAGAAACAGGCTGAATTAAATACCGACCGTATAGGTAACGCAGCAGGTAGTAGTTATGGCAGAAGTGTTGATTCTCTTTTACAGTCGCCACGGCGCCACAGCCGAAATGGCGCGTGACATTGCACGAGGTGTCGAGGAGATACCGGGTGTCACAGCCAGGTTGCGCACTGTTCCCGAAGTTTCCGCACTCTGTGAAGCGGCTGAAGACACCATACCCGAAAGCGGCCCTCCCTACGTCAGTGAGACCGATATGCGCGAGTGCGATGGCTTGATACTGGGTAGTCCAACCCGTTTCGGCAATATGGCCGCACCCATGAAATATTTTCTCGACACCACCAGCCGACTCTGGATGAGCGGCGCCCTGATCGACAAACCTGCCTCGGTTTTCACCTCAGCATCCAGCCTGCACGGCGGACAGGAGAGCACCCTGCTGTCGATGATGCTCCCCCTGCTGCACCATGGAATGTTGATACAAGGCGTTCCCTATAGTGAAACCGCCCTGCTGCATACCCAAAGCGGCGGCACACCCTATGGCGCCAGCCATCTGGCCGGTGGTGACAGCAAGCTGCCGGTGAGCGATGAAGAGAAACGCATATGCAAGACCCAGGGCAGACGTATGGCAGAGACCGTGAAACGCCTGAAATCCTGAACCCATGCCAGCCCAGCTTCCATTAAGCCTCAGCATCCGACCCAGCGTTGATTTCTCCGGCTTCATCAGCGGACGAAATGGTGAGGTGGTATCCCGCCTGCGCAGTGGATCGGACCCGTTTATCTATTTATGGGGTACATCAGGCTGCGGCAAGAGCCATCTGCTCCAGGCCTGCTGCCATCAATCACAACAGGAGCAAGGTCAACCCGCTTACCTGCCATTCAAATCCGAGCATGGTCTTGAGCCGGCCATGTTGGAGGGACTCGAGGCATTCTCCATGGTCTGCCTCGATGATCTTGAGGTATTGGCGGGTAAAGACGATTGGGAATTGGCGATTTTCAATCTCTACAATCAACTACGGGAGAGAGCAGCGAAACTGATCGTCACCAGTGACCGCCCACCCGCAAAACTGCCGCTGAAACTCGCCGATCTGGCCTCAAGACTGACTTGGGGACCCTGTTACCAACTGTTTCCCCTGAATGATGACGAGCGCCTGGAGCTGTTGATCAGCAATGCCGAGCGAAGGGGTATGACCATGAGTGTGGAGATCGCCAACTTTCTGCTGCAGCGTACACCCAGGGACATCCACTTTCTGACCTTGCTCATTGAACGGCTCGACCAGGCATCCCTGGCCGCTCAAAGGCGGCTGACCATACCATTTGTACGTGAAATCCTGAAACTGTAAATGGAGTATACTGGGGCTGTAAACACTGTTACAGCCGGCCCTGCTGCATCTTAAGGGCTAGGGCCAGCCTGACCATACTCTCCATACATAACGATGACCGAGGTAGTGATATGACAACCATCCAGGAGACTATACAGACTAAACTGGCGTCCGCTTTCGCACCGCTGCATCTCGAGGTTGTCAACGAAAGCCATATGCACAATGTGCCGGAGGGCTCGGAATCCCATTTCAAGGTTGTGCTCGTCAGTGAAGCCTTCAAGGGAGAGAAGCTGATCAACCGTCATCGGCAAGTCAACAAAGTGCTGACGGAGGAGTTGCAGGGGGGTGTACACGCCCTCGCGCTCCACACCCTAACCCCGGAAGACTGGTTTGACCAGGGAGGCAAGGTAGCGGACTCACCACCTTGCCTTGGAGGTTCGAATCGGGGTTGAACTCGAGCCTACTTGCCCTGCTGCAACACCACTGTCAATTCAAGTTCTTCACCGTTGCGCCATATAGAGATGGTGGTCTGATCGCCGATATGAAAATCGTCCAACCGACCCAACAGTTCATTGACCGTGGTCACTGAACGGCCACCGATCGCCTGAATCACATCACCCAGCACCAGATCCCCATTGGGATCGATAAAGGTACTGCGCAGACCCGCTGTCTCGGCCGCGGTACCGGCGGTCACCTGTAACACCAGCACACCCTCCAGATCGAGTTTGCTCAGGATAGTGCGGTTGATATCCTCGTCCACCGAGATCCCAAGTGATGGCCTTACATAGCGCCCCTTGGCAATCAGTTCCGGCACCACCCGGTTTACCGTATCCACAGGCACTGCGAAACCAATCCCGGCATAGGCCCCAGAAGGGCTGTAGATGGCCGTGTTGATCCCAATCAACCGGCCGGCACTGTCGAGCAGGGGTCCCCCGGAGTTACCCGGATTAATAGCGGCATCGGTCTGGATCAGATGATCGACGGCAACTCCGCTGCGACTCTCGGGAAGAGAGCGGTCGAGGGCCGACACCACGCCGGTTGTCAGGGTGTAGTCAAGCCCGAAGGGGTTACCGATGGCAAACACCTTCTGCCCTACCTTCAGATCGCTGCTGCTGCCGACGGGCACCGGCGGCGGCCGGTCAAAAGGGACCCGGATCCGCAGCACAGCCAGATCGTGATCGGGACTGCTACCGACCAGCACTGCCTGATAACTGCGTCCATCGTTGAGTCGTACATTGGCCTGCGCTGTCTCGGCGATCACATGGTGGTTGGTCACCAGATGACCGAGATCGTCCCAGATGAAGCCCGAGCCGGTCCCCTGAGGCACGCTGAAGATATCCCGTGTCCAGGGATTACGCACCCGTTGCAGGGTGGTGATATAGACCACCGAGGGGCTCGCCTGCTGAAATATCTCCACAGTGGCCTGCTCATCTGACGCCAAATCGCCTCGTGGTGTGACCTGGCGCGGTTCTGAGGTAAGCCCCGCCAGCCACTGCTCGATCTGCGGCAGGAAGGTCCAGGCAAATATCAGCAGCAGCAGACCGCCGAAGATCAGCTGAATACGCCGCAGACTCGGATCACTCAAGAGACCGCATACCTCAACTTCTCCTCATGACTCCAGACCTGGAGGATACTCAGTCACGCTGGCTGAAGTAATCCCGTGTCAGAGAGAACACTACCGGGCTCAACAATAACAGGGCTATCAGGTTGGGGATCGCCATAAGGGCATTCAGGGTATCCGAGATCAACCAGACAAAATTGAGTTGGTCCTGGGCAACGGCACCAATCGGAATCATCACCACCCAGACCACACGAAAGGGGGTGATGGAGCGGACGCCGAAGAGATATTCCACACAACGTTCACCGTATACGCTCCAGCCAAGTATTGTGGTAAAGGCGAATATCGCCAACCCGAAGGAGACTACATACCCGCCGATACCCGGGAGTGCCCGCTCGAAGGCCAGCGATGAGAGCGCCGCACCGGTTTCGCCACTGGTCCAGGCATCGGTCACCATGATAGCCAGACCGGTGATGGAACAGACTATCAGGGTATCGATGAAAGTACCGAGCATGGCCACCGTGCCCTGTCTCACCGGGTTGTCGGTCGCTGCCGCAGCATGGGCGATGGGGGCGCTGCCGAGGCCGGCCTCGTTGGAGAAGATACCGCGGGCCACACCAAAGCGAATCGCAGCCCACACTGCCGCGCCGGCAAATCCGCCGGTGGCGGCTGTTGGGGTAAACGCCTGCTTGACAATCTCCACCACCGCGCCGGGTACGGCGCCGGCATTGAGCATCAATACCACCACGCCGGCAAGCAGATAGGCTATGGCCATGAAGGGCACCAGCTTACCCGCCACCTCTGCGATACGGCGGATACCGCCGATCAGCACCAAAGCGGCCAATACCGCCATCACCAACCCGGTCACCCAGGGGGCGATCTGAAGTCCGCTATTCTCTGACAAGGCGTGAGCCACCGAATTGGCCTGTACCGTGTTGCCGATGCCGAAACCGGCCAGGGCGCCGAAAATGGCAAACAGGCCACCAAGCCAGGCCCATTTTGCGCCCAATCCGTTCTTGATGTAATACATCGGGCCGCCCACATGGTTACCGTTCTCGTCCACCTCGCGAAACCGCACCGCAAGTACCGCTTCGGCGTATTTGGTCGCCATGCCGACCAGGGCTGTACACCACATCCAGAACAACGCACCAGGCCCACCCAGGGCGATGGCGGTCGCCACGCCGGCGATATTGCCTGTTCCTATGGTCGCGGAGAGCGATGTCATCAAGGCATTGAACGGGCTGATTTCACCCGCGCCCCTCCCCTCTCGGCCTTGCCACAGCATGCGAAAGCCATACCGAAGCTTAGCCAGAGGCATCAGCTTCAGACCAAGCATGAGAAACAGTCCGGTGCCCAGAATCAACACCAGCATCAATGGACCCCAAACTATGCTGTTCAGGCCCTTAATCAATTCAATCAGACTTTCCACCCTTCACACCCCTCGATTTTTTGCTTTTGATATCAGAAGTTTATTAAAAGTCACCCCATACCGGTAAGGGCATATCCAACGACTGATAACGATTCCCGTAAAGCCAACTCCTTGACTTAAACTGCACACCCACAAGCCTGATCTACGGAACCAGAACCTTCACAGACTATACGCTACAGGAATTCAGCCTTCACACAGCCCACTATACACACCCCAGGTTACTGAATTCAAAAAGAAACCTCGATCTGTTGCAAAATCGACTTGAGATCATGCGTGTTGCCGGTTAATCTCTCGATATCTCTACTCAACTCGTGTTTGGATTCTACCCATGTCAGTCTGTAAAAGTCTCAAAGGGTACACCCGGAAACATGAACGTCTGGCGGATATCTTTTCTCTGCTTGCAGTAGCGCTCTTGTTCGGTACCCTCTACATTGTCCTGGCCTACCATACACCGATTGTCAGCTGGCTGAAAAAAGATGCCGTTATCCATGTGCCGATCGCAATGGCCCTGCTGCTGTTCGATATCTTCATCATTTATATGTGTCTGAACATCGGTGCTGCGCGTTTCGCCGATGAGGATGAGAGCTGTTTCCATACCTTCAAGGGGCGCCGTGCCGGTAGCGGTTCCATTGGTGTCATGTTCAATAACTGGCTGCACCACATGGAGCAGGTAGGCAAAAAACACCGCTGATACCGATTGGGCTTTTTATTCAAACCGGCTCGGGCTGTCGAACATTCCACGCTTCTATTTACCCACAAGTCAGGTACCGGTGTGTACGGACGATTTACAACTAATCTGACCCTGCAGCGCATGACAACCCCTGTGTGCCGTATATCTGGCCGACGGGTTTTTCTGCTGATTCTGTTTGTGATTTCACTATCCATATTAAGTGGCTGCGTCTCCATGGCCACGGATCGGCTGGCCGCCAATCTCTCCAATGCAATGCTCAATCAGACGGACCCTGAAATAGTGCGATCCGGCGCGCCCGCCTACCTCCTTCTCCTCGACTCACTGATTGAAGAGGATCCCGATGATCAATCACTGTTATATGCCGGCGCTAGACTCTACAGTGCCTACGCCGGTGGATTGGTGACTGACCCCAATCGGCAAAAAATCCTGACCCGGAAGGCTTTGGAATACGCCGGTCGCGGTTTGTGCCAGACAAGACCCGGCATCTGTGAAAAGGCAACCGGGCCCTATGCTCAGTTTAAGCAGGGAATTCATGAGGCAGGCAACGGGGACCTGCAGGGGCTCTATCTCTACGCCACCAGCTGGGCGGCTTGGATTCAGGCCCATAGCGATGACTGGAACGCCATTGCCGACCTCGCCAAAGCCCAGGCCATGCTGGAACACATAATCTCTATTGAGCCGGGCTATGAACGTGGACGGGCTCAGCTCTATCTCGGCGTGATCAAGAGTCAGATTCCTCCAGCCTTGGGGGGTAGACCAGAGGTCGGCCGCCACCATTTCGAACAGGCCTTAGACTACTCTGCGGGAGATGACCTGATTGTAAAACTGGAATTTGCTCGACACTATGCCCGCTTGGTTTTTGATAAAACACTTCACGATAGACTGTTAAACGAAATCATCGAGGCAGATCCGATAAAACCCGGGCTTACCCTGAGTAATGTCATGGCTCAACAACAGGCCAGACAGCTGCTTGAAGATGACTATTTTTAGTTCGGATTCTGACACTCACCGTTATTGCAACCGGGATGGAACCGGTTCACGTTAACCACGGTCGGCTCCGATACCCCACGCAAATTCAGGGAGAATGGGCAAGTGAGATCAGGCTCAGAAACTTTGCGTCCATTTGCGGTCTGACAACGTACATAAAACTGTATATTTTCAAGAACAGCCTTGTAATGAAAGCTGTATATTTGATGGACACTGATCACACCGCCGAAATCGTAATAAGGAATGCGCCATGTTCCGTTTGATCATCACACTGCTGCTACTGCTGCTACTGCTGCTGTTGAATCCCATAAGCCAGGCGGGCACCACTTTGAAAATCGCCACCCTGGCGCCGGATGGTACAAACTGGATGAAAGAGATGCGGGCGGCAGCGAAACAGATCAAGCAGCAGACCGACGGCAGAGTCAAGATCCGTTTCTATCCTGGCGGTGTCATGGGCAATGACAGCAGTGTCCTGCGCAAGATCCGCATCGGTCAACTGCATGGCGGAGCCATTACCGGTGGCGGCCTGAGCAGTATCTACAAAGACGCCCAGGTATATACCCTTCCATTTCAGTTCCGCAATCTTCAGGAAGTCGATGCAGTCCGTCAGGTGATGGACCCCCAGATCATCGAAGGCATCAAGAAGCAGGGATATATCAGCTTCGGCCTGAGTGAGGGAGGATTTGCCTATCTGCTCTCGAATTCACCGGTGACATCCACAGAAAACATGAAGGATTTAAAAATCTGGATTCCTGAAGGTGATCAGATCAATGCCTCCATGTTTCAGGAATTGGGCATATCACCGGTCCCCCTACCCCTGACCGATGTGCTTACCGGGCTGCAAACCGGACTCATCGATACCATTGCCAGCGCTCCCATCGGGGCTATCGCACTGCAATGGCATACCCGGGTCAGTTATCTGACACAGGTACCGCTCGCCTATCTCTATGCCACACTGGTTTTGAAGGAGAATGCATTCAACAAGCTCCGGCAATCGGACCAATCCATAGTAAAACAGATTCTCGAATCCGCTTTCGACAGGATTGACCGTCAAAATCGCACCGACAATGAACAAGCCATGATTGCCCTGAAAAGACAGGGGGTCGAATTCATCAGTCCCAGTACAGTCCAACAACAGGCGTGGGAAGCCCATGCCGGTAAGACACTGCAAAAACTCAGTAAAGAGAGTATCTTTAGCGAACACATGTTGAACAGGATGCAATCCCTGATTCAGCAGTACCGACAGATCGCATTGACCCATTAGATTCTCCTCCGATACTGCTCAATATGAACTACACTTAGAGATCAATCAGCACGAACACATCAGTCCATGGTCCACACTGTATCCCCCAATATTTGCAGTGCAATCAAGCTTGCAACGCACAAGCTCGATTCGATCCAACTGGACTGTCTTTCAGGCATCTGACCACAAGCATAAACAAGGGCCTGTATGAATCTCTTCAAACCCGACAAGGCAGTAGAAGTAAAGGAGACTTTCGAGACCATATTGGAAAGCGAGAATGTCACAGTTGAGCGCATACTCAGCCCGCCTGACACCGTCACTGAAGTATCGCAACAGCACCACGACGAATGGGTTTGCGTGTTACAGGGGAGCGCAAAACTGGAAATGGATGATCGGGAGATCACCCTCTATCGGGGAGATAGTGTACTGATACCGGCCAATACCGCTCACAGGGTTTTGACCACCAGCCATCAGCCCCACTGCATATGGCTTGCCATTCATATTCTATAACTCAGACTGGATAACTGTTCAGACAGGATTGATGCAACCCGGGCAATCATTCACGGACAAATCAACCCTAGCCAATCGATAGACGAGCAAGCACCATGTTACTCACCGTGAAGCGCATAAAACAATTGATACTGCTTTTCGAAGATGGCCTGATGGCGATCCTTTTGAGCGCCACGATTCTGCTTGCAGCCAGCCAGATCATACTGCGCAATCTGTTCGACAGTGGATTGATATGGGCCGATCCTACTTTACGCATCATGGTTTTGTGGCTTGCTCTGTTGGGCGCTATCGCCGCCACCCGGGAGGATCGTCACATCCGAATCGATCTCTTCTCTCATAGATTTTCGAAGCGGAGTCGTTTTGCGGTGTCGCTCATCAACAACCTCTTCAGCGCCTTTATCTGCGGCATCATCACCTGGCACGCCATACGCTTCGTCTACATGGAATGGCTGGATGGCGTCAAACTGTTCGCCAGTCTGCCGGCCTGGCTGGGCGAGATCATCATACCGATAGGCTTCGGCATCATGACGCTTCGTTTCCTGTTCAACATCCCCCTGCAACTGCTGCAAAAGGACGCTGAATGATAATTGCAGCGGGCCTTATCCTGTTGGCGTTGTTTGGTGCGCCACTCTTCACCATTGTCGGCGCCAGCGCCCTGTGGGGCTTCTATCGGTCCGATATCGATCTGTCGGTTGTGGTCATAGAGTTCTTTCGACTGGCAGAGATGCCGGTACTTTTGGCTATCCCGCTGTTCACCTTTGCCGGCTATCTACTCAGTGAGAGCGGCGCCCCCCACCGCCTGGTAAGACTAACCCAGGCGCTGCTTGGCTGGGTTCCCGGAGGCATGGCCTTTGTCGCCCTGGTGGCATGCGCCCTGTTCACGGCGTTTACCGGCGCTTCAGGTGTCACCATCGTGGCGCTGGGCGCCCTGCTCTATCCCGCCCTGCGGGAGGCTGGATATCGGCAGGGTTTCAGTCTTGGACTGGTCACCACATCCGGCAGTCTGGGGCTGCTGTTCGCCCCGGCCCTGCCGCTGATCCTGTATGCGGTGGTGGCCCAGCAGCTGGGGATCGGCGGTTCCATCACTGTGGACGACATGTTTCTCGCGGGTCTTCTTCCAGGTCTTTTGATGCTGTTGATACTCCTTGCCTGGGGGCTCTGGTCAGGTCGGGACCTGCCGCTGAACGAATTCACCCTCACCGAGGCAAGAGCGGCCACACGCGAGGCAGTTTGGGAGATCCCCCTGCCGATCATTATTCTCGGCGGAATCTATAGCGGTTATTTCGCGCTCTCCGAGGCCGCCGCTGTCACCGCGGTCTACGTGCTTGTCGTCGAGGTCTTCATCCACAGAGAGATACCACTCAAACAGCTGCCCAAGGTGATGCGTGAGGCGATGTTGCTGGTGGGCGGTATCCTGATCATTTTGGGACTCTCGATGGCATCCACCAACTACCTTATCGATGCGGATGTTCCGAACCAATTCTTCGAATGGTTAAATGAGCGGGTCAAAGACCCGCTCACATTCCTGATACTGCTGAACCTCTTTCTGCTGGTACTCGGCACCCTGCTCGATATCTTCTCTGCATTGGTGTTAATGGTCCCGCTATTATTGCCTGTAGCTATTGAATACGGAATCGATCCGGTCCATCTGGGAATCATCTTTCTGGCAAACATGCAGATCGGATATTTCACCCCACCGGTTGGCATGAATCTCTTCATTGCCAGTTATCGTTTCGATAAACCCATCGCCGAAATATACCGCGCCACCCTTCCCTGGTTTGCCCTTCTGTTTGGCGCGGTATTGATTATCACCTATTGGCCGACACTCTCGCTGGCCCTGCTCGATCGCAATTGAGTACGTAACCGACCACCCAATTCAAACCCTGCCAGTCCCAACATAATCAGCGCTGTGCCTACCCATACGTTTGTCTCCACCTGCTCCGCGTTCAGCCACTTCCCGGCCAATAGTGCGATTATCGGTGTCATGAGTGTTATCAGCGCAACCTTGGTTGTCTCCACATATCGCAAAACGTAAAAGTAGAGGGCAAACCCAAGTACCGAACCGACGACACCGAGATAGACAATCGATGTCAGGGCTCGCTGTTCGATAACCACAGGCCAACCCTGGCCCTGCAGGAACCAACTCAGGAGGAACAGAGGCACCGCCACCAGCAGCCCCCCGGCCGCCACCACCAAGCCATGCAGCTGAGCATCGATACGCTTCACCCATACCGCACTGGCAGAGTGAGTGACCACCGAGATCATTACACCGCTCAGCCCCATGACAAAGCTTACACCGAGCTCAACACCCACGCTGAAGATCGTTGCCAACCCGGCCAGCGCTATCAATACCGCCATAAAGCGCTGCAGATCGAGCCCCGGCTCCTGCAGCCATATCCTCGCCATCAGACCTGTGAAGATCGGCGACAATCCGAAAACCACTGAAATCCATCCCGAAGGTATGTACTGGGATGCCCAATAGACAGCCGTCATGGCGATGAATATGCCCAGGCCCGCCGCCAGATAGGTGTGTCGCGCACGCTTATGCCATACCAGAGGCTGACCGATCATGCGCAGCACCAACAACGCCAGGATGACGCCGATCACCATACGGCCGGTGACGCCAAACAGATAGCCGACACCCTCACCGCTCCACTTGATGGCAAGCGGTGTGGTACCCCAAATCAGCACGATCCCAAGATAGGCGGCCGGCACGGACATTTTATTTACCTCCTATAACGAAAAAGGCCGCAGATGATGTCATCTGCGGCCTTGTAAAAAAAAACTTGTTTAGGTGTTTGCTAACTTCGCATCAAACTCCCGGACGCAGATGAAACGGCGACTGCCCATACGGGTAGACGGCGGTGCTTAATGGTCATCTTTGTCTGGTGGATGTTGTTCATGAAGTTGAGCATGCATGCTCACAAAGAGAAGGTCAAGGGAAAATTATGTAACTGACGAAACCCGTCGCGCTTATACATCTTTCGGTAGTACCGGGGTAACATGGGGCCTGCCCATTCCGTCATGGAATGGGCAAACCAAAACAACCATCCGGCAAAGACCTGTCGATCAGAGTTTCTTCTCATGACAGTCGGCGCAGCCTACTTCATGCCCCTTGGGAAAGAGGGCGTAGTCATCGTTGCTGCACATCGTTCCTTTCTCATCCTTACACAACAGCATGCGATCGGTGGACATGGCCGAAAGTACCGTGCCTTCGCCATTGGCGCCATGGCAGGCACGACAATTCTGACCGCCGCTGTTGCGTGCCTCCTTATGAGACTTATTCCAACGGAAGGAGCCGACTGGATGCATGCCATGAGGACCGTTCATGGTCAGTTCCAACGATCCGCCATTTTCAAAGGTGCTTGGATCGTGGCAGGTATCGCATTCGACGATGGTGCCGGCATGGCCCTGCAGCTGATTGGAAGCCACATTGTCGTTGGCGTTCGGCATAGGATTGGGGAATATGGCATGGGTGCTGCCGTGGCAGGCCTGGCACATCAACCCACCGTGACCCTTACTCAACCGGTAGAGGGTCTCGTTCTCGGCGAAACGGGAGCTTGGTGCACTGTGGGCGATAGCCAGTTCGGTACCGTCCTCTACCCCTGAGGGATCCCTGCCCGGCACCAGATTGAAGGCCTGCAGCAGGCGAATGCCGTCATCCGCGACAATGGCGCCGGCAGGATGATTCGGATTGACCGCATCACCGGTGTGGCAGCTTTGACAACCTGGCTCGCTGGCCCAGGGCACCCGTTTGTTGAGATTGGCGCCTTCGGGCCAGGGTGTGCCGGCCAGATTCTCGGAGAAATCGTTGCCCACGTGTCTGGCTTGACCGTGACAGTCCTGACAGACCACGCCGCCCGCAGCCATGGCACCGCGCAGACACTGGGTACGCTTGCCGGGGTGGCAGGTGTAACAGGTCTTCTCCTGCACATACTCGGTGACGGTCTGGGATTCGTCCGTTGCCTGGGGGAAGTGGTCCACCGCCAGAGCATGGCGCATGGGATCATCCGGCGCAGGCATGTCTGGGAACAGATTGTTGGTCACCGCATCGAAAGGCCGGTTCGGATCGGCCGGGATGGTACCGTGATGACCGTGCATCGCCCGCGACATCGTGATATGGGCTGTCTGGCTGGTACCCGGGGAGTCCGTGGGACCCAGCTGTGCCAGATCGAGAGCCGGGGTGTAGTGACAGGTGGCGCACTGCACCGGACGCGAGGCGTCCAGATCGGTGCCGTGTTTGCGGTCATGCAGGCGCAGGATATTGACCTTGGCGGTGTTCAGCAGCCGCTGCAGGTCGTTGTCACCCGGCGGCATGACACCTTCAGCGTCCCCATCGATGCTCATGATATTCCAGTCGGCGGTGCGATTGAGAGCGCTACCGTCGCACTCGAAAGCGGGATTGGCCGGTACCGAGGCACAGTCGAGCGCAGTGGCGTGACAGGTCTGACAGTCGGCTTCCGATGCTACCGGCACTACGATATCGGTGGAGGCGAGCTGAGCCTGTGATCCGCGATCGATCGCTTCGACCCGCATTAAAGGATAGGGATTGGAGCGACCCTGATCGTCCACCGGCATGATCGGAATACCATCCGCCGCAAACCAGTTGACGTCATGGATCAGGCCACCCAGGCCCACACCACCCAACAGTTCGTTGAAGAAGTTGATATTCACATCGAAACGACTGAACCTCTGCGGTTGATTATCGGAGAAGGGTACGAACAGACCCGGCATGTTCTGCTGCACCATGGCACATGCCTGGCGCGTGGTGGCTGCGTCCGCAGTACCGTCCAGGTAGCCGACCAGGCAGTCACGCAACAGGTGGCTGTCAGGGACCGGCAATCCCACATCCTGGGTCGAAATATCGCTCGGCAGCAACAGGCCGAAGAAGAGCGGTTCATAGGTATCGAAACCGAATGTTCGGCCATCCATGTCGGGATCGGCCCAGAAATTTGACTTGAAGACCGGCGATACAGGATCGTCTGTCAAGGCAGGATCATCAGCGTTCGAAGCGGCAGAGTAATAGAGATCGATATTGCTGTCGTCCATCAACCGAGGCGCACTGTTGCCGACACCACGCCTTACCACCTGGGCATGGATGACATTGAACGGAGGCAGGATACTAAAGACCTGATAATCGAGGTCGGCGCAATGCATGCCAAGGTCATTGGCGGCAAGCACTTTATATTCACTGGAGGCTGCCACAGGCCGTTCAGTCACCGGCGATGCAGGCAATGCGGTGTTCGCGCTTGTGGAGTTGATCGAGACCGGATCGACCGGTGGCGGTGGTGGCGAATAGTTGACCGTTACGCTCACCGTCGCGGTATTGGACGGAGCGCCCTGATCGTCTGATACCTGATAGTCGAAACTATCGCTGCCGAAAAAGTCCGTATCGGGCTGATAGACTACCGTACCATCGCCGTTGTCGCTCAGGCTGCCGTTGGCTGGCAGGGAAACGAAGTCGAGGCTGGCCGGATCAAGACTGCCGTCGGCATCGCTGTCATTGGCCAAGAGATCGATCACGACCTGTTGATTGAGATCGGTCTCGGCGTTGTCATCCATCGCGGTCGGCGGCGTGTTGACCACCACAGTCCCATCGCAGTCATCGGGAGCGCCGACCACATCCGCACTGGCTTCGTTGGCTCCATCGCTGGCGCTCACCCGGCAGGGCACAGGTTGCGGATCAGCCACACTCAGCACCCATTGTCCCCGCCTGTTACTGGTCGTCGACCAGGATTGACTGACATCGGGATTGGGGTTGCTGACAATGACTTCCGTGTTTCTCGCTGCACGGTCACCGGTAACAGAGAGCGTGCCATCATAGGCAGCTTCGGTAATACGCAGCGTCTTCACCGGCTTGCCTTTGGCAAAGACCGACACCGGCAAGGTGAGGAGTGGAATAAGTATGAGTATAGTTAATCTTGACTTATAACCCTTGTGCATGTGCAGGCCTCTTTTCTTGGTATTAAAACCCTGGACCTAACCCTGATCCGCTTCCATCTCCTCTTGACTGATTGATTGTATGGAAAGAAAAAACCCGGGTTTGGGGAAAATCTCTCAATGACACAATTAGTTCACAATGATTGGATGAATCTGTGAATGCAATCACTGGATGCTTGGCTAAGCCATTGAAAGTTAGTTAGGAAAAAATAAAACTTGGGAATCTGCTTCTTGTTGTTTGCCTATGAATCAAGATTTTCCATACACAGCGGTAGTCGACAAATAAAGTCACCACTGAGCATCCAGCATTAATGTTACAATTCGCCCTTTGCGTAATATCAAACACAAAATCGCGGCATGAATCTCTCCTCACTCTTCCCTGCAAATGTCGTGATCGTCCACGCCACTGACGAGATGTGGGAGACACCTGTACGAACGGAAGAGGAACGGCTTATTCAAGATAGTGTCGCAAAACGCCAGCGGCAGTTCCGTGCCGGCCGCAATGCGGCCCACACAGCCCTGGAACAACTAGATGCCCCGGACGGTCCGCTGCTGCGTGGTGAAGATAGACAACCGATCTGGCCTCGGGGATATGTCGGTAGTATCAGTCACTGTGATGACAGCTGTGTCGCCGTCTGTGCAGTGGAAGGGGAGGTTGTCAGTCTGGGAATAGACGTGGAACCGCTCAAGCCATTAAAACCGAAAATTGCCCGCTACATCGACACCGAGGATGAGAAGACATTCATGCAGCATCACCAGGATCTGCCGCGACGCTTGATTTTCAGCGCCAAAGAGAGCCTCTACAAATGTTACTACCCGCTGGTCGGACGCTTTTTCGGCTTTCAATCGGTCACACTGGATTTCGATATCTCGCGGCAGCGGTTTCAATTCAGACCCACTGCGGCATGTAAAATAGATTTTCCACACCATCTGCAATTTCACGGTGGCTATCTGATCGCGGAGGAACATCTCTATACAGGCTGCTTTCTGACACCCGGCACGCCGGTGGCAGTCCAGAGCCGTTGATACGTGTCCTGGTTTTTTAACTTTTTCCCATCAGCACGGAAACCCCGGTGGCAGTCCACCTTTCACCTCCTACGGTGGGTTTTCCGCAATTGTTCCAGAGTTCGGCTGCCTGTTCCGAAGAGACTGCATTGACTTTCAATTCAACCGCCTCCCTTGTGAGGGCCTCTATATAGCGGTCTTTACCAACCATATCGATCAAATCGTAATAGTCGATCTCCTTGGTTGATTCCCGGTTCAACTGATCGAGAACATCGTCCACGAGATTCTCTTCAATGAGATCGATGGCACGCTTCTCCAGGGCGTCTTGCTCGGCCTTGGCACGCTGTTTCTGTACAAGGACCAACTCCCCCTTTTGGAACATCTCCTCATTCCAGGTGTCTATGGCTACACGTACCGGCTGGGTGGCGAGGTGGGGAAAATCACGCGAAAGACGCCGAAGATGACCTACAGCCTCTCGTGCCACGAATATCACCTCGAACTCTTCGCTTTCTGATTCTTCGCTCATGACCGTCCACAGATTAAAATCGCTATCTGTTTAGCGGCATCGATATTGATTCCTTTACCACTACTGGCAGCCCGTCAATCATGGCTTTATACTGAGCCCCTTTTCCAGAGCCACGTTTCACGAGATGTTTTCAGTCACTAAAGAGATCCACTTCTGTTACGGCCACAGACTCCTCAACCACCAGGGGAAATGCCGTCATCTGCATGGCCACAATGCAAAGGCCGTTATCCGCCTGGAGGCCGAACAACTCGATCCGTTGGGTATGGTGTGCGATTTTTCCGATATCGGTGACTATGTGAAAAACTGGATCGACCAGACCCTGGATCACAATATGTTGCTACATAGCGATGATCCGGTTCTCCCTCTGCTGCAACAGGCTGGAGAATCCGTATATGTAATGGATACAAACCCCACAGCGGAGAATATCGCCCGGCTGATCTTTGAACATGTGGAAGCCGGTGGCTTTCCGGTCGTCGAGGTAGCCATATTCGAAACAGACAGCGCTTTGGCCAGTTATAGAAGCGATCCATCAACTAGGGCCTGTTAACACTAATCCAATCGGCCCATATGCGTTGCAACCGCTTCAGCCGATTTCGTTATAGCCACGCTCTTCGTGCAGCACGATATCCAGACCCTCGATCTCCTGATCCTTGTCGACTCTCAATCCCAACAGGGCATCCACCAGTTTCAGGATTGCGAAGGTTGCAATCCCGGTGAAGACAATAGTTGTCACAACACCTATTAACTGGACAGTGAATTGCCCACCCATGGTCTCAATACCATCGGCAAAGCCATATCCGGAGAAGACCCCCAGCGAGGTCGAGGAAAACACCCCTGCAAGCAGGGTGCCGAGGATACCGCCTATCCCATGGACAGGAAAGACATCGAGGGAGTCATCGATTTTCAACACCTGTTTCAGATAGTTGGTGGCACTGAAACAGATCGCACCTGCAAGCAGACCGATCACCAAAGCCCCCGCAGGGCCGACAAAACCCGATGCGGGTGTAATCGTACCCAGGCCGGCCACCATTCCGGTCACAGCGCCCAAGGCACTGGGCTTGCCGAATTTGATCCATTCACGGACGAGCCAGGTCATGGCGCCGGTTGCGGCGGAGATGTGGGTCACCAGCATCGCCATGGCGGCGTTGCCGTCGGAAGCGAGCGCGCTACCGCCGTTGAAACCGAACCACCCGACCCAAAGCATGCCCGCCCCGGCAATGGTCATGGTCATGTTGTGAGGCATCATGGAAGCAGTACCGAAACCATGGCGGGGCCCCATCACCATGGCCGCCACCAGTGCCGCCACGCCAGCGGTAATGTGAACCACCGTGCCACCGGCAAAATCATATAAGCCCATGCTGCCCAGCCAGCCGCCGCCCCAAACCCAATGGGTTATCGGCACGTAGACCACAAACAACCAGATGGCGCTGAACAGCAGCATCGAAGAGAAACGCATGCGCTCGGCGAATCCACCCACGATCAGTGCGGGTGTGATAATCGCAAAGGTCATCTGGAACAGCATGAACAGGGATTCCGGAATATCGCCGGAGAGGGTCTCCCGCCCGATACCCGCCATCAGCACCTTGCTGAAATCACCCACCCAGGCATTACCTTCACCGAAAGCCAGACTGTATCCCGCGATTAACCAGAGAATGGAGACCATAGCGGCAATCGCGAAGCACTGCATGAGGACCGAGAGGACATTCTTGGTCCTCACCAGACCGCCGTAGAACATAGCCAGGCCAGGGAGGGTCATGAAAAGCACCAACGCTGTGGAAGCCATGATCCAGCCCGTATTTGCGCCATTCAGGACGGCATCATCCGCCAGACACAGGCCCGGCATAAATAGCACAGCTGCCAACAGACCGCTTAACCTACTGTTTTTATTCCCAATCACGCTTCCCCCCAACTCATCAAATCTAGTTTTACCCTTGGGCATGAGACCAAACGCTGCATTCTAAGTTAAATGGATGAAAATTACTTAATTTTTGAGCCATCGGAACTATCGGCGTCTGCAACCTCAAGCACACCTCAAGTTATTGATAAGCAAGCCGATAGGGATTTCATGACATTGAATTTCACAACATTTTAGAGCTAAATTACTTGATATATTAGAAAATGTTAATATAATTTATCTAGTAATTCATAGGGTATTTTGGGAATATAGCCAGGCAATGAGCAACCTGCACCGGAACCTAAACAAAGATCATCTGACAAACCTGGAGGATTTACCCTTCAGAATCAACTCTGTCGAGCGACTTCCCGTCCTGGCTCAGGAAGAGTCGTGCAAAATCATCAAACAGTATTTCGACTACCTGGAGTCGTTGCTCGGGCGTAAGCACAGTGATCCGGATGTCGAACAGCTGCGTGCATTACTGACCGAAATCTCCGGTTTCATCCGTTCGGAAAAGAGCCAGATCAAGGATGACGGATATATTCGCATGCTCAACCGGCTGACTACAATCTACGCCAAAGGCATCCAATTGGAAGACGACAAGGCCTTTATCGGCACCGCTGTAAATTATGCCGATATCATGAATACAGTCAGCAAATCCTATACGGGTTACGACTACACCGAGCCGGTGGGACTCATGCTGCATTACATGGATAAACTCTTCAATGATCGGGAAGAGAGCTGGCTCGAGGTATTTGAGTACATTATTTCCATGTCCGACTCCCATGTGTTGCGGATGCTTAAGGAACAGCACCTGCAGGAGATACAAAACTGGGTGGAAGAGGGTGTCGACAATCTGTTTGCAATCTGGGATGAGCAACTGGATGTGATCAATAACCTGAGCAATGAAATTTACCTATTGGACAAGCAGATCCTGCTCACAAGTAGAGAATTGCGGAAGAATATGAGTCAGGTGACTGCCCCCAATGTGATCTACCTCAGAGATATCCATCTCCGCAAAGAGCTCGATCAACTGCAAGAAAAACGTAAGGAACTGGTCACTGCCCGCACAGGAAAGATCGAATTATCCGCTTTATTGGATGAAAATATCCATGAGTTCGGGGAGAGGCTGACCGAGATCCGACGCAACACCCAGATCCAACTTGCCTGGAGCAACACTGCAGAATCCTGAACCATTGCGGACTGGCTGAGATCTACTGAAACTTAAAAGGCCTGATAAACGTCAGGCCTTTTACGTATGGTAGCAAGGGGCACAAGCAGCAGAGATCATGACAACCTTTGAACGTTGCCAGCTATCCACAGCTCAGCGCTATATCCGCTGGGCACATGATAAATATTCAAATCTTGCAGAGACAGCAGCCTCTCATATCAGCACCACTTTAGGCAGTAAGAAAAAGCAGATATCGAGGTATTGTAATGAATTTTGCAACTCCGGAAATGAAGCCTGTCACGGTAGAAGCCAAATTCCCCAATCACGGCCTCGTAATATTGGAAGGCGTAGACACAAATACTAATTCTAGAAACCATTTCTTCGGCAGCTTTCTTGTATTGCGGTTTTTTTTGGGTTGCACCGAGAGACAACAAAGACCAGAAAGAAAGCAATTACTATAATTAAGAATTCTATCTATTCTACTGTTGCTGAAAATAAAGACAGCAAGGGTTCCTTATTTTTAAAATAACATCCCGATTTTCTGATTGAAATTATTTCAAAACTAAGTTAATTCACATCGACCGGTCACATTCAATAATAACGACAATAAAAACCCGATTTTTTATCCTGCAGAAGATGAAATTGTAAATGCAATCGCCGCACTTTTTATTGATTATAGGTTTATCATTCAATAAAAACCTCGAGAAAATAAGTTTGATAATTTTCTCTCTGTAGCGAAAATTATCTTTAAAACTACAGGTTACAACTCTATCATTAATAACTCAGATAGACGAGGCAGTGGTGTTGTCCCAGGGATTGATATATACCTAACAGACTAAAATCGGAATTGTGATTTGCTAATTATAATTCAAGCAACATAATTCCTAACTTTTTTACTAATTATAACCCAATGAACCCATACTCTAATATTCAGCAAAATATCAGATTGATACGCTAGACTAGAGTGTATATCTGAGCAAATTTTATCTAAGATGATCAACTAGATTGCTGATTGTTCTGTAATTCTAGCCATATATTGATTGTGAAAATACTATTGGTTGAAGATTCCATTCGCCTGCAACGCTCACTATATACCGGTCTGAAAAGACATGGTTTTTCAGTAGATCAGGCATTTGACGGTGAACAGGCGTTGACTTTTATAAAACTGAATCGGTATGACACGATCATACTTGATTTGGTTTTGCCTAAGGTGCATGGGTTGAATGTACTATCGACCATGCGTAGTCAAGGCAATAATAGCCAAGTACTGATTCTGTCTGCGAATGATCAGACAGAAGATCGAATTCGTGGTCTTGATCTCGGTGCGGATGACTATATGGTCAAGCCTTTTTCATTTGATGAACTCGTTTCGCGACTTCGGGCCTTGAACAGACGTCACTCTGGAATCAAAAATCCTGTTCTCGAAATAGAGGGTGTTAAAATAGATACAGTGGAGCGCCAGGTAAGCTTTAATGAAAATGTAGTTAGTCTTACACCACATGAGTTTAAACTACTGGAATATCTCGCTCGCCGACGAGGACGTGTTTTTTCCCACGATCAGCTCATAGATCAGCTTTACGACGCTGCCAGCTACGTAACACGTAATGCAGTAGAGGCACATATCAGTTCGCTACGTAAACGTTTGAAGGCATCAGGTGCCCCTGGGCTTGTGAAAACGCGGCGCGGATTCGGTTATTTGGTTGAATAGAGTCCCGTGAAATCGATCCGCAGCAGATTAAATCTCACCATCATCGGTACCTTGGTCGTGGTTTTATCATTAACTGCGGTGTTCCTCTATTTGCGGATTTCTCAACAAGTAATCACAGTATATGATACTTCATTGCTCGACAAGGCTAAGGCCTTGATTTCCTTGACAGAACTCGACGAAGAAGGTCTGGAATTTGATTTTGCCGAGGATGGCGTAATGAATGAATTCGAGTTAGGACCGAATTCACACTATTACCAGCTTTGGCAACTTGGCACTCAGTTACTGATTAAATCACCATCGCTATTGGACACTGACCTGCCGTTGATCGGTATTGAGCTGGGGAGGCATCATTTCGCTGATGTAATACTGCCGGACGGTCGTGCCGGGCGCTTGATCGAGATCAACTTTATGCCCCGTGTTGAGATAGATGATGAGGAGGGGGTTGTCGAGATTCCTGAGCCCAAACCGATCTCGCTGGTCTATGCCCGAGAAAGAAGAACCCTTGACGATACACTTTTTGCGATTGGGCTCACCATCTTTACCATCGTCATTGTTGTACTTATGGCCACCTCTTTGCTGGTCTGGCACCTGGTTGGAAGAGGTTTATTGCCACTCTCGACACTGGCGAGACAGGTGAGCGAAATTGATGAATCCAGCTTAAGCGTGCGTCTGAGTCAACAAGGTGAGCAAAGTCTTGAAATCAAGCCAATTATAGACCAATTAAACAATTTTCTAGTGCGCCTGCAATCTGCATTTGAGCGGGAAAAGCGCTTTTCGTCCAATGTTGCTCACGAACTGCGCACACCGCTCTCCGAATTGAAAACGCTCTCCGAAGTGGGACAGATGATACCGGATGACAGAGAACAGCTCACTGAATTTTTCAGGGATGTGGGTGAAATTTCCAACCAGATGGAGAAGGTGGTCATCACCCTTCTTGAGTTGGCGAGATCTGATGCCGGCCTGTTGAATAGCGATCCGCAAGAGATCCTGCTATCTGATTTTTGTGATTCGGTCTGGCAAATGGCGATCAATGAGCATGAGGTTAGTAAGAATCTGGTCAAACATATACCAGAGGGCCTGATAATCTCCACTGATCGGGAAAAATTCGCGATGATACTCAGTAATATATTTGTCAACGCGATCAACTACAGTCCACAAGAAGCGGATATTAAATTAAGCGTGGAAATTCAGGATGACCACATCGTACTCAGGGTCAAGAATGTCGCTACAGACTTGAGACCGGAAGATATAGTGCACATGAAGGATCGCTTCTGGCGTAAAAACAAATCACAAGGAAAAACCAGTCACTCAGGCCTTGGGCTCACACTCGTGTATGCTTTGGCGCGAATTCTAAAACTTGATATTAGCTTGGATCTGGATAGCCAGAGCATGTTTATGGTAACTATTTCCGGTGTACCACTGGTACTGGAGTGATCGGCTATTAAAATTTATAGGCGAAGTCGATACCGATATAGTCAGTAGAGTCTTGCCGGTAGTCGGCATAAGCACTGCCTGGCTTGAATTTAGCGTAAGTGAAAAACAGTTCCAGGGTTTCCTCATATTCTATGCTATAGACCAGATCCAACTCCTTGCCTAAATCCCGGCTAGCCCCAGATGGGTCCACCTCGATAGTGGCGTCGCGTATTTCATCCGATAACTTATCCTGCCTGTAGTCAAAATGCATCAACGCAAACGACATGTTCTCAGCTATCCGCCACTGAAGGCCAAACATGTCGATCTTAAGATTGGATAATTCCGGCTGATATAGCTCCCCGTAGGATTCAAGGTCTCCCTGCAAACCGGTTTGACGATAAGATTTGTTATGACGGTCTCCCAGATCAGAGTCACCAGACCCTTTTGCGCCAGCAATAATCAGTGAGAACTCATCCAGTCCGCGAGGTGTCCAGCGCAACAAGTAGCCACTGGCCGTGCCATTGATATGTCCATCTTCCCGTTCACTGACCTCAACGACACCCGAAGATGAATCCTCGAACTCATAGACAGCAAATCTACCGCTTATCTCGGAATAGTGCAGTTCCAGGTCGATCTCTCCTATCATGTGATGTTCAATCCCGGCAACATAACTGATACCTTTCCAGATTAAGTCAGCATCTTCTTCATCGATCTTCTCAATATCTTCAAGATCGCCAACTCGATAGTTAGGCGAATTGTCATTCTGCTTGAGGTAATAAATGTTGAGGATCTGTCCATCCATGATCTCCCAGCTCATGCTGAAAATCAGACGTTGAACATCATCCAGTTCAGGATCAATAAAATCCTGATCCGTAGATTCCGGCGCCTGCTCTTCAGCAATGGCAAGAAAAGTCTCAAAGTCACCAAACCACAACTGCAAACTGATGATATCCAATTCATCGTCCCACCAGGACCACCACTGG
This sequence comes from Candidatus Thiodiazotropha sp. LNASS1, assembly GCF_964212655.1. Taxonomy (NCBI): domain Bacteria; kingdom Pseudomonadati; phylum Pseudomonadota; class Gammaproteobacteria; order Chromatiales; family Sedimenticolaceae; genus Candidatus Thiodiazotropha; species Candidatus Thiodiazotropha sp. LNASS1. The sequence goes on along the minus strand of NZ_OZ156465.1, from coordinate 3,708,967 downwards.
CTGATGCTTTCATATTCTACGCGTCCAAGATTTATTTCAGAATCTACGATATCACCAAATAAGTAGGCGACCCCCAGTTCTCTGAACTCCAATCCAGTGCGTGTGGTTTTCATGTCTGCACTTTTTATGGTTTCGTTTTCATCAATCAATGCGCCAGTAAAGAACAGATTAAATTTGTTGTTTACCCAGTATTCGATATCGAATTCGAATTCCATTTCCTGCTCTACCAGTCGATTATGCTCAGCTTCACTCCCAAGGCTCAAGCCATCTAATTCGTTGAATTCAATGTCAATTTCGAAATCGGCATAAAGGTGTCCGCCGCTCTGTGCAGAAGCAGGCGATGCATGCAAGAGGCTAAAAATAATGGTGACCGGAATTAATTGCCGCAATGCGCAATCCTCAGGTTATCTTCAGATAGGTAAATTAAACTCTCCATAAAGTATGAGGCTAGCAGGGCCTAATCTGGTGCTGGCATATGCTCACCAGCTTACATCTTCACCATTTAAAAGAGGACGCAAGGATTAGAAAAGAGCATAGCAAATACAATCTTGAATAAAAATAATAATTTCCTGCACCGTAAATTATTTATATAGAGTTTGCGGTAAGGTTTTTTATTGTCTCTGTTACTGGCTAATTACATACTCAATCGTCGATATCAACCTTGATGATACTTCCATCAAGTCCAATGATGGCCTCAAGTCTATCGCCATCATGTATGAAGTCTACTTCATAGATCTTTTCTCCCTTATAAGTCTCTTTTTCAACTTCACTAATTCTCGCACCGGGATAGGCTTTTTTTATAATTTTTCTGACATCACTTTTACTTAGCGCAACAGCTTGGCTAGCAAAAAGCATAAACCCAATTAAAATCGATGTGGATATTTTCATGTGTTGCTTCCTGAAGATGATTCATAACGACATGAGTGTAATCTGATTAAAGATATTCAGTAAACATTCAGTTTAATATCAGGCTAATTTCAGGTCATGGGTACAAAATATATTATGCATGGAGTCTGTAAATATCAAATATCAACAGAGGAGAAAGTAATATGAACCATGTAAATCTACCCATCTATTTTATCACTGCGGGCTTTATTCTTGCGTCATCAACTGGTATTGCAGGTGAGGATATACCATTCGACGAAGCGGAACTATTTTTCGAATTGAATGATACCGATGGCGATCTCGGTATTCATGGCAAAGTGGATGGGGATGAGTGGAAACGTCTAGAAATTGAGGATCCCAATGAGCGCCGCATGATGACTGTACGGGCAAATGGACGCCTCAAACGACAGGGTATCACCGAACTGTTTTTCGAGAGTGCTGAACCGACTTTCGATGAACTTGAACCTGCGGATTTCTTCAAACGGTTTCCTGAGGGAATTTACGAAATAGAGGGCATCACTCTGGATGGAGAGGAGCGTGAAAATGAAGTATTCCTATCTCATGTTATTCCTGCCGCTCCTGACAATGTAACCATCAACGGTATGCCAGCAGCAGAAGACTGCGATGCTGATCTACTACCTGTCGTTAGTGCACCAGTAACCTTGACATGGGAACCGGTACTCGGTTCTCACAACGAACTGGGAAAGGAAGGTGATGTAGTGGTTCGTTACTATGAAGTTGTTGTTGAGATCGATGACACGGATTACAAGTCAACCAGCATCATACCTGGTGACCTAACACAATGGACCGTCGCTGATCCAGATTTTTTTACTCTGTCAGAGGAGGGTGAATATAAGTTTGAAATTCTCGTTAGGGCAGAGAGCGGTAATAAATCTGCGGTTGAAAGCTGCTTTATTGTTGAATGATACTGACCAAACCCCTCCCGTTAGGGAGGGGCATCCAGACAGGAGCTAGACTGCCATGAAAGTTACAGGATCAATACTACTGGCTCTATTCGTGATTGTTGCTGGTTATTGGATTTGTAGTACCCAGAGTCACAACGAGATAGCTATTTATGAGAATGTTATAGAACAAACTAGTAAGCTGTCTCCAGTACAAGACCTATCCCACCAAGCTTCGAGCAATGTAGAAAATACTGTGCAGGGTGAGAATCAAAAATTATTGAATGATACCGCAACAAATCTGCCAGAAGAGAAATATTCTGCAGAGCTCCAATGGATAGAAATGGTTGAAGATGAAAATCTATTCGCTATAGATACAATGCATCACTTACAACCCATGTTATCCCATAGTGAACCTGCACTGCGTCTAGCAGCAGTAAATGCAATCAGCGGATATAAGCATAGTGAAATTAATCATACCCTCACAGATGCCCTATACGATCCCAATCCGGTCATACGGGCAACAGTCGTTGAGTCACTCAGTATGCAAATGGATGACTCTATGATTGCCTATATAGAGCCAGCTCTCTATGACCCAAACTTGCAAGTGAGGATCGCGGCAATCTGGGCTATCGCTGAACTTGAAAGCGAGCAGGGAGTTTATGCGTTGGCAGCTCTGTTGTCGGACCAAACTGTTGATATCCGGTTAAATGCCGTGGCGGCATTGGGGGAGATGGGGAGAGAAACATCAATTCACTATCTAAAGAATCAAAGGCATGATCCCGATGAGAGAATACGCCGAAATGTAGCCGCTATCTTGGATGAAATAGAAGCTGACTTTTAATGGTAGATCTCAGCTATGTTCGTTAATTCTGTTCCACCCTTCCTCAAAAGGATAGAACCAGCTGAATACAACCACTACCACTAGCGTTTTTAACTCTAGTTTGGATGCGAGAATAATCTATTGAGTTCGGTATAAATGTTTAAAAGCATAATAGCTGAACTTTTCCCCAAAATGCTTACACAGTGTTTACATAAAATCCTGCAGTGCCGGGTTTTTATGTAACTATTTGATTATATGGCAGCAAGGAGCAGATTCGATCTGCCGATCCCCAGCATTATGAGAGGCATTATCGAATCCTAGCCTTTTAATTCAATAACTTAGGCGGGCGTCTGCAACACTATCCGTACTGTGGCCAGTAAACATGGGTGGGCACCCCCATCTCTTAGATATCAAAATGCTGGGATATGATTGTTGAATTAGATCTGTACTTGGCTTCGGATTCAATCGGTGGATCAACCATCTAATCCCTAAATCTCTTTACACTCTAAACAATTACAGCTTTAGATTCTGTAGCTTTGAAACCCCACCGAAGCTGCCAACCCATATTGTTCCGTTTGTTTCCATGGCCAAGGAGAACACATTATTGGCAAACAGACCGTCATGAGTGGTGAGCGTTTTGAACGATTTTCCATCAAACCTGGCGAGCCCATTGCTTGTGCCTATCCACATTTCTCCATTCTCTCCCGGTTCTAGCATGAACACATGGTTGGCTGGTAGACCATCTTTGGCGGTGAAATAGCTCCATACTGCTCCATCGAATCGTGCGAGGCCTCCCCCCCAGGTTCCGCACCATACGATGCCTTGTGGCGTAACATAAAGTGAAACGATATAGTTGGGGTTATATGCGACATCAATACTCTGAAGCCCCATCTCCACCTTTTGCCGTGCATGGTGACTCGACTCCTTTGCCGGATCCCGCTTGAAGTCTATTTGATCTTTAACCAGCTCATATGGCGCACCCAATCCGTCTTCATGCCTCCAGTTTTTCCAGGCACCATCTTTGAAGTTGGCCAAACCGCCTTCCGTCGCCATCCATATATCGCCCTCGCGACCCTTTGCCAAGGCGTATACCCAATCGTTGGGTAGGCCGTTTTGGGTGTTTTCAACAGTGAATGTCTGCCAAGCCGAGCGGTCGTCGAATTTGCCTCCTATGACCCTATTCGCCCCGGACCAGGTGGCGATCCAGACATCACCGTTTTCCATCTCGAGCATGTCGTAAATAAACGCATCCGCTAGACCGTGTTGGATGTTGTAGTTCTCCCAGTCTTCAGTATCGGGATCAAAGAGTGAAAGTCCTCCGCCATAGGTTCCGACCACGAGTTTCTTGCCATACTTGCTGAGATGAAAGATACCGTTGGACAGTAGTCCAGACCGCACATCGAAGAGGCGGTGTTCATCCTTGGTTTTGTCGTAACGAATGACACCACCGGACGTCCCTACCCACAAAGTGTCACCGTCATTCAAAATCGCCTTGACGTTGCTGTTGCCAACCCTGAAGTGAGCGAACCGGATACCCTTGTCATCGACACTGCGTCCCTGGTCTGGGTTGCTTGGAGGGTGTGAATCCGGCAACAGGCTCGGTATTGGCGTATTCGATACAGTTTTCTCTGGCAAACTCTCGATTTCAGCCTGCTTTTGCTGCGGTGATGAATCGGTTTCCGGAGTACTTTGTTGTGTGCCGGCCCGGTAGGCAGCCACAATGGCAACAATTCCGATGGCTGCATAGATCGCTTTTTCGTTTCTCGTTTTCATTTAACCGTCACCCTTGTTGATGCCCAACCTGACTACCGCCCCCTTAGTGCCTGCCCAGATTTCTCCATTCGGTGTCACGACTACGGCGTATACATTGAGATCACTGAAGCCGTCGTTACGTCCAAAAGTTGTCCATTCATTTCCGTCAAATCGCGACAACCCGTTGTTTGTGCCTATCCATAGAACACCGCTAGGTTCCATTGCGATGGAATAAACGATATCCCCCGCGAGGCCATCGTCAACGGTGTAGTTATGCCACTGCTCACCGTTGAACCAGGCGAGGCCACCACCCCATGTGCCTGCCCAGAGATTGTCCTGCTGATCGATCAACACGCTGAATACATAGTTGGGGTTGTAGGTCGCTTCTCCTCCGCTGAGCACCCCAAGGTCGTGACGGCTTCGCGTACCAAGCCCCGTATTGCGGCTGAAGGGTTTTTTGTCGCTGTTTTTTTCGCCGAGACCGTCAGCATGATCCCATGACACCCAGTCTTTGCCATCGAAACGGCTTATTCCCCCTTCCGTTCCGAACCAGACCCGGTTTTTCGAATCGACGGCAATGCCATAAACCCACTCATTCACCAATTCGCTCAGGTAGGTCTTCATCTCCCCCGTAGCCGGATCGAGGCTATTAGCCCCTGCCCAGGTTCCAATCCACTGCGTACCGTCCGGCTGCCAGGCAAAAGCGTAGACCCAATAGTCGGCTAGACCGTGCATAGGGAACCAGGTCTTCCACTTGCCATCGCGATAACGGGACATGCCACCCGCATTTGTGCCGAACCACTTGTAACCTGCCTGATCTATGCCTATCGCGAAGACATACTCGTTCGCCAGTCCGTGCTCGCGAGTGAAGGTGTTTCGGATCGACTGATCTCGCAGATCGATCTCGTGCACACCCGCCGATGTGCCGACCCACAGGCTGTTTGTCCCGGTTTCAACTGCAAGCGCCCTTGCATAGACACTTTGGCCGATCTCATAGCGTTCCAGAACCTCGATGTTCCCGTGGGAAGTCGGATTTTCGATGGACAGGCGGTCGCCTATATCAGACTCGCTGTCTGCTGCGGAAATCGCGGTCATTCCGAAAAACAGAAAGGTCAGAATGGAAGTGACTTGGATTTTGCTTGATCTGTTCATTATGCGATTGCTGATTTCTGTTTTTAGATTTGGATTCGTTTTATATCCCCTCTTTCTCCTTGAGCGCTTTCAAACGTTCAATGGAGGGAGAATGCCCCAGCGCCGCACCACGTTCTAAAAGATCTATCGCTTTGGCACTGTCTTTGGTCAATGCCAAACCGCCATTCAAATAGGCAGTGGCTAGCAGATCTATGGCCTGTGGATGGCCGGCGTCGGCCGCTTTTTCAAACCACCTGACCGCCTCGAAGAGGTCTTGTACAACACCTTCTCCCGTGGCGTACAGCGTGCCCATTCCGTAAGCGCCATCAGCCTCGCCCTGCTCCGCAGCTTGCCGGTAGTAGTGAAAAGCTTGCTCGTTCTCCTCGGCGATATCGTAAATATAACCAAGCAGGCTTTGCGCCTTGGCATGGCCACTGTCCGCGGCGATCTTCAGCGATTCGATTGCGGTCATGAGGTCTTCACGCTGATACGCCGCCAAACCACGCAGATAATCCTCATGAGGATCGGCGAATGACAATGACGGCATGATAAGGGTCAGGATTAATAAAATGGTGTTAAGTCTTTTGTTTGACATGACTGCAGATCGTATACTGAATCTACGTCTAGGTCGTTGCTCTTTAGGTAATTTGCACACTATCTTTCCTCGAGTTTCCGATAGAGCGTGGAAAGGCCGATATCGAGTGAACGCGCGGCAAGTGCACGATCATTGCCGGCAGCGTCGATCGCCTTTTTGATCACGCCTATTTCGAATTGCCTCACCTGCTCTCTCAACGAGCCGAATGTTTTACCGAATTCGTATTTGTTACCATTGTGTTCATACCGGGTTACATGAGATGGAAGATCGCCCATGTTGATGGCGCGTTCCTCCGCGAGGACCAGCATCCGGGCGATAACGTTCTGCAGTTCTCTTAGGTTTCCCGGCCATTCGTAGGCAAGCAAATGTTCCTCCACCTCCGGGTCTATGCTGTAACTCCCCTCCAAACCGAGTCTTGAAATTTCCGTGTTGAGGAAATACTCGATGTACAAGGGGATATCCTCCCTGCGGCTACGCAGTGGCGGCAGGGTAATGTGGAGTACATTCAAACGGTAAAAGAGATCTTCCCTGAATTCTCCGCTCTGCATCATTTCGACAATGTTCCTGTTGGTTGCCGCAATGATACGCACATCGACCCGCCTCGACTGTTCCGCTCCCAGGGGCCTAACCTCCTTATCCTCGATGACATGCAGCAGCTTAACCTGCAGTGTAAGCGGCAATTCACCGATTTCATCGAGAAAGAGCGTGCCACCGTCGGCCTCCCGGAAGAGACCTTTTTTGATTCTGTCCGCACCCGTAAAAGCGCCTTTGATGTGTCCGAATAGCTCGCTCTCCAACAACTCCTTCGGAATCGCACCACAGTTCACGGTCACCATCGCCCGGTCACGCCGATTGCTTTCATAGTGGATCGTACGGGCAATGTGGCTCTTTCCGGTGCCGCTTTCACCCGTTATGAGGACGGTGCTGTCGGTGCGTGACACCTTGTTGATGAGGGTCTGAATTTTCCGCATGGGCACAGACAGGCCCAAGGTATCCGATCCGGTATCGGACTCCACCATTTTTCGCAGATAGCGGTTCTCATCACGCAGGCGCGCGACATCGGCGATGTGGTCGAGGCGAATCAGTACATCCTCAAGCTGAACCGGTTTCATGAGATAGTCGTAGGCGCCCAGTTTCATGGCTTCGATCGCGGTATCGACCGAGGCGAAAGCGGTGATCATAAGAAAAGCGATGTCCATCTCTTTTGCCCGGCAGCGCCTGATGACTTCGATGCCATCCAGATCAGGCAGTCGCAGATCGCAGATACAGACGTCAAAGTCTGAGGATTGGAGCATTGTCAAAGCCTCCTCTCCACAGTCCGCCTGCTCAACCGTGTGTCCTGAACGGGTCAGTTGCTCCGCCAACACCTGACGGATGGCAGCTTCATCATCGACAACCAAAATATGCATCTGTTTCATGTCGCCCTCCTACGCATTCGTCTCAGAGTGAGTTTCGATACCGGGCAGGTAAACGGTCGCCGATGTGCCTGTGCCGGAGTGGCTTACGATGCTCAATCTGCCGTTATGTGCACTGATAATCGAACTGCACAACGAGAGCCCGAGACCAGTGCCCTTACCCGGCTCCTTGGTGGTAAAGAAAGGCTCGAGTGCGTGTTCGAGGGTCCGCTCATCCATTCCGGCGCCATTGTCTTTCACCTCTATCTCGATGCCGTCCTGCACAACCCGTGTCATAACCTCAACCACCGGCTGCAGCCTGCCTGTGTTGCAGGCGTCCAGGCCATTGATAATCAGGTTTACCAACACCTGTGTTATCTGGTCAGGTACCGCCTCCACTGCAGGTAACTGACTGTCGAGGGTCTGCCTGATCTCCATTTTGCGGTAGCGATGGTCATAACCGAGGAGTCGAGATGTGCTCCTTATCAAACCGTTGATATCGGTCAACTCACGCTTACGGATTCGGGGGGAGGCGAAATCGGCAATGTCCCGGGTAATCTTCGAGAGACGCTCGGTATGCTCTTCGATCATATTCAGATTACGGATTACGACTTGTGGAAAATCAGGCTTCTCACCGTTCTGTTGCTCACCCCATCCATTTGCGGACCGCATATTGTCCGCCGCCCCTGCAATGGCGGCGATGGGATTTCCGACCTCGTGCAATATGCCGGCAGCCAACTGACCGATGGCCGCCATTTTCTCCTGGTGATAGTACTGCTGTCGGGTTCGCTCCAGTTCCTGCGCCGCTATCTTGCTTTCGGTAATGTCCCTTACGACAGCAACCAATCGCTTCTCATGGGCTAAATGCAAATCACCAATCCACAGATCGACAGGAAAAAGTTCGTCCCCTTGTTTTCGTGCGCAATACTCGTTCTCGCCCTGATTCGTGTTTTTGAGCAAAACCTCACGATCCTCGGAAAACAGGGACTCGAATCTTTTGCCGATCAACTCCGTGTGAGGGTAATTGAACATGCCCAGGGCGGCCATGTTGGCTGACTCCACCCTTCCTGTGGTATCGAGCGTGAAGATAGCATCGGGAATATGATCGAGAATAGCCTGCAGCCTGGCCTCGCTTTGCGCCAGATTCTGCTTGGCATAAACAAGTTCGCTGACATCGTGCTGTACCTCGATGATACCCTGCATTTCACCCTGTTTGTCGTAGAGCGGCGTCGATATCACATCGACGATGATAGGATTGTCATCGGCATCATAGTGTCTGTGCTGCACGGTGGCGGTCGATTGGGTACGCATCACTTCCTGGAAGGAACAGGGATGGTCACTGCCGTCGCAGGGTGTGTCGCGGCGGTGGGAGATCTGGTAGCAGTAGGCCATTTTTTCCTTAGGCGTATTCATATTGATCAAGCCCTTGGCGGCTTTGTTCATCAGCGAGATCTGTAAATCCTTTTTAATCACGAACAGTGGATTTGCAATACCATCGATGATGGATTGCAGGAAATAGTGTGATGACTCGAGTTCCTCGGTGCGTACCTGTACACGCGATTCCAGATCCTTGCGGTGATCCTCCAGTTCCTGCAGATACTGCTTTGTTTGAGCCTGCTCCTTGACCAAAGCGGAATCCGTTCGATGATAGAGCCATACCTGCGCCAATAGGAATGTTCCCAGGACAGCCAACAACCCGATGACAAACTCCTGCTCCGTGTCGGAAACGGCTTGCAGAAAAGGTGTGACATCGGAGTAGATCTCGAACACACCCTCGACACGATCATCCGCCAGTCCGTTGATGGGAATATACTGCTGATAAAGGTTACGGTTCTCGATCATGCCGTCAAAGCTGTTGAACTTGTCCCTATAGACCATACTGCCCGAACTGAGCCCGTTAAGCGCCGCAAAGACGCCTGGATTCCTGCTCGCATCCCTGCCCGCTTCACCCGGAGCTGAGGAGTAGATAGTGATTCCTCCCAGATCGAAAATCTTGATCTTCGCAACATATACATCCTTGAGATATTGCTTTAGTTTTGCCTCAAACGAGGTTAGGAAGCGATTGTCTCCCACACTCTCCTGCTCCCCTTTCAATACCTCGGGCAACCTGTCGTTCACCAAACCATTACGCAGAATACGGGCAAGCAAGACATTGTGTTCGTGGAAATGTTTTTCCAGCGTAGCCTGATTGATATCCCGGAAAACCGCGACCAACATGATCGTAACCGCAATCATCCCAACCAGACTCAATAGGGTGAAGCTCAGGAATCGTTTATTCATTCGATCACCTTCTCTCCAACATTGCGTGTATTTTCCCACTCCCAGATCGCCGCCCAGGCCTTGCGCCGGTAGGGATCGTCATCCGCCGCAAGATGCACGTAAACACGCATTGCACCCAATGCGGATTCCAAATCACCCTGCTGTTCCAAGGAAATCGCGAGGCCGTAATAGGCATTCAGCTGACGATCATTCAGTTCAAGCGCATGGTTGAAGTGGTGTTGTGCCTCGGCATATTGACCCATTCCCATCAAGGCATAGGCCAGATTCACTTCCGCTTCCGGCATCCAAGGCGCCAGCTCCACCAGCTTGTTGAATGAATGCACTGCCGGTTCAAAATGCCGCGTGTGCAGCAATCCCACCGCATTCAGGAATAGATCATCGAGCGGGGATTGCTCCATGGCTTGCGCAGTTTCACGTTCCATTTCAACTTTAGCGGCAGGTTTGCCGATTTCATCCCGGATTAACGCGACTACGGTCAATGTCGCAATTGCGACCAGGGCAGCGATCGGCAAACGCAAGTCCGGCGACATTCTCATACAGCCCCCTGATGGGGATTGACACTGACGAACGGCACCCCGAAAAAAGTCAGGAAGGCAAGGACGAACACCCCCATCGCCAGCAATGAGAGAGTGCGCGGCCCCAGTGGGTAGACTGATCGCATATGCAGGGTAAGCGCCATGCAGAGCCAGGTGATAAAGGCCCAGGTTTCAAGGGGGTCCCAATCCCAATAGCGTCCCCACGCATCCTGCGCCCAGACCGCGCCTGCGATCAGCATGACGCTGTGAAACAAAAAAGCTAATGAGAGCCATATCCAGACTTGCCGTTCGAGCTGTTGTGGTACCCACATGTAACGTGCAGAGCGCACGAACCGCTTTAAAGGCGTGATGAGCCATACGCCAAGACTGGTCGCAACCAGACAACACCCGAGGAAGAGCTTTCCGAAGATGACATGCACCCATAGCCAGGGTGTCTCATAGGTCGGTGGCAACAGCCTGATCCCGGGATCGGTCTCGGCGGCCCAAATGAAAAGCAACAGTATCGTAACCGCGGCAAAAGGAGCGCCGACCCGGGTGATCGGGACGAAAACATAGGCCAGGCCATAGATGAATGAAAGGCTGAACAGGCTGCTGATCAACACTTCATGCATGGTCAGGAAAGGTCCCTGGCCATAGGTGAGCCAGCGTCCGGCGATGGCTAAAGTGACAAAAAGTGTCCCAGCCAGGATCGTTCCTCCGATCCAACGGCTGTAGTCATTGCATCTGTCGAGCAGTTCCTGAATCGATAACACAGCCGCCAGGTGATAGGCGATCGCCGCGGGATAGAGCCACAGGGTGTAATCGTTCATATATTTACCTTTCTGGTGTCTGTCTGAGCGACACCTCTCTTTGGCCTACGCAGATTGCGCCCCGCCAAATGAAAGGCTAGACAGCAGACGACAATCATGGCGGACGCAAAGCACCAGTAGAGACTCGGATCGCGGAAGATGCGGTAGCCGATCCACATCTTGATGCCTTCGAAGCGGAACGCGCCACCCGTAAGGCGCAGGGTCTCGCCCGGTTGAAGACTTGTGGTTGTGCCGTCCCGTGTAACCAGCAATAGCGCTTCCGACATTGCACCGCTCAGTGTCCAGTTCTCATCCTGCGGGATAGCTTTTGGTGTGATCTCGAAACTCAGTGCTGTTCCGTCAGGCGCCGTCCAGGAGAGGCGCTGCATCGGTGCGAGTCGCGGGTAGGAAGGAAAATGGAGGGCTCCCAGGCGGACAGGTGACTCCTGTGCCGGCCACCAAGTGATCAGTGCCGAAAACCCTTTGTTGTGGGTAACATAGAAACGGTTTTTCTCGATGATCAACGGCCGGCCATCGGTCGCTCCCGACAACCGGCCGTCAGCCATCACGACTTGGCTATGAGTCTCCCTGCGCATCATCCCCGGGGCATAATTTATCCAGATCGTCCCCTGCTTGAAGGCACCTTCAACCGGCAGCATGGGCACCAGGACGCCCTGGCGATCGATAATCACCTGCCGCGGATCGAACACTTGTCCTTCGGTGATTTCGAAATGGCCGCGAAAGCGGCTCAATTGACCGTATGCCAGGGAGACCGCCAGCAGCAACAGGCCGACATGCATGCCAAATAGTGCCGGTTTTACCCGAAACAGTGGATTGCTGAGTAACGCAGCGCACAGATTGATGGCAAGCAGCAGCAGCGAAGCGACAATCAGCCATTGTCCGATATCGCTTTGCCGTGAGGTGGCCAAACCACCAGCGCCCAGCAGCAACAGGCCGAAACTGGTAATCCTCAGTGATGCCAGCGTGCGAAACCAGGCCGGATTAATCTTCCTCCTCTGCCGTTCAATCCCTGTCGGCTCCGCTCTGCTCATTTTGGTTGTCAGGGTGGATTCTGGCATACCGCCCCCATCCAGTCCCGACCGACATCCGGATTGCTGCTGGCGGAGCCGCAGTTGTCCGGACGCCAATCCCCCGACTGGGCAAAATTGATCACTTTGAGCTTGGCATTGAAGTAGTAAGGCTCCTGGTTGTAGACCTCCGCATTGGTTTGAATCGGGACTTCGGTTCCGGGTGGCAGTCCGGCCTCCGGTCCCACGTCGTTGAGATTGACTAACAATCCCTTATTCTTCCAGCCGTGGGGCACGGCGACATGGCACCACATGCACTTCACCCGGTTACCGGTAATCCGCTCGAAGTGCTCGGCATGAAGGTTGTCGCCCCGCCCGAATCCGCTGTCGACGCTGCGGTCGCCCCCGGCGTAGACGTCGTAATCATGACATTTGAAACAAAGATCCTGGGGACGTCCCGTCCCGGTGTCCGCGGACCAGTCGCCCTTAAGGATGAAGTTGTGGTTCGACCCGTGGGGGCCCCAGGGTCTACCGTTTGCGCCACCATCCGGCACCACGGTTCCCGGGGCAGTGCCGGAACCGTGACAATCGCTGCAGTACATGGTCTGGCTACCCACGGCGCTGTCAAAGGGTGGCACCCAGTTGCTCGAGATATCTTCATCTCCCTGGTTGCGTTGTAAGCCGTCTCGACCGGTTGCTGCGATAACCGGATGCCATGAACGCTGGTTATTACTCAGGTAGTCAAAGTCAGCACCGCTATCCCCGGGCGAGCCGAATCCCTGGTGAGCTACGGGCGCCTGAAACTCCCTGGCTTGATTGGTGTACTGGGTCAGGCCGTTAGTACCTGGGGTTGTGGTACCGATGGAATCGCCCAATACAGGCCGGTCGCCAACTGGGTAGAGGTTGTTGTCATCATAGCCATAATCGGAATGGCACTTGAGGCAGATCTGGTACTCCCGGGTAACCCATGGGCTGATTGCCAGATTGCTTGCGCCGTCGCCGCCGTCACCACGCTTGAGCGTGTAGCTCAGGGGTAGATCGTGGAAACTCGCCGATCCGTAGACCGGCTCTACGCCGGTTGTACCGCGCAGAACCCCTGAGGCGATATTGGAATGTGAGGCACCGTGATCGTGGGTGCCGGTCAGGTTGGAACCGTTGCCGTTGAAAAGGGTGTTGCGCTGCAGGCGATGGGGATTGTGGCAGTCGGTGCATTCGGCATGCCTGTTGTTGAGATCGCCCTTGCCCAGGAACAGAGGATCCTCACTGAAGTCGGCATCACTTATGTCGTGCACCTCGACACCTGCAGGCTGATCGAAACTGGTGATCGGCATATGCCGGGCAAGGACGAAATCATCCTCGATATTCGGCACTTCAAGGGAGAAGTTCAGCACCGACGATGCATCGTTGGTATGGCATTGGTAGCAGGTGCTCTCGATAGCGGCAGCACCGCCAAGTCGCGCTTGTGTGGGTCCTCCCAAGGCATCGCTACCCTCTCGCAAGAGGCGCCGTGAGCCCTGTACGGTATGGGTGTCGTGACAATTAAGACAGGACGCCTGCCAGACGGCTATCCCGGCAGGAAACTCCCTCAAATCTGCCGGTATGGTCTTGTAGGTCTCGTCGGCGACGGCCGGATCGGCATGGGCGGAGTCCACCCAGCGCTGTCCCAGTTTGTCATGACAGGCCAGGCAGACGATGTCGTTAATCTCTGAGAAAGAGTTGCCTGGAAGCCCCTCCTGAAAGCGGTTGAGCCTGAGAAATTTGATATTTTTTGAGATGTCAGTATCGCGGATGTGTGGATCATGACAACTGACGCATTCGAGACGATCCGACTCTAGAGGTACCACCGGCTTGGGATTTTGCCCCGATGCGCGTGTCGCGATGTGGGACTCGATTGAGGGATCGCGCAGCTCGCCGTCGGCGAGTGCCAGTGCACTGTCATATGTAAATGAGATCGGGTGGTCGTTGGTCAGATCGACACCGATACGGCGTGTGAACCCGCTCAATGCACCGCTGCCTTCCGGGATGGTACCGCCGGCAGCCGTACCCTGCAGGGAGATGCTGGCGTTGGCCTGTCCGTTCGCCACGTTGACGGCGCCGATGGCCAGCGTGCCATCATGACATGAGAGACAGAGTTTGGAACTGCCTCCCGGTTCCGCCGTGGTATCCTGGGCATCGATGGAAGTGGATGTATAGGGAGTATAGGTGGCCCCCGAAAGCGCCCTGTTCCAGAGGGGGGCTGCTGGTATATCCGAGGCCCCATGGGGCGTGTGGCAGAAAACACAGACCTCGGACTCGCTTGTTGCCCTGACCGGTCCCGGTCCGCTGATCGAGAGGTTGTGCTTGGTGTTGCGGATATCCGACATACGCTCGGCATTGAGATCGCCTGAGGCGCACAGCAGAAAGCAGACCGGCAGGGACACCCTTCTCATGTGTCCGCTCCCAGGAACTGGAAGATGGAGATCCTGCCGTTGAGCATATCGGATACATAGACCCGGCCATGTTCATCAAGCCAGACACCGGCCGGCAACATGAACTCACCGGGTTGACTTCCGGGACCACCGATCGGCATCAGAAACTCACCATTGCTATCAAAGACTAGCAGGTAGTCGTAGTAGGATTCGGCCACATAGAGCAGACCCTCGCGACTCACCGCGATACCCTTGGGACGATTGAGGTTGCCGATATAGTGGCCACGCTCACCGATCAGCTGTAACCAGCGCCCCTGGGTATCGAAGACTTGAATCCGCGCATTCAGGGTATCGGTAACATAGACACGCCCGTCGGATACAGTGATATAGGTTGGGGAATTGAGTTGCCCCGCCTCATCGCCGGCATTGCCGAACTTCCCGATAAGATTTCCCTGGGAGTCATAGATTTTGATATCGTTGGCGCGGGTATCGGCAACATAGACCCATCCGCTTGCATGGTCCAAAGCCACACCTGTCGGACGCTGCAGGTCGCCATCACCAAAAACACCCATCGGTTTTCCATCAGGTGACAGGCGGACAACGCGCCCGAGTTCGGAGTCTGCCACTAGAACTTCGCCATCCTCGCGAATCGCCAGGCCGACCGGGGATAGAAAGCGCTTCGACTTTTCGGCCCATTCCCAGACATGCAGCTCGCCCTCGACCGGATCAAAGACAAATACAGCCTGCCGGCTGACATCACTGACATAGATCCTTCCCTGTTTGTCGACATTCCCGCCCTGAGGCCGCTGTAGGATGACAGGCTGCTCGGCACGGGCCGGATCCAGGCCGACGATCCAGGAGAGAAATTTAAGGGTTCGGCTGGGTTGATGATCCGGTGAAGTGCGGAAATTATTCTGCCCGGTCAGCTCTCCCGCATAGGCATAGCGGGGGACCTCGCCACTCTTCGGCCAGACTTCCAGCTTGCCGGCGGCATCACCGTTTGAAAGATTCAGGTAGAGCAACTTCGGTGTTTCTGCGCAGGCCTGAATCAAGCAAAACGAAATGATGAGGAATAGATGCTTCATGGCTTATCAAGGCTACCAGCGGCCAGGCCCTCCCGTCTGATGTCCTCCGAATATGCCACTCTTCAACCCGGGCTTCCCCGAATGACAGAGATCGCAGTTTTCCACCGACCATGCGATCTCACCATTGTGGCACATGCCACAGAAGCGGCCGTCGATAATGTCGGTCATGGTGACGTCGTTCGATCCCACGCGCATCTCAAAACCCAACTCGTTATGGCAAACCTTGCAGCGAAAGCGAATCCTGTGAAACCAGTGCGGGAATATGACGGGACGCATACCCTCCTGCTCGGCATAACGATTCAGGATGACGTCAGCGTATTCCGCACCGGCCATCGTCGTCACCGTCAGGGCTGTGAAGAGTAGCCACAATCGATGTCTTACCGTCAGCACCATGGTTATTCATTGCCCCTTGAGTACACCGGGAGGGATTGCGGTACTGACGCTATGACAGCGATCGCACTCCGTCAGCGGAAAGGCCACCGCACCGTGACATCTGCCGCAATACTCTCCGGAGAGGATCTGCAGCATTGTCACCGGGGTGGCACCCGCCTTAGCCTTGAAGATGGCATCGTGACAGTTGCTGCAATCGAGCCACTCGGTATGGGCCCGATGGGGGAAACGAACATACTTGGCAGAACCGGTGCGTGGCATGATGATATCGAGATCGAGGACTTCGATCTTGGTATCAGGGTAGATGTTGGTCCGTGGTTCTATATAACCCTCCTGTAGCGCCCTGACCCAACGAACCTGATTTCCGGCGCTGTCGGTTGGCAGTAGAGAGAGTGCTTCGGCGGGCTCTTGCAGCAGCGAGAGTGCCGGATTGCCGGGATCGTGAATACCGTCTTCGGTGATGGACTTCCATGCAGGCGCATCACAGTGTGCGGAGTGACAGAACAGAGAAAATAGCAGCCAAGCAGCAGCGGCTCTGTGGTTGCTCAGTTGTCTGGATGTAAAGATCAATGCCCTATCCAGGTATATAGACACCCGCACGCCTGATGGCACGTACGATCTGTTTTGTGGAATCCTCCAGTTTTTTTATGCCCTCCTCAAAATCTCCGTCCTCGGATGCCTTATCCGCCAATTTACGCAGCCGTCGTGCCTCTGCGAGATATTCATCCACAGCCGACTGAGTACCCGCATTGATATCACGATCTTCGAGCAGCAGCTTGACCAACATAAAGTGGGTTTCGTTGCGATCGAGTTCGTAGGCATACTCCTCCTCATTGCTGGCGAACACGAGTGAGCGTATCAAAGTATCGCCGGAGCGCAGTTTTTCAACTTCCTGCTTGACAGTTTCGTAGGCAATATCCAACTGGATTTGTGCCTCTTTTATTTTGCCTGCCGCGGCGAGACGGTCAGCAGCCTCGGCCTGCTCGATAATCTTGCCCGTTTCCGGACTTGGGGTCTGTTTTTCGACAGCGACTCTTTGTAGTGCCTCGAGCAACGCTTGCAGACTGCTTCGCTTCTTCTGATAATCGTTTTTAAGCTTGTTCTCGCCTACCTCGCCGGTACCCACCAACCTGATTGCCTGAAACATGATGAGAGTCGCCTGTTGTAGCTCTTCATTGGCGAGTTCCATGTTGTCTGACCGGTAATAGAGTTGCGCCTTTTGGAAATGATTGGCTGCCTGCCCGCGTAAAGCTTTCGCCTGCTCACTGCCTTCGGATACACGGCGCGCACCGGATGAGGTGTTGATCAATCTGTCGACATTGTTGAGCCGGCTCTGCACTGCCTCCCGGTCGAGGGAAAATCTCGGTTTCTTGTTCTCCTCTGCGTAGACGAGCGATGTTGTTAACAACTGCACAAGCAGAATCAGGAGAAGTGGTTTAAGTCTGAGGCACTGCATGACATTATCCTCTTGAGTTAAAAGAAATAGCCCATCAATCGCAGTACTGAATTGAGTTTGCCGACGGCCATCTCCTGGCTGTTCAATGCCTCCCGGTATTGTTCAGACTGCACATGGGATTGCGCCTCTTCGTGAAGCGCATCGGCTATCGCCAGGGTTTGATCTATTTTTGCCGTTTTGCCGGGACCAGGTTGCTGCTCACGGATTGCCAATTGAATTAACATCTTTTGACTCGTATAGCGTCGCAGCTCGTATTCGTACTCTTCAGCAATATTGGCGAAATCGAGTTTGTACTCGATAGTGCGATTTTTGTTGATCAGGATTATGGCCTGAATGAGTGTGTTTTTTGCCTTGCTCAAGACGGTAATCGCACGTCTATAATCACCGGCATCCGACAGGGACTCGGCATGCGTGAGCTCATCAAGATAAGCCTGTTTAATCGTCGCCAGATCAATCGAGGCGTCTAATTTTTCCTTCGAGGCGCTTTCCAGATTCTCAGATAGACTCCTGAACTCCTCACGGCTTTGTAGAAAGCGTTTTTTTTCATGATGGTTCTGTAACGCCTTACGATCATGACGCTGCCTATACAAATCCGCTATCTCGGCAATAAGCTTATCCATACTGTGAAGTCGTGACTCTATATCCTTTTCATTCAATGAAGCTACCAGTTGAGTCAGATTATCCCTGAGTTGCTCTGTATTGGTTACGCTAAGTTGTTCCAACATCTGGTACCCCAGTTGCGCTTTTCGCTGGATAAGTTCCATACCGGCTTGTGTCGCATTCGAGTCGGCTTGTATACACCCAGGTATTGATAGAATCGTTATCATCTGTGCCTTTAGCATCATGCAGCGGAAATGCATTCGCTACTCCGTTTTGTTCTTGGAGTGGCACTTCCTGCATTCCGATACAGGAAATGCGACTTTGCCATGACAGACCCCGCATTTCTCACCCAGCAGGATCGAAGCCATACTGATATTGTTAGCCCCCTTCATGGGAACAAAGATGGCAGGATGACAGTTTGAGCAATCGAGCCACTCTGTATGCTGTTTGTGTGGATAGACAACATCGGGCATGCTGCCCTTCACTTCACGAACAATGTTCAGGTCAAGAATGATGGGGACCTTCTCAGGATCCAGCCGATCGAAACGAGGGTTAATTTCTCCTTTTTCGATGGCCGCGACCCAATCCACCCGATTTCCGGAATTGGACTTGGTCAACTGACTGAAGGAATCCTTCGGTGCCTGCAAGATATGAGTGCCGTCGTTATCCGGATCATGAATTCCATCCTTGGCCGGCGACGGGTTTCTCTTGGATGGAGGTTTCAGCAGTCGATTGAAGCTGTTGGGACTGCGGTTATAGGCTAGCTTCTTGCCTGGTTTGATCTGCTTATCATTTTGCTTTCTCGGTGGGTCCTGTTTTTTGTCACTCACCTTTTTGCCATCACTGGCGTTAGTGCTTTGCTGCGAGGCTTCTTTTTTACCAGTCCCATGCTTTTCACCGTTGGATGACGTATCTCTATCCTTCTTTTTTTCGGGGACGGATCCAGGACTCTCAACTGCCTTTTGGTCTTTAGCCACTTCATCAACCCTGGCTTTGCCGACAGGTGAAATATTCGCCCCAAATGCCGGTGAAACAAAAAAAACAACCAAGTAAAGAAGAAATATCGTTTGGCGGCTCTTCATTGCTTGAACTCCGTTACTTGGCGGCAGCCGGTGCAATCAATTTTTGCAGCGTGCTTTCGTGTACCTGTGTCTTGGTGCCGGGTGTTGCGGAATGGCAGACGTTACAGTTTTCTACTGACCAGGCTATGTCGCCGTTATGGCAGGCACCACAATATTCGCCGTCGATGATCTTGAGCATTGTGATGTCATTTCCACCGGCTTGGAATTTGAAGCCAAGATCGGCATGACATACCTTGCAACGGAAACGTATACGATGAAACCAATGGGGAAACACCACTGGCCGCATACCGGCTTCATCGGAATAGTTATTGATCACCACATCCCCATACTCCGCACCTGCGTCATTGACGGTAAATGCGAAAATCAACAGTATTGATATTGATGGCAATACCATTTGATATCTTTTTCGCATTAATAGAACCTCCGCGTTGCAAATTGTGGCGTCATGACCATTATTTAAAAATACCGTCGCACGTTTAAGGTGATTGTTTTGGTGCCTGCATCATCCGCTGCTGGTCGCTCAACCCAAGTTGTGCGTAGGTCGATATCCAGTTTCCCGATGTTGTAATCGAGTCGGTTTTCCCAGAAATATTCATTACCGGATTCCGAATCTAGATCATCCAGGAAGAGTGATCTGCTTGATGCCCTGAGGCGACTGCCGAATCGTAGATTTCGCACCTTGAACATGCGATTGTTGTGGTAAAAGATCTCAAGACTGCTGAACTCGGTATCTTCAATTTCAAGTTTCGAATCTACAGCAAAAAAGTCGTCCTCAACCACGGATGAGTTATCCCCTCTCTGTCTCGTGAAATTGACGTTGTATGTGATTCCGTAGTCGGAATAGCGAGAAAGCCGCTGATTATGGATGGCGTTAATGCTTATGTTCTGGGTGGCAAAATCATTGCGCCCGGAATTACGGGAGTCATAAAACACGATATTGAGATTTGTCGAACTCTCTTCACCGGTTGAGTTCAGGCTATATGAGATACGATTGACCAATGTCCCCAGATCTTCATCTATCGATGAACTTTCGTAACTCAAGTCCTGGCCAAACGTGATCGACATGCCGACTGGCCCGAACCAGTCATATTGCCAGGCACGATTGAGATTATGGGAAAATTCCGTCTGTCCGATCCATTCATCCTCGTCGTCGGTGTTTATTTCGTTTGAAAGTCCGATCCCTGCGCCGTAGCCGTAAGTAAATTCACCCCATGGAATCAATTGCGAGGTATAGTCGGCCGTGAATGACTGGACATAACTCTTCTCTTCAACATCGCCGGTGCGTACCAGGCCACCCACACTGCCCCTTAAACGCCAATGGTCATCAGGCAGGTAGGTTAATGAAAGATTTCCCCTTGTCTCGTCTTCCTCCTTGTCACGCCGGGCTTCTGATTGACTGGATAGCGACTTGAAAAATAAATCGCCGCGCACGGTAACAGGCAGTGTTTCCGCTCTCCACAACATGTTCGTGGCCAATCTTTCCTGGGATGATTCGCTTTCCCCCAGGGTATCCTCGGACTCGCTACCGCTTGCACCGATACTCGTTATCAGGCTGAATTTCGCACCCGGATTGTAGGCGTGGGTGAAATCCGACTGCCAATCCTTATGGCGGTCCATGATTTGGCTGCGCGACCTGTCATTCGCCAATACCAGTGCGCTTAAGCGATGAGGCCCGCGGTGAAGAAAACCGCTCATAATACCGTGCGTACTCATCTCGGAATCGCCTGTCAACAGATCCTCGCGGTCGTCATGAAACAGATTAACGTTGAAATTCACGCCGCCCGATTCCGGTGTAAACGATTGCCGCAAACCGTAACGTGTCAGGCGTTCCTCACGTCCGGGCTCCAAGGCGTCGCTATCGTCTACCCGGCTATCCTTGACATCGATAAACGCGGAGAACGGAAACTTACTTAAATGAAACAGATTGATCTCGCCTGATCCTGAGAGGATTTCATTTTCCGTCTCACGACCGTTTTCCTTGCTTTCCCAGCTCGATGAGAGTCTGCCCTTCCAATGCCCGAACCAGGGTTTCCAGATCTGATTTCTACCGATCACTTCCCCTGTGTAGGCTCGATGAAAGGACTTTTCGCCTGAGTCTGGTATGACCTCGCGGAATCGCATTCCCAGACTGCCGGAAAAGACGGCCCTCGACCGATCAAAATCGGTTCCAGATACTCCTCCGGTAGTTGTAATGAGTGTTCCAGTAAACAAGATCAACAGTCCACCTTTGTTCATCACCCGGACTCGGCCATCGTTTTACGATGTTCCCGATCAAGATTTTTTCTTTTTGCCGCGGCCACTCAACTCCAGCCGCTGTTCATAGTAATCCGGGACTGAGTAGTGAATATCGGCGCTGTTGCGTAACCGTCTCTCTTCTTCCGATACAACGGATTCCCGGCGTTCTCTCATCAACAACTCAATGGCACGCTGACGGACTTTTTCCAACGGGTTTATATGTGCATCCGCTCGTTCAATCAGATGGAACAGGGCAACCCCCTCCAATAAGGTTATCGGGTCCGAAATATCACCGGTTTCCAGTTTGGAAATCGCTTCTTCGGACTGTGTCCCCAGCATTCCCTGATGCAGATAGCCCATATCCCCTCCATTGGGAGCAGAGCCGTCATCTGAATAACGTTTCGCCGCCTCGCTAAATTCCATTCCCTTAATAATTTCATGTTTTATCGCTGTCAGTTCTTCACGCTTTTGGCTCCAAATATCGGCGCTGCCCCAAGGTGGCACTTTCAGCAGTATCATGGATATGCGCGACTGCGGCGGTGAAGTGAATTTATCGAGATTGGTATTGTAAAAGACACGCACCTCAGCTTCGCTGGGTTGCGTTACCTCACTGCGAAATTGATCTTTGAGCTGCCTAATCCTGTCGTGTCGCTGCAATCCCCGGTGAAGAAGAGGCACCATCTTTTTCTTTGCCTCCTCCCAGCCAGTCTGCGTTGCAAGACGCTTGACATTTTTGTCGACTTCCTGCTTCACACGCTTGGGATCGGGCACGATGCCGCGTCGCATCGCCTCCTGGTGAAGCACTATCTCGTCAACCAGTTGTTCTCCCACCTCCTTTCGATAGGCCTTTAGCTCCTCCTCAGGTGGTTGCCCATGGTAAAACCGTTGCCGAGCACCCATGTGAAGAATCACACGGTAGGTTGACATAGGAATCGATTCACCATTAACAGTAGCGAATACCTGCTTTTCTCCAGTCTCATTTTCCGCTGAATGTACATCAGCGGTGGAGAGTGAGATCATGAGCATGAGCAGCAGAATTAACGGCGGCAGAAACGTCGGGGGAGACTGCCCCGTCGATCCATTACGCCGGGGTGTCGATAGCCGCCAGCCTTTTGGTCTGGCGGACCGCTCTACTGCCATACCTATCCAACTGATGTTATCGAGGATATACATAGCCGCAGGAGGCAGAATCATTTAATGTGGCAGGCAAGGCAGACATCGCTGTTTGTATTGGCAATTCGCAGGAAGCTTACAGGTCGAGCAGTCTCCTCATGAGGATCGTGGCAGCTTCCGCATTCCACAGATGGCCCATCAACACCGGTGAAGTCACGGGTGTAGAGAATCATGTCGGATTTCTCGCGGGTATCCGCGGTCCCAGTTGCATCACGGATACCGTCGCCTGTACTGTCGTAAGAAGCCACATCAATCCACCACTGGCTGTTACCATTGATGGTAGCGTGCTGGGCATCGTTGAAATCACGGTCGGCGGTTGCTCCGGTAGACGGTGTACAGGGATCGACACCTACACCACAGCCACCACCTGCATAGGCGATACTGATGGGATGGTCGTTCCGTAGATCAGTGCCCAACATCGGAATCGGAGCACCACCCGTATTCGTCATGGCTGAAATGGCAACGGCATCAAT
This sequence comes from Candidatus Thiodiazotropha sp. LNASS1, assembly GCF_964212655.1. Classification (NCBI taxonomy): domain Bacteria; kingdom Pseudomonadati; phylum Pseudomonadota; class Gammaproteobacteria; order Chromatiales; family Sedimenticolaceae; genus Candidatus Thiodiazotropha; species Candidatus Thiodiazotropha sp. LNASS1. The sequence goes on along the minus strand of NZ_OZ156465.1, from coordinate 3,685,951 downwards.
CTCCGTTCCTGCCGCTGCCCAGCCACCTGAACCGGGCGCGTTGACGACAACATCCATTGCCTGCGTCCCGTCATGACACGAAAGACAGGCCAGGGATACTGATCCGACAGTAACTTCTGAACCATCGAGGGTTGCCGTTCCAAGATCAGAGTAGCGAGTATAGGCCGTTGCGGGGCTCGCTTTATTCCACAGGGGCGCACTGACTGCCGTATTGGAACCGTGAGGCGTATGACAGAAGACACATACCTCGGTAGTGGCGGATGTGGTTGCCTGTGCCGTCCCTCCAGCCGAAAGATCGTGATCACTCCCCCGAACGGCCGCTTGGCTGTTGGATGCGAAAAGCAAGGCACAAGCAATGCCAGCTAAGATAAATTTGTAGTTCATCATTCCTCCCCATAATCTGATATCCACAGAATTAACACGTAACTTTTCGGGAGGCTGCAATAACTGCGCCAAGAATAGAATTGGCGGTATTCATAGAAGTAACGTGGGATATGCTCATATCAAGTGGGTAGATTGCGCCTGTTATTTCTCAATTCCCGGAATAGATTCCCAGAATTGATAGTTATTCAGCGCAAAGGTCGAACAAACTTAATCGAGAAACGTAGATTTTTTCAGTTTTGTATAAATTGGAAACCGCAACTGCATAAATCGGCGCCTGGTTCGGTTTTTGCTAAATCTGTTTAGATACATAGTGAATAAATTTCTCTTTCGATCGTTCATACTATGATGAGACATCTATTTCGTGTGGCGCTTATTCTGCCGATGCTATCGGTCCATCCTGTTGCCATGGGCAATATGAATGATGCCGGCGGACTCTATTCACAATACTGTTCCGTTTGTCATGGTGACGGCGGTGACGGTAAAAGTCGTGCGAGAGGCAGTATGATTCCCCCTCCTCGTGATTTTACCTCACCACAATCATCGGTCGAATTAACCCGTGATCGTATGATCCTCTCGATATCCGAAGGTCGACCCGGTACGGCTATGGCCGGCTGGAAAAACCAATTGAGCAACGAACAGATTGCAGCCATTGCGGATTACATAAGAATCACCATGATACGGCCATCAACAGTTGAGGACGGTAAAACAGGTCGTCGTCTTTATGCGGAAAACTGTTCCGTTTGTCACGGTGACGATGGACAAGGGGCGCGTTGGACATTGACGAATCTGAAACCACCGCCGAGAAATTTCACACTTCCCGGGAGTGCCGATCAACTCTCCCGCAAACATATGTTCAAGGTAGTGCGTTACGGGAAGGCGGATACTGCAATGCCAGGCTTTTCATCTCAATTAGACGACGATGATATTTCAAGCGTGGTCGATTTTGTCAGACAGGCCTTCATGTCCGAGCACGATAAAAAACATGAAGTCATAGAAGATTATAACCTGGTGAATGAGGAAGATATGGGCGCGCAACTCCGCCGAGACCTCACCGGTGACGCCTCGAGGGGTCAGCGCTATTACCTGAAGAATTGCGTCGATTGTCATGGCGTCAAGGGGGATGGCAAGGGACCACGTGCATATTTCATCCTGCCCAAACCACGCAATTTCCAACATACCGCGTCGCGCCACACGCTGAACAGGCCTAAACTCTTTTCTGCCATAGCCGAGGGCAGTCGTGGAACGGATATGCCGGCGTGGGATAAGGTTTTATCTACACAACAGATTGCCGATATCGTGGAATATGTCTACCAAGTGTTTATCCGTCCGAAACAGAGTGGAACTCAATCCAAGAATCCTGGCAAGGGGTGAAAAGCGCGATGAATATAGCGAACGACCGCATCGATCTGTTCATCGTTAAGTACAGACTTCCAGGCCGGCATCGATGTGTTTGCGAGACCGTCGCGAATGACCTTTGTCAGATGTTCACTGCTCATAGTGGCCATGACTTTTGGATCGGTCAAATCCCGGGGATGGGGTTGCAGAAAAGTCCCGATCCAATTTTTACCCGTTCCATCGGCTGCATGGCAAAAGGCGCAATTCTGTTGGAACAGAGATTCGCCAAGTTGTTCTACGGATGAAAGATCGGAAATGGAGGGCGCAATATCGTGTTTCGCGAAAGGGCTGGCGCCGGATTTTTCATCTGGAGGGAGAAGACTGTCACCTGTCTTAAACCCAAGCCTTGGGTAGGAGGTGGCAACCGGCTCCCAATTTACGGTCGGATCTTTCACATGGGATCTGTCATGACAACTAATACAACTTTCAAGGTAAACCTGCAGGCCCATTTTCTGCTTATCAGTCAGCGAGTCGTCGGGAGCATCCAGTGGAATCTCACCTGTTGCAAAGGGAAAACTATCGCGGAAACGGTCATGTTCGTACCAGCCATTTTCAACTGTATGGTATTGGGTATTTGGTTGTTTGCCGACAACGAATGCCGTGTGCACATATAGAGTGACTGCCTCAATGTCATCATCAGCGAGAACATCTCGAAATGGTTTCATGGCGGTGGCGGGACGACCGTTGCTGATTGCATCGAGAATACGTTGCTTGTTTAATCTCTCTGGATCTGTAGCGATAAAATTTCTTGGAGGTGGAGTGAGAAACCTGGCCGCAAGGGTCTTAGCATCCCCTGAATAACCGTGGCAAAAGTAGCAGTAGAAATTGTAGATTTTACGACCCTTCTCCAGTTGCCTTTCAATATCGGCAGTGGTAGATGGCAACGGCGCGTCAGATGCACCAACTTGCAGACTGCATAGAGTAGCCAGCTGGAATAGGCAAAGCACAATTAAGTCTGGATGCAATCGTCGAATTGGCTTCATCACATAAATGATTCGGTGAAATTGATGAGATACAAACTAAATCTAAGCTGTACGGATATATTCCATCATCTAATAAGTACAGGCCTGAAAGCAATCCTAGCATTGGTAATTATGTTACTCATCAGTAGCTGCGCTGGTAGCCCCGAGGTGATAAAAATAAAGCCGATTGCATTCCCCGCCCCACCCGATCAGCCGCGCTTTTTTTATGAGAAGACTATATTTGGCACAGGCGCAGTAAATGTTGCCGACAAAATTTCACGCTTGAAGAACCTTCTCACTGGAGCTAACCAAAGAGATGGTTATTCTTTCGCCAAGCCTTTTGATATCGCTGTCCACCAGGGACGTGTATTTATCAGTGATACAGTTCATCGTGTTGTATTTGCTCTAGATTTTGTATCGGGTGAGGCTATCATCATTGGAGACAGTGGCGATGCCAGCGATCTGTACAAACCCCTGGGTGTGGCGACAGATAACAAAGGGAACCTCTATGTATGTGATATACAATTAAAGAAATTAATGCTCTACGACCGCAACGGTAAATGGCGTTATGGTATAGACCTTTCCAAAGAGATGGATCGTCCCAGTGGAGTGGAAGTGAGCGAGGATGGCAGTACACTATTCGTAGTCGATGTCGGTGGTGTTAAGTCAACACGACACAGTATTGCGGTTTATGATACGCGTACCCGTTCACACCTTCGCACAATTGGCTCCCGCGGTAAGGCAGATGGAGAATTCAATCTGCCCAGGGATGTGGCAATCGGTCCCAATGACCATCTTTATGTGACCGACGGTGGAAACTTTCGCATTCAAATCCTTAACCAGCAAGGTATGACTATCAGCTCATGGGGCTCAGCGGGACGTCATTTAGGACAATTTACACGCCCCAAGGGCATCGCAACGGATAGTGAAGGAAACATCTATGTCGTTGATGCCGCATTTGGTAATTTCCAGATATTCACACCTGAAGGTGAATTACTGCTGTATCTAGGCGAGCGATCAGAAACCGCCGGACCGGCAAAGTATATGCTGCCTGCCGGTATCGATGTTGACGAAGACGGTCGTGTCTATATTGTTGATCAGTTCTTTCGTAAGGTCGAGATATTCAGACCGGCCGGGCTAGCCGAAGGTGAAGGTTTCACAGGCCTCGCTAATACCAACGAATGAAACGGACCATTTTCTCCATCTCAGTGTACTGCAAGCGATGAAAATCGTTTCATATCCGGTTTGAAAAAAATTCTGGTTGCGGTCATAAGGTGACACCGATGGGGAGCCATGATGGCGAGTTCTGCAGATTCGACCGCGCCATACTGTTTTAAGATCCGGATGGCTCACGCTTACTCTACGATGCCGGGCGTACGGTGGCAGGCGCGGATAATCACCGCCTGGGCAAGGTCGACGTTGTGCTGAATAGCCACATACACAGCGACCATGTCGGGGTACCTTTACCACCGGACCACATGAAGCAGCCCATGTCATCAATCAGGTTATTCGACCGACATCGGTCATTGCCTCCCATGCGAATGAAGCAGCAACCCATAAGGGTAAACCCCTCCCCAATACCAGGACGGTAAGTTTTATCGATGCAGTGAATGTGCCGGTTGATCTACCGCTGAGCGGAAAAACTATGAGTTTTTCTGCCAAAGGCAAGTGTGCATCGGGCTGTTCAAGGTGACTAAAATCCGCCCAAACAGTATGAAGAATGTTCACTAGCGCCGAGTCGTTTCCTATTAATCCGCAATAAATTCATAAGCATAGATAGATTTAACTGGCCCAGGAACATAATGGGAATAATTTCCCATATTTTGCGTTTATCTGATTATGGATCAACAAGATCCATTTGATGGGTGAATGGCCCGGCAAGTTAACAACTATTTTCAAACGAGGAGTTACCACCATGAGATTAAGTCGATCTTCAAAGATTTTCTGCACAATGCTGGCTGTCTGTCTCATTCTCTCCGCCTGTGGAGGTGGAGGCGGTGGAAGCGCAAGTGAAGACGGCACCATTATTACGGCAAGAGGTGTCATCACCGGATTCGGCAGCATCTACGTCAATGGCGTACGTTACCACACCAACTCAGCACGTTTTACCGTCGACGATAATCCAGGCACAGAGAGCGATCTAAAGCTGGGAATGGTGGTCACGGTAACCGCTACTTTAAATGACGACAACACAGGCAATGCCAGTAGCATCGTTTTCGATAACGAACTGCAGGGTCCGGTTGCCAACCTGGTCACGGATGCAGACGGTCTGATCAAAACCTTCACTGTATTGGGTGTCACTGTGATTGCGGACAGGGTTGGTACCAGCTTCCATGACACAACATTCGATACACTTGTCGAAGGTGATCTTTTAGAGGTGAGTGGATTTTATGACGGCTCCCTGGTACTCAATGCCACCTTTATCGAGCGTAAAGAGAGCTTCACTCCGGGCGTGAGCGAAGTCGAACTGAAGGGTACTGTCAGCAATAACACAAGCGAGAGCTTCCTAATCAACGGCGTAACTGTCAATTACGATCCCAGCGGTATTCGCACCGATCTCAGTCGTTTGACTGGCGCAATCTCTGATGGGGACCTCGTTGAGGTAAAAGGTTCACTCGATGAGAACGGCGAGATCCAGGCCACACGCATAGGCCATGAAGACGACGGCTTAGATGACAGCATTAGCAAAGTGAGCCTTGAGGGTATTATCACCGGTTACATAGACGATAGTAATTTCATGATCTCGGGGATAGCCGTTGATGCTTCCTCAGCCCTCTTCATACCGTCCGGCCTGACCTTGGGCAATGGCATCAAGGTTGAAGCGGAGGGACCAATCGTCAACGCCACCCTGCAGGCCTTGAAAATTGGTGCTCGTGGAGGTGGCAACGACATTGAGATCGATGCCCATGTCAGTAGTTTATCCAATCTCGATAATTCGATTACCTTGAATCTAAGCAACGGCAGCGTTACCGTCTTCGTCGATAACCGCACACGCATGGAAGACAAGACCAAGGCCGTCGAATCACTCTCTGTCAGCGACCTGGGCAGCGGTGATTTTCTTGAGGTGCGTGGTTTGCTGGATAGCAGCAATCGAGTGATTCTGACAGAGCTGCGACGTGATAATACCGATGATCTGGTTTTGCAGGGTCCTGTTGAGGATTTCGTCACCAATAGTTCCGTAACCATTCTAGGAGTAACGCTCTTCACTTCGGCAACCACCCAGTTTGAAGACATCAATGATTCAACGATCAGTGCCGACACCTTTTACAACGGCCTGACTGTGGGTTCGCTGGTCAAGATCAAGGACGAGGAGCCGGGAGACGGCACCGCCGATGAGGTGGAATTCGAGGATTGAGGGATGATGCGGGCGGCAGTTTGCCGCCCACCGACGCTTTTGGGAATATTACTCAGGCTTCACCGTTAATACCATAGAAACCCCGCTATCTGAAATACCCACGAGTTAAGAAGCGATAGCGAGTCTGGACCTTGGGTCATATTGCGTGAATGAGTGGAGCAAAACTATGTATAAATCAATAGGCTTCGTGCTGGGATCCCTTCTTGCGGTGCCGCTACCCACATTTGCCTTCCACTGCCCTATGGACATGAAAAAGATAGATGTGGCAATGACCTCCAATCCAAACCTAAATCCGGAACAGTTGGCCGAAGTACAAAAGCTGAGGGCAGAGGGTGAAGCCTATCACCGAGCCGGCCGGCACGACCGGTCTGTCCAGGTTCTGGGCCAAGCGATGAAAATACTTCGGATTCAGTGACGACTGCCCAAAGAGCCAGTTATACTTGATTGATGGTGGATAATTTTTCCAAATTGCTGATCGAGAATATCCCGCACCTGAGGCGCTATGCGCGTTCCCTGACCAGGGACCAGCATCAGAGCGAAGACCTTGTGCAGGATTGTCTCGACCGCGCATTGAGCCGGATGTCTCAGTGGCAGAGCGACACCAATCTGCGCGCCTGGCTCTTCACCATCATGCATAACCTTCACGTCAGCGGCCTGCGTGGCAGGCGCCACAGCAGCACCTGGGAATCCCTTGACCAGTCGGAGACCGCAGATCAGCGACAGTCAGGTCAGGAAGGCATGATACAGATGCGTGACCTTGAACACGCATTGCATCGACTCAGCGACGAGCAGCGGGAGATCCTTATGCTGGTCTGCGTCGAAGGCATGCGTTACGAAGAGGTCGCGCAGGTTTTGAATATCGCAACCGGTACGGTGATGTCCCGGTTACACCGGGCTCGCGAAGCCCTGCGCCAGATTTTGAAAGGCGAAGAGCCGACAAAACTGAGGCGTATCAAATGAAACAGACCCTTACACCAGAACAGCAGCAGCTGCATGCCTACGTGGATGGGCAGCTTGATAACGAAGCCAGACGCGATGTTGAGACCTATTTAGCTGACAACCCCGAAGCGCGTCGACAGGTGGATGAGTATCAACAGATAAACAGACTGCTCAAACAGATCTATGATCCTATCCTTGATGAGCCGATTCCACTCACCCTGCTCCAACTGAGAAGACCTCGTTGGAGCATACGCCGAATCTTGGTGCAGATGGCCGCTGCAGTATTATTGCTCTCAATCGGTCTGTTTTCAGGGTTTTATCTTGGTATGAACCAGACCCTGGTACCGATAACAGCCGAGAGCGAACCCGATCATGTAGTGATCGAGGCATTCATGGCCTATGCAGTATATACTCCCGAGGTACGTCACCCGGTCGAAGTCCCAGGTGATGAACGTGACCACTTGGTCAGTTGGCTCAGCAAGCGAATGGGACGTCAAATCGTCATACCTCATCTGGAAACCCACGATATGCAACTGTTGGGTGGAAGATTGATTTCATCCGACGACGGGCCAGGCGCCCTGTTGATGTACGAAAACGAGAAGGGGCAACGCATCATCCTATATGCCTGCCACTCCGATGAGAGCAGCAGCGCCTTCCACTTTGCCAAGCAACAGGACGTATCGATATTCTATTGGGTTGACGACGCCATCAACTACGCCATTGCCGGTGAAATGGAAAAAGAGAAACTGCGTCCTCTCGCTGAGTCGGTCTATAATCAACTGATTTTCTGACTATTTTCCACACTATCTCACCGTACCGTTCACTCAGGCATACCCCTTCAGATAATAAAATGGAGTGAAGAATTGGATTTTAAAATTCTGGCTACGGTTTTCACCGTTGTTTTCATTGCAGAACTTGGGGACAAGACCCAGTTGGCTACCATGCTTTTTGCAGCAGACAAAGATGTAAGTAAATTTACGGTATTTATTGGGGCCTCCCTGGCGTTGATTCTTGCATCTGGAATCGGGGTACTAGCTGGTGCCCTGCTATCACAATATATCAGTGAAAAACATCTCCATTACATCGCCGGTTTCGGATTTGTTGCAATAGGGGTTTGGACACTCATAAAAGCATAAGTCGAATGACCGACCGATATATTGGATCAACCTGTTTTCAATTGAAAGATGGGTATGGATTCAGAGGAATTGTGATTACATAGTGCTTACACAGCATACCCGGCACTGCCGGGCATTATGTAACTTATTGTTTGTATGGTAGCAAGGGGCAGATTCGAACTGCCGACCCCAGCATTATGAGTGCTGTGCTCTAACCAGCTGAGCTACCTTGCCAGAAGCTGTTGTGGAGGGCGTGGAATATACTGTTGCCATACCCCCCCTGTCAATATCAGACGTTAAATCGGAAGTGGATGACATCGCCATCCTCGACCACATATTCCTTGCCCTCGGAACGTAGTTTACCGGCTTCTCTCGCACCTTGCTCCCCTTTACAGGCGACAAAATCCTCGTAGGCCACAACCTCGGCACGGATAAAGCCTCGCTCGAAATCGGTATGGATGACACCGGCCGCCTGCGGTGCCGTGGCACTTACGGGTATGGTCCAGGCCCTCACCTCTTTCTCGCCGGCGGTGAAATAAGTTTCCAGGCCCAACAGTTTGTAACCTGCCCTGACCACCCGGTTCAAACCCGGTTCTTCCAGCCCCAGGTCAGCCAGGAACTCACCTCGCTCGTCTTCGTCCAGCTCGACTATTTCTGCTTCAATGGCGGCGCAAACCGGTACCACCTCCGCGCCTTCACCAGCCGCCAAGGCGAATAAGGCATCCAGATGAGGATTGCCTGTAAAACCGTCTTCCGCCACGTTGGCGATATAGAGTACCGGTTTGATCGTGAGCAGAAACAGATCGCGGAGCTCCTCCCTTTCATCGTCGTCCAGTTCCATGCTGCGAACCGGTTTCGCCTCGTTCAAATGGTCGCGTACCCTCTCCAGCAAGGCCTTACGCGCCAATATCTTCTTGTCACCGGTCTTGGCCTGTCTGACGCTTTTCTCAAGCGCTTTCTCAACCGACTCCAGATCAGCCAGGCCCAGTTCGGTATTGATAACCTCCACATCGCTGACCGGATCGACACGACCGGCCACATGCACCACGTCACTATCCTCAAAACAGCGTACCACTTGTGCGATGGCGTCTGTCTCGCGGATGTTGGCGAGAAATTTATTCCCCAATCCTTCCCCTTTTGACGCGCCGGCGACCAGACCCGCGATATCCACGAACTGCATACTGGTGGGGATGACGGCTTGCGGGTTGACGATCGATGCGATCACATCCAGGCGGGCATCCGGCAGGGGCACCACACCGACATTGGGATCGATGGTGCAAAAGGGGTAGTTTTCCGCCGCGATTGTAGCCTTGGTCAAGGCATTGAACAGGGTTGACTTACCGACATTCGGCAGACCCACGATACCGCATTTGAATCCCATCTGGAACGACCCCTGAAAAAAAGGGGCAAGCATACCGGAAAGGAGGGCCGATGTGCAGTCCTCTGATATTATTACCGGCGCCCGCTTTATGAACCGCTGCCAGAAAAACAGCGCTGCGCCGAGACCAATAACTACTGAATGACGAATAATTTTCCGAAATTGGCTATTCGCAGCACATCCTGCACTGCCTCGTTACCGTTTTTAAGAATCACACCGTCGGTATCTTTGGCACTGTGCTCACGAAGTTGCAGTAGCATGCCCATCGCGGAACTGTCCAGATACTCGGCATTGGTCAGATCGACCACATAATTTTTCTCACCTTTGGGAAAGGCCTTATAGGCCTGCATGAACGCCTGATGGGTGGAAAAATCAAACCGCCCGGATACCACTATGGTGACGCTTTTTTCATCGGAGGAAAGCTCGCTGGATATGGACATTGTATCTCCTTGCCACTTGTATGCATGCTTTAAATATCGTCATGTATCGGCCAAGCTTTACCCGGGATCGCCCTCAAGCAACTCCGTTGCCAGCGTCTGAAACTCCTTCGCCGATTGACTGCCTGGCTTGTATTCGAAGATAGTGCGCCCGATGCCCGGGCATTCTGCAATCACTGCCGCTTCCCGTATCGGGGTGTTGACCAGCTGATCGGGAAAGTGCTTCCTCAGCTTCTCAGAAACCTCCCTGGAGAGCCGTCTGCGGGGAAAGTAGCGATTTAATGCAATCCATTTGCGCAACGGTTTATCCAGGTAGGGTTCGAACTTCTTTATGGTGATCAGCATCTTGGCCAATCCGTTCAATGACATGTGATCACCGCTTACCGGAATCAGCGCTTCATCGGCGGCAAAGATGGCGTTCGCCACCAACAATCCCGACGAAGGTGGACAATCGAAGAGGACAAATGCCTGATCATCCAATACACCGTCCAGTGCCTGCTGCAATAGCCGGGCCCTAGATGCGCCCCCGTCATGCAGATACTCGATCTCTTGTAAACGATTGCCGGCGGGAATCAATGTCAGCATATCCCTGATCCCCTGTTTCACCGAAGCCGGATCCTGCGACTTCAACATCACTTGATCGATCCCCTTCGCAGGCGCGCGAAAGATACCATAGCTGGACGCCAGCTGTCCCTGCGGATCCAGATCGATCACAGTGACCCTGTGACCGGCAAGCGCCAGCGCATGCCCCAAATTTGTGGTAATCGTGGTCTTTCCCACACCACCTTTTTGATTGATTAACGCAATTCGTCGCATGCCCGTCCTGTCCGCCGCTGAGGGGAATTCTGCCTCCATCACCGTGTAAGAGACCTAACCGCCTTGTGTCGACACTCCAGATTGATCCACGAATCAGCCGACGAGGCGCCAAAATTTCAGAGGTTCTTGATCTTAAAAGAAAAATACCAATATCAACCAAGCTATCGACCCGGGAACCCAATTCTTTAGAATCCGACCCGGCGCAGCGATTACAGGAACTGCATAGCGATTTACGCAATCCATATCCCTGTGAAGCAGTATCTGCCCCATATTTCTAACCTAAAACAGTCAATCCTCAGGTAAACTAGTAACTGTTAGCGCGAATGTAGATATGCCTTTGAAATTGTTATTAACATTGCTGTTGAGTATGTGCACCCTGGGAATCGCCCGGGCCGTCACTTTTGATCTGCCTTCCGAGGGAGATGATGTGGTGGGACAGATCTTTATGCTGACCACGCGCTATGAAGAGACATTCTCCGATATCGCACGCACCTATGACATCGGCTATCGGCAGATGGTCGCGGCCAATCCCGATGTGGACCCGTGGCTGCCTGGAGAAGGCTCGGAAATCGTCATACCCCAGCAGTATGTCCTGCCCCCGGGACCTCGTAAGGGACTGGTCATCAACCTGGCGGAACTGCGCCTCTACTATTTTCCGCAAGACCGCCCCGTGGTAATCACCTACCCGATCGGCATAGGTCGAGAAGGTTGGAGCACCCCTACCGGCGAGACCACCATCATCGGCAAGAAGAAGAATCCGAGTTGGACTGTGCCGGAATCGATCCTTCAAGAGCATGAAGAGGAAGGTGATCCACTACCGCCCGTTGTACCACCCGGTCCCGATAACCCATTGGGAAATCGTGCCATCTACCTGGGCATGAACGGCTATCTGTTACATGGCACAAACAAGCCTTATGGTGTTGGGATGCGGGTCAGTCACGGTTGTATCCGCCTCTACCCTGAAAATGTCGAACACTTTTTTGAGGAAGTGGATATTGGCGCCCCGGTCAGAATTATCGACAAACCCTTTAAAGCCGGCTGGCAGAAGGGTGAGCTCTATGTCCAGGTACATCCACCATTGTCCGAGTATGTCGAACAACGAGGCAACAACTACACCGAGTTGGTGAATGCGGTGATCGGGAAGTTGGGCGAGGATAAGCGTCGGCCGGACTGGGATCAGCTGCACAGTTTCATTGAACAGAAGACCGGTATACCCATGCCACTTTACCTGTGGCGGGAGAATGCCGTCGCGGACGGCAATTAAAAAACCCCGGCAGGCGTTCTGCTTGCCGGGGCCTTAAAACCCACCCATCGCGGGTTCTATCGTCGATCGGCGCCGGTCTTATTTGGCCATTGCTTTCTCAGACATACGGCCACAACGCTCGCTACAAGCTTCAGCGGCGTCTTTGGCGGAGTTGGCTGCCTTCAGAGCCGCATCAGCAGTACCTTGAGCGGTGGCTGCATCCAGTTGCGCCTCTTTGGCTGCTTTCATGGCAGCATCGGCAGCAGCCTGTGCGTTGGCGACGTCCTCTTGCAGACCGTTGTTTGTCGCACAACCTGCGAACAAGCCAACAGTAAGAATCATTGCGGCGGTTTTCATCATGGTGGTTTTCATAATTACTCTCGATCTCTCTACGGATTACTTATTACATTGTGTGCAAAAGCTACACACCCCTTCTACCTGGTCGCGCTGATGTAGAGCTTCCCAAATAGGCCCTGGAATAAACTGCATGCACGGCCAATTTGGGATACTCCTCCCCAAGGACCCCCAACAAACAGTCCTCTACATGTCAAACCGAAGGCAAAGATTTCAACCTATACCGGCATGACAGTGGTCGCTGCTGGCTCCCTATCTTGCTGCATCCACAAGAACCAGGTGAAGGAGTAGCAGCATCTGGCACGAAAGCTTGAGCTAAAACTCAAACAAATTCAATGGCAAGTTTCCAAATTTAAGAACTTTTTTCAAATTTTTCCCACAACTTCGCGGCCTGTTCACTCTCTATTCTGAGAACTCGTCTTCACTACCCGGGCCAATCCCAGACCTCGGGGATCGGATGCCGCTTCAACCTTACCCTCACTCTTGTCCCACAATATCGCGTGCATGTTTCCGTATTGGCGATCGAGAGGCTTTAGATTGTGACCCATTGCCGTGAGTTGATGCTTGAGAGAATCGCCGAATGCATCCGGTTCGAATTGAATCATGTCGGGCAGATATTGGTGATGAAAACGTGGCCTTTCCACCCAGCTGTTCGGCCCCTTTCCGTCAGCCATCTCCAGAATACCCAGCAACACCATGGTAATGATCCTGCTGCCACCAGGGGTTCCCAGAATCGCCACCCGCCGATCATCCTCGACGAAGGTCGGTGTCATACTCGACAACATACGTTTCCCACCTGCAATGGCATTCGCCTCACCTCCGACCAAACCATACACATTGGGCACGCCGGGACTGGCGGAGAAGTCATCCATTTCATCATTCAACAGCACCCCGGTACCCGGCACCACGAAACCTGAGCCGAAGGGATAGTTGATGCTGAGGGTGGCCGCCACCCGGTTTCCCTCCGTATCAAGTATGGAGAAGTGGGTGGTGTCCTGCCCCTCCGGTGCAGGTGGGATGTTACCCACACTCGAACTGGCACGGTGAAGCTGAATATCGCGTGCCATACCGGCTGCATACCAGGGATGCGTCAGGGCATCCACGGGGATGTCGACATAATCAGGATCACCCAGGTAGTCGGCGCGATCCCGATAGGCGCGTCGCATCGCCTCCACCAGCAGGTGGGTGCGCAGCGGTTCATCCTGGGCATGCAGATCGAAACCCTGCAGGATATTCAACATGGTCATCAGGGCTATGCCCCCCGATGAGGGAGGCGCCGCGCTGGTGATCTTCAATCCCCGATAGCGACCGACAATGGGTTGCCGTTCGACCACCCGGTAGCTGGCCAGATCCTCGAGGCTCCAGATACCGCCTGCCGCCCTCACGCCATCCACCAGGCGTTGGGCAGTCTCGCCCTTGTAGAAACCATCCGCCCCATGCAGGGCGATCCTTTCCAGGGTCTCCGCCAAATCCGGCTGCTTGATCAGGGCACCTTCCACAGGCACCTCACCCTGCTGCAGAAATTGCTCGGCCGAAGCGGGATGGGCACGCAAAACATCCAGACGCCAGCCTGCCATTCTGCGGTAGTGGCTGTCGACCTTGAATCCCTCCCTGGCCAATCTGATCGCCGGCCCCAGCGAGTCGGCAAGCGACAGGCGGCCATAGTACCGAGCCAAATGGGCCAGGGCAGCAGGTTCACCGGGGATACCAGCCGCCAGCGCTCCATCGATCGAAAGATTCGGGATAACCTTTCCCGCTTGATCCAGATAGAGATCGCGATCAGCTGACAGGGGAGCCCGTTCGCGACCGTCCAGCATGGTCTCGAAACCGTCACTGGCTCGATGCAATAACCAAAAGCCACCACCACCGATACCCGAACTGTAGGGTTCGACCACCGCCAATACCGCACTCACGCCCACCGCCGCGTCGAAGGCATTCCCCCCAGCCCGCAACAGATGATGGCCCACTGTGGTGGCCAGCGGGTGGGCCGTCGCGATGGCGGCAGACCCGGGTCTTTCAGCCGCCGCCAGCTGAAAACAGATGAAGAAGAGAAAAATAAGGCTCCACATGGGAGCCTTTTTGAGAACGTTTGACCGCATTGACAGTGTGACTATTCGGATTCGCCGGTGATCTTGAGGTATTTGGCGTACAACTGCTCATAGCTCTCCTCATGATCGGGATCCTTGGGAATACAGTCCACCGGACACACCTCGACACACTGTGAGGTATCGTAGTGTCCGACACATTCGGTACAGAGATCCGGCTCGATCTCGTAGATCTCATCACCCTGAGTGATGGCACCATTTGGGCATTCAGGCTCACAGACATCACAGTTGATGCACTCGTCAGTGATTATTAACGCCATATTTTTACTCTCCTAACAAAATCACATGATTAGAATTCTATTCACTAGCCGTGAGGCGACATCAACAGTTGGTCCATTCAATCCTGTATCACCCGGGGAATTCGTTTCAACTGAAGCGTTTACTCAGGGCCGCCTGCACATCCGGATGGACAAACTCTGTGACATCCCCGCCCAATGAGGCGATCTCTCTCACCAAACCGGATGAAATGAATGCAAATTGCTCAGCCGGGGTAAGAAACAGCGTCTCGATTTCAGGCGCCAGGCGACGATTCATACCCGCCAACTGGAACTCGTATTCGAAATCGGAGACCGCGCGCAATCCTCGCAGAATCACGTTTGCATTGCACTCCTGCACGAAATCAACCAACAGATTGTCAAATACGCGTATCTCAACATTGTGTACGCCATTCAATACCCTTTCGACCAGGTTCTTTCGCTGATCCAGATCAAACGCCGGATTTTTACCGCTATTCTTAGCGATGGCCAGAATGACATGATCAAAAAGATCGGATGCCCGCCTCACCAGGTCACTGTGACCGTTGGTGATGGGGTCGAATGTTCCAGGATAAACGGCAGTTATCATAAGCTCTCGGTCTGGGTAAAAGGCATGATATTACCAGAAACCAAACCTATGAATGATAATTATCAGCCCGGGAGCGGGGCATAAGCCAGACCATAGTGCACCTGACCGGCTGATTTCCGTTTCCTCAACTCCCAACCTTCGGGCAGGGTCGGCATGTCGCGGGAAGCGGTATCTTCCAAGTAGATATGGGCTCCATCCGCCAGCCATCCCATACTCAGCCGCTGGCACAAGGGTTCCAGCAGGTTACCGACGAAAGGCGGATCCAGGAAAACGATATCGAAGGGTGTCGCATCCTGCTCCAACCATTGCAATGCATCCGCCCTGACAACCGAGACCTGGTCGAGACCCAGTAGACGCTTGTTCTCAGCCAACTGTCTGACCACCGCCATGGCGGTATCGAGCATCACCACCTCGGATGCGCCACGGGAGGCGGCCTCCAGACCCAACGCACCGCTGCCGGCGAACAGATCGAGGCAGCGGGCGCCCTCAATATAGGGCTGCAACCAGTTGAACAGGGTCTCGCGTATGCGATCTCCCGTCGGTCGCAAGCCCGGCATGTCGGCAAATTGCAGCCGCCGACCACGATGCATGCCACCAATGATTCTCACCTGAAAAGCCGTTTGAGGTGACTTCACTTTATATACCTTGTACTTATCGTGTCACTTGCTGCTATCAGCGTCTGATTGTTTGGAGACTTGAGCCAAAGGTGTGATGCGTCCTACCTGCACCCTGACCAGCCGGTCGGGATCGATCCGACGCTGGAATGCATCCTGAATCTGTTTGCGGGTCACGGCAGTCACCTTATCGGTGAAGTTGTCCAGATAGTCGAGAGGCAGATCGTAAAAGCCGATGACTGCCAGGTACTCTACGATCTTACCGTTGGAAGCGATGCGCAGCGGAAATCCACCGGTGATATTCTGCTTCGCCGCTTCCAGTTCCTCTTCGGTCGGCCCCTCTTTGATAAAACGCTCAAGGGTTTCCCTGACGACCTGCAGTGCCTCGCCGGCCTGATCGTTCTTGGTCTGCAGCCCCATCTGGAACAGCCCGATCTGGCGCATCGGCAGGAAAAAGCTGTAGACACTGTAGCTCAAACCACGCTTCTCCCGAACCTCATGGCTGAGGAGAGAGACCAAGCCGCTGCCACCCAGGATGTGATTACCCACATAGAGGGTGAAATAGTCCGGGTCGCCACGGCGCATGCCTGGCTGTCCGATGTAGAGATGGGACTGGGTCGAGGGAAACGGAATCTGCTCATCGACAGCGTCCTGCAGTGGTCTAACGGGGGGCAGTTTCGGCACCACTTGCCCCGGCTCGAGTCCGCCTGTCACCCGATCTGCAATCGACTTGGCCTGTTGCCTGCTGACCGCTCCGACAATCGCCACCAGGGCATTCTTTGCCACATAGAGCCGCTTGTGAGTAGCCACAATATCCTTGCGGGTTATGGCCTTTACCGACTCGATGCTCCCCCCGGGATCACCGGCATAGGGATGATCCCCGAAGACCAGCTGATAGAGCCGTTTTTTACCCAGACTGCCGGGGGACTGCTCGTCCTGGACCAGACCCGCCAGGATGGACTGGCGTTGCCGCTCGATATCTTCATCGGCAAATCGGGGCTCGGCGACCACCGCGGCCAATGTCTCAAGGGTTGTGGAGAGCGCCTTGGATTCAGTCAACGTGCGCACCGAAACCCATGCCATATCCCTTAACGACCCGGTTTCGAGCTGCGCCCCCACACCCTCGATACGTTCGGCGATCTGGTAGGCGCTCCAATCGCCGGCGCCTTCGCTCAACAGGCTGTTGGTGAATGAGGTGACGCCCTGTTTGCCGCCATCTCTGGCGCTGCCTGCATCGAAGACGATGCGCACATCCACCATCTCGATCTCGGGCGCTTCGACGAACAGCACCTTTGCCCCGTTTGCCGTCTGCCAGGTTTCAATTTGCGGCGCGGCTGCTGCCCAGCCAGCCAGCAGCAGACCACTGCAGAAAACCATGTACCTGATCCAAGCATTAGTGAGCATGTGCAATCCCCTTACCTACGGGTTTGGCCATCGAATCATCCAGTGGCAGTGGCTCCAATACCGCAACGCTGAGGTTGTCCTCAACCAGATACTTCTGCGCGACCTGCCTGATCTGCTCCGCGGTTACGGCCTTTAAATGATCCACATAATCATCCGCCAGACGCCAATCGAGCCCCACTGTCTCCAACCGCCCCAACAGCATTGCTTGATAGAAAACCGAATCCTTCTCATACACCTTGGCGGCGATAATCTGATTGCGTACCCGTCCCATCTCATCCTCGCTGACCAGCTCCGTTTTGAACCGTTCAACCTCCTTCAGCAGGGCCTTTTCAACCACATCGACAGTTGTATCCGGAGCCGGTACCGCATCCATCACCAGCATCCCCGGGAGTCGGGAAAAGGCGCTGTAACTGGCATCTGCCGCAACCGCCAGCTTGCTGCCGCGAATCAGGTTGTTGCTGAGACGGGCACTGCTGCCGCCGTCCAGCACATAGGCGAGCATCTCCAGGGCATAGGGCTCCCAGGCCTCATCGGCCTTGCCCACCACAGGTGTTTTATAACCCAGCACCATATAGGGTTGCTTTGCGGGCACCTTTACCGTGATCCGTATAGTGCCGCGCTGAGCCGGCTCCATACGCGGTTTGGGTCGCGCCACCTGTTCCGGCTTGAGGGGACCGAAATGGCGTTGCGCCAGCGCGATTACCTTGTCGGGTTCCACATCACCCACCACTACCAGGGTGGCGTTGTTCGGCGCATACCACTTGCGGTACCAGACCTGCAGATCCTCCACCTGCATGGAATCCAGATCCGCCATCCAGCCAATCACGGGATTGCGATAGGGGGAACTCTCATAGGCACCGGCCAGAAAGCGTTCATAGGTCAGGGACTGGGGCTTGTCTTCGGTGCGCATCCGTCGCTCCTCTTTAACCACCTCGACCTCCTTTGCAAACTCTTCGGGAAGCAACAGCAGGTTGCGCATACGATCCGCCTCGAGTTCGAACGAGACCTCCAGCCGGTCGCTGGCCATGGTCTGAAAATAGGCCGTATAGTCTCTCCCTGTGAAGGCGTTTTCATCCCCGCCGTTGGCTGCGATGATGCGGGAAAATTCGCCGGGCGGATGGTTTTTGGTGCCCTTGAACATCATATGCTCAAGAACATGGGAAACACCGGTGATACCACCGAATTCGTAACTCGATCCCACCTTGTACCAGACCTGGGAGACCGCGATCGGGGCACGACGATCCTGCTTTACAATCACCTTCATGCCGTTATCGAGTTGTTGTTCCACAACACCCGCCTGCGCGTAACTCACGCAGAGCGCCGACAACACCAGGCCTGTGATTAATCTTCGCATTAAATACATCCTCTCTTTATATATGGACCCATGGCACTGTAGAATAGCGTCCTCGATGATCACGGGCATTCTTTCAGAGGCCATCGGGATTGTCCAAACAACAACTATGAACCTGTGATCCTCACAGAGTTCCAACACCGGAGTTGTAAATCGCCGTATGTTCGGATTTGGCAAACGCAAGAAGCAGGAACTGCAGGGTAGTACTGCCCCCCCGCCGGAAGAGGAGAAACGCAGTCTCTTTTCGAGACTGCAGGAGCGCCTCTCACGTACCCGCCATAACCTCACCGATGGACTGGCCAATCTGCTCCTTGGACGGAAGACCATCGATGATGAGCTGCTGGAGGAACTCGAGACCTTACTCCTCACTGCCGATGTGGGTGTCGAGGCAACCAGCCGTATCATTAACGATCTGACGGAACGGGTCGATCGCAAGGAGCTCAGCGATCCGCAAATGCTGATGCAGCTGTTGAAACAGCATCTCAGAGAGATTCTTCAGGCATGCGAAAATCCAGTTAGCCAACGCAGCGGTGACAAGCCTCTGGTGATGATGATGGTAGGCATCAATGGTGCTGGCAAGACCACTACCATTGGAAAGCTGGCACGTAAGTTTCAGTTGGATGGCGAATCCGTCATGCTCGCCGCCGGTGATACATTCCGCGCCGCCGCAGTGGAACAGCTGCAAACCTGGGGCGAGCGCAATCAGATCCCCGTGATCGCCCAGCATACGGGTGCCGATGCGGCTTCAGTGGTATTCGATTCATTGCAAGCAGCCACCTCGCGCAATATCGATGTCCTGATCGCCGACACTGCGGGACGTCTACATACCAAATCCAACCTCATGGAGGAGTTGGCGAAGATCAGCCGGGTGATGAAGAAAATCGATCCGGAGGCCCCCCATGAAGTACTATTGGTGGTGGACGCAGGTACGGGACAGAATGCCGTCAATCAAGCCATGCAGTTCAACCAGACCGTTGGCTTGACCGGACTGGTGATCACCAAGCTGGACGGCACGGCAAAGGGCGGTGTGGTTTTTGCCATCGCCGACAAGGTCAAGGTACCGATCCGTTTCATCGGCGTCGGCGAAGCCATAGACGATTTACGTGAATTCGACCCAGACGAATTTGTAGACGCCCTGTTTGAAAACTAAACACGAAACCACCAGCACCTTGATTCACTTCGACAATGTCAGCAAACGCTATCCCGGGGGCCATACCGGCCTGAGCAACGTCAGTCTGCGTATTGAGGCTGAAGAGATGGTGTTTCTCACCGGCCATTCCGGTGCCGGCAAGAGTACCCTGCTGAAACTGATCGGCCTGTTGGAGCGGCCCAGCAACGGACAGCTGCATGTCAACGATCGTAACCTGACCCGTTTAAAGCGTCGCCAGATCCCCTATCACCGCCGCGATGTGGGAATGATCTTCCAGGATCACAGACTGCTGCATGACCGGACGGTGTTCGACAATGTGGCGCTGCCGCTGGTGGTGGCCGGTGTCGGCCATAAAGAGATTGGACGCCGGGTCCGGGCCGCCCTCGACAAGGTAGGACTGCTGTACAAGGAACGCAATGCGCCGGTTACCCTCTCCGGAGGAGAACAGCAGCGGGTAGGTATTGCCCGCGCAGTGGTCAGTAAGCCTCCCCTGGTGCTTGCGGACGAACCCACCGGCAACCTAGATCCGGAACTCTCCGAGGAGATCATGGCGCTGTTCAAGCAGTTTAACCAGGTTGGCGTAACCCTGCTCATCGCTTCCCACGACATCGACCTGATCAATCGCATGCAGAAGCGTGTACTCACACTGAGCAAGGGGCAGCTGGTTGGCGACACCCGGATGGAGAGCGGCAATGTCTCTTAAAAAGCTGCTATTGAATACGCCAAAGATCTGGCTCCAGCGGCATGCGCAAGTGGCCCTCGCCAGCCTCGGCAGATTAGTGAATAACCATCTTGCATCATTGATGACCTGTGCCGTGATCGGCATAGCCCTCGCGATGCCGGTTGGCCTGCACGTGCTGCTTGGAAACCTGCAGCATGTCAGCGGTGCCTGGGACAGCGGTGCCAGCATATCGCTTTTCCTGAAACAGAGCGTTTCCGATAAACAGGCGGCATCCCTGGCGGATAAACTGCGCCTGCATCAGCGAATCGAGACCGTGGAACTGATCACCCGGGAGGCAGCGCTGGATGAGTTCCAGCAACTCAGCGGTTATGCCGATGCCTTGGAAGCCCTCGACAGCAACCCCCTGCCGGCAGTGCTGATCGTCCTACCGAAGGCGGAATTCACTACGGCTGAGACGGCGCAACTTCTGGTACGTGAGCTGAAGCTCCTGCCCGATGCCGACATTGTGCAACTCGATCTGCAGTGGGTGCGAAGACTGCAGGCGATCACGGTCATCGCCCAAAGGGCGGTTGTGGTACTTGCCGCATTGCTCGGCATGGCGGTGCTGCTGATTGTCGGCAACACCATTCGCCTCGAGATCCAGAATCGTCATGCCGAAATAGAGATCACCAAGCTCATCGGCGCCACCAATGCCTTCATTCGCAGACCCTTTCTCTATACCGGCTTCTGGTACGGTCTATTCGGGGGCATTATCGCCTGGCTGCTGATCGCCATCGCCATCACCCTGCTGAGCGGACCGATCGCCAATCTGGCCAATCTATACGAAAGCAGCTTCAATCTTGCGTCGTTCGACATCGCGACCATCGCCTCGCTCCTGCTCGGCAGCAGTCTGCTGGGACTGAGCGGCGCCTGGTTGGCGGTAGGCAGGCATCTCAGCGCCATTGAACCCGGTTGATCTCCGACTCGATACCGCGCTCCTGCTTGGGAACTCATACCTCGTTTCACTACTCCACCTGCCTATGCATTCCCACGCGGGAGCATGGGAACGAGAATCACGCTCCAATTGGAACGAAGCCGGGCCATGCAATTTAACTTATTGTATTTAAGGTAATTTACCTCCATAGGCCAGTGGGAACTTTTACTTTGACTCTTGGTCATATTTATCGATTGGCACTCCTCTGTAGAGAGTGCTAATATTCAACCAGCCGTTATTTGAGGGGATACTCGATGAGCAATGAAAACGCACTGACAGCACTGCCATCAGGCAGTATGGATGCCTATATCAGCGCCGCTTTCCAACTGCCCATGCTGAGCGCCGAGGAGGAGAAATCCCTGGCGATCAGGCTGCGTGATCACAAGGATCTCCAGGCTGCACAGACACTGATCACCTCGCATATCCGCTTCGTCGTTCGCATTGCCCGCAACTACAGCGGCTATGGCCTTGCCCTGCCCGACCTGATCCAGGAAGGCACCGTCGGCCTGATGAAGGCGGTCAAACGCTTCGATCCCGATATGGGAGTACGCCTGGTCTCCTTCGCCGTCCACTGGATCAAGGCGGAGATCCACGAGTACATCCTGAAAAACTGGCGCATCGTCAAAGTGGCCACCACCAAGGCCCAACGCAAGCTGTTCTTCAATCTGCGCAGTTCCAAGAAGCGTCTGGGCTGGTTCTCCAAGGAAGAGGTCAATGACGTGGCCCAGGACCTGGGCGTCAAACCCGAAACCGTGATGGAGATGGAATCGCGCCTCTCAGGCCAGGACATCGCCTTCGACGGCCCCATGCAAGACGATGATGACCAGTTGACAGCGACCCCGGCCGGTTACCTGAGCGACATGCGCATGGAACCCGCATCCCTGCTCGAGTCCTCGGACAGCGAGTCGCAGATGAAACAGCGTCTGATCAACGCCATGCAGGATCTCGATGAACGCAGCCGGGAGATACTGCAAGCACGCTGGCTGGGCGATAAGAAATCGACCCTGCATGAACTGGCGGAGCGTTTTCAAGTCTCGGCGGAACGCATTCGTCAGATCGAGAAAAATGCCATGACCAAGCTCAAGGCGCACCTTGCCTAGACTGGCAACCAGGTTGCGCAGAATTCGTCGTTACCCGACAGGGCAACGACGCTCCAATACATTACCCCTTCCAAAGGACCCACTTCGTCCAGGGCACCCCGCCTCATGACATGGGCATGAATCTATACAGTATGGCTTTACCGGTATGATGATAGGTAATTCCAGTAAATCGAGGTCATAATCGTCTATAAAGATAGTGATAACGCGTTTTCTATAGACAGGTAACAACTTCAACCACCGGTTTACTAAGAAAAGAGAACCCATCCGACAGGGGGAAATTTGAAGAAAACGCCAGTACCTTGGCAAGGCATTGGATAGATGCATTGGGTTTCTTTAAGATGCAATATCAGAAGGCGGCGAAATTCTGAGTCCTGAAGGCAAATAGTGATCCATGATAACTAACCCAAGCGAATAAGCATGGAGAGTGCCCTCTTGCACCATATTATGTTTGATGTTGACGGAACGCTCGTAAGATCATACGAGCTTGATGAAATATGCTATCTCGAGGCAGTGTATGAAGTTTTAGGTCATCATCTAGATACTGACTGGACCAAGTACTCTCACATAAGCGACGCCGGTATTCTTGAACAGTATATTATCGAAAATGGACTTGATGCAGGGGGAAACAGCATACGCACTGAAGTAAAAGAGCTCTTCACCAATAAAATAGCCAGCCACCTCAAAAAAAATCCGGCGCAGCAGGTACCTGGCGCTGCAAAATTTATTGCCAAGCTGCGCCGACTGGAAAATTTAAGCTTGTCGGTTGCTACCGGCGGCTGGTATGAAACTGCTCTAATGAAATTGGAATCAGCAGCAATTGATATTTCTGGTATCCCAATTGCATCCTCAAACAATCATTTTTCACGAACCGAAATAATGAAAATCGCCAAAGAAAAAGCCATTGGTAAAATTAAAGTCCCCTGTACATATTTTGGGGACGGGGAATGGGACAAAAAGGCCTGTGAGGAGTTGGGCTATAACTTCGTGCTGGTGGGAAACAGGACGAGGCATGATCAAAATATCATGGATTTCAATAGTGCAAAACAGGCAATGAAATACATTGGCTTGTAACATGGCATTAGCTCCAGCAACATGAACCTCATTGACCGTTTCAACTCGTTCGCTGCAGATTTCGAGGCCTGTGTTGTCGATGACCATTGGGATCGACTTGAAAAACATTTCGCCGAGAATGCTACGTACTGGAACGTTGGTGGACCTGATCCAAAAATCAAAGGCCGACGTTCAATAATTGAATTTCTGAAAAACGATATTTCGAACAACGATCGTAAATTTGATTCACGCAGATTGCAGGCCATAACAGAACCAACAGTGGTTGGCGATAAACTCTCTCGGAACTGGCGCTGCACATACAAACTTTCCGGGACACCCGATCTTGTTGTGGAAGGTGAAGCAAGATACATATTTGAAGGTGAATTGATACAATCCATGGAAGAGGAAATCACACCTGCGACAATGGAAAGGTACCTGGCATGGATGGACAATTACGCCAGCAGGCTTGGTGACTAACCCTATATTCAAGCACAGCCTCTCGGGGCTGTCGGAATGCCTGGTATCGCCAGCCACCCCATATATCGGCATGCCGGAAATTCAGGGATCTGATTTGAAAATGAAAAGCAAAGCATGGAAATACGCAACCACATTTGTGGTGGTATTTATCATTTTCAATCCTGAAATGATTGAGCTTGCACTTTTTATTGATGCCATAGGACTTGAACTGTTCCTGATGCTATTTGAAATTCAGTTAGCGGCAATAATAAGTACGACACTTAACAAGAGAACAAAACCTATCTTTGCTTATCTAAACCGTTGCAGTGCAAGTTGCCTTCCCGGATTATCATGGGAAAACATCAAGCAGAATCCCGGATTGTTGATTCATGCCGCACCGGGCCCAGCCGCATTCATGCATATGCTGGTTTTTTCCGCCGCTACAGGTGTCGTGTTAAATGCCGCATCCTGATTGGCTGTCAGGGAACTCCACACGACATCGGCGCAATTGAACCTACATAAATTCAGTTGATGAGCGCCTCTACAACAGGAGTCGGTATTTGACAGAATCAAAGCCCCTTTATAATCTGCTGCAAACGCTTCCCCAGGTTGGACGCGTCGAGTGGATCGGTATCAGACCCTCTCGGGGCGAGACCATGATAACCCTGGATTCTGTCCTGCTGACGGTTGGCAAGGGGTTGGATGGGGATCGCTTCAATGGCAGTGCCGGGAACCCCAGGCAGGTGACTTTGATTCAATATGAACACCTGCAAGTGATTGCCGCCTGTCTTGGCGTGGAATCTGTCTCCCCCTCCCTGCTGCGGCGGAATATCGCGGTTTCCGGCATTAACCTGCTGGCGTTAAAAGACAAAGTCTTTCGGATCGGAGAGGCGATGCTGGAATTCAGCGGTCTTTGTCATCCCTGCAGCAAAATGGAAAGGCAGCTTGGTGCGGGAGGATATAACGCCATGCGAGGTCATGGGGGCATCACTGCGAGGATCTGTAAAGCCGGTTTGATTCGCGTCCATGACAGGGTCTCATACTCCCGTGCTAAGCCAACAGAAGCGAAATAGATTGGGCGTTACAGCCCGGATTATTGCACCACCAGCCTGTTCCCCGTTAGACTGCTCATCCCCCCGGGGAAAAGGAGAGACAGGGCGTATCATGCGTAGAGCACACTGGTTCATACTGGCGATGATGTTCTGCCATCACACCCAGGTCCAATCAGACATATTGGACCTTCCCTCCGAGACACCCAACAACTTTGAACCATTTACCCTTAGCTCGAGATGCCCCTCGTATGGGATTGACAAATTTTTTGGCGCGGTCGCAGAGGGAGACGAGATTAGTATCTATGCCAGTGTCTATCAGAGTGGTTTTGTGGCGCCATGTTACGACAACAGCGTAGAAGTCGGACCCTTTGCTTCGGGCAGTTATACGATTAATTACTACACATCCGAAAATGGAGGACCCTTCCTGCTACATGATTCTCAAAATATCGTGATCGACAAGGTCAGTGAAAATGAGCCTGCCTCAGGCCGTGTCATCATCAGCGGTGAGGCAGCTGAGGATCAAGTGGTCGCAGCCAGTCATACAGTCAGCGATAGCAACGGCATGGGGGAGACCCGCTATCAATGGTACCGCAATGGCCAGCCTATCTCCGGGGCGATATATGAGAGCTATCTGCTGACGGACGACGATGTCGGTCATGACATACATTGCGCCATCAGTTTCGAGGATGGCCTGGGGGTCACTGAAAGCGTCATATCCCTGCCTGTCGGCGCACCCGGCGGAATCGCCAATACCAATGATCAGCCGGTGGGCTCAGTATACATACGCGGTTCGGTGTCAGAAGGATCGACATTGACGATCGATACCAGTGGCCTCCACGACCCGGACGGAATCACCGATCTCAACTATCACTGGAAACGCCGTTATCGGACCTACTCCACACTGGATCAGGATATCGGATCGAATAACAGCACCTTTGTGCCGACCATTAACGATCGCTACTTTTATCTAACGGCCGTAGTGACTTATACCGATCTTCACGGCACCCGCGAACGTGCGGAGGCAAACATTACCGGCCGCCTGGTACCCACTACCCGTCCGGTTGTGACGCCTCCCATCGACCTGACATTACCAGCCACCGGCGCCCTGACGCGCGTGGAGCCAGGCATGGCAACCGCCAGGGACGATGATGAAGGCGTACTCGACACGGACTTGAGACATCTGGTCAGTAACGGGATTGTCATCCCGCCTCCCACTGAGGGACAGCTCGATCTTCCACCCGGCACCCATCTGTTGACCTGGACGGCGGATGATAGCGACGGGATCACCGGTGAAGGGATTCAAATCGTCAGGATCGATCCGATCATCAACTTTGGCGGGGACCGCGACGGCCCTCTTGACGGCAGCCTTGGCTGCCCATTGGTTTTGAACGGGGAAGCGGCCCGTTACCCGGTTTCAGTCCCCTACACCTTGTCCGGAACATTGCTGTCGGATGGCAGCGAACAGGTGTTGCAGACGGCAACATATCAGATTGCACAACCTCAACTGGAGTCCATGCTTGCTCTGCCCGATGGCCTGTTCGAGCAACTATCGGACTATGCCAGCCTGCAATTGACGATGGCCCCACCGACCAATGCGGTGATGGGTGAAAAGAACAGCTGCCGAATCCTGTTGAGCAGCGATAATTTTATTCCCAATGTGACATTGACCGCCCACCAGGGGGGGGTGCCTTCACGCATCGTGAGTCAAACCGGCGGCGCCGTTACCCTGACTGCCACCGTTGAGGATTTGAACAGTGGTGACAGGCACAGCTATGACTGGAGTGAAAGCGACGCGCGCCTGACTGATCTCGACAGTGAGATTGGCAGCCTGACATTCGAGCCCGCGGGTCTCGAGCCCGATCTCTACCGGGTGAGACTGAGTGTCAGTGACGCCACTGCGAGCGGCGACACCGAGCTGAGTCTCTGGGTGGTGGCCGCGACATCCGAACTGACCAACGTCGACAGCGATGGCGACGGCGAAACCGATTTCGCTGAAGGCAGCGGCGATAGCGATGCAGACGGCATACCCGACTATCTTGATCCTGCCGGATTGCCGGGCAATGTCCTGCCCCAGACATCCGGGAGCGATAACGGTTACCTGATGGAGGCCGATTCGGGATTACTGCTTACCCTGGGGGATATCGCCTTTTTTGCCCAGCATCACGGGGCCCTGATCAGCCGTAGCGATATTCTCGATTATGTCGCCAACGGTCTGGGTGGCGAAGCGGACGCGGAACGCTATCCCTATGCAGGCGGCCTGTTCGACTTTCGCATCGACGGCATCAACCAGGTGGGCGCGAGCGTAAAAGTCGTGATACCGCAACGGCAGGTGATTGAGTCGGGATCCGTCTATCGCAAGCTGACGCCGACAGGTTGGGGCGAGTTTGTGGTGGATGAACACAATTTGATCAAGTCGGCCCCCGGTGAGGCCGGACTCTGCCCCTCACCCGGTGATAGCGCCTATCTGGCCGGACTGAGCGAGGGGGCCTGGTGTGTCGAGCTGACGATCGAAGACGGCGGACCCAACGATGCCGACGGCCTAGCCAACGGAAGAATTGCGGATCCGGGCGGTGTCACCACAACCCTGTCCGATGATAGCGGATCCGGCAGCGGTGGCGGCGGCATATTCTCACTATGGCTGTTGTTACTGCTGGTCATGTTTCATTGTCTGCGAGTCAGGTTGAATTTCATACCAGCACTAATCGAGGCAATGAAACAGTTGCGTGAAAGTGACAGCGTTGACGGGATAGATGAAATGAGGCGCTGTCCGGCTGTCACTGGATTGCATCCAACAACGGCCCATCGAGGTATTCCGCAACACGATCCGGTGTCGGCGACTCGAGGCGGGGAACCTCTCCCAGACATGGCGCCGGCAGCCAGGACTGCAACGTGATGATGTTTTCTTCCAAGGCCTGCATCTGCGGATCGACCAGATTCGCAACCCAACCTTTGAATGGGACCCCGCTGTTGAGCATACACTCAGCCGTCATCAAGGCGTGATTGAGACAGCCAAGCCTGATACCCACCACCAGTATTACCGGCAGATCAAGGGTACGGACCAGATCGGCCAGGGTGATGCTGTCACCTAAGGGCACATGCCATCCGCCGACTCCCTCCACGACCACTCTGTCGGCCATCTCCTGCAGCTGGTTATAGCCTTGTATAATCTCATCCAGCCTGATCGGCTGACCTTTGGCCAAGGCGGCGAGATGCGGGGCAATAGGGGGTTGATAGACCAGGGGGTTCACGGAGGAATAGGGAATCTCCCGGCTGCATTGGGCTTGTATCCGCAACGCGTCCTCATTGCGTAATCCATCCCGGGTCATGTCCGCGCCCGATGCGATAGGCTTCATCCCCAGCACCGACTCCCCTTGCTGCTGCAGATTGTGCATTATCCCAAGGGTAATCTCTGTCTTACCGCAACCGGTATCGGTACCGGTGACAAACAAACCGCCGCTCATCCCTGTCCCCTCTTTCCGATGCCGATTTGATCCACGGGAATGACAGTCACACCATCGATCTGACGTTGTTGGGGCGCCCAGGCATGTCCGTAAACCACTTCATAACTGACCGGTAACCTACCGTCCATGCGAAAAGACTCGTAGGCCTCGTACATCGCCCGCAATCGCCCTTTTCCGGTCAATCCCCGCGGCCTGTTACGGGTCACATTATGCGCACCCAATGTCTTCAGATCGCGCATCAGCGAAGACACATCATCGTAGGTAAGCCGCATGCGATCCACGTCCACCACCGGTTCCGCCAGACCGGCCCGTACCATGGCATCACCCACATCATGCATATCAGGAAAGGGGCTGACGTGGCTGTGGCCATCCACGTGTGACCAGCTCTTGCGCAGCTCCTGCAGGGTGTCAGGACCGAACGTGGAGAACAACAGCATACCGTTAGGACGCAAAACCCGCAGAAACTCGCTGAAGGTACCCTGCAGGTCATTGCACCACTGCAGGACCGCATTGGAAAAGATCATATCCACTGACTGATCGGCCAGTGGCAGCTGTTCCGCATCGCCGCAGATGCAGACGGGCCTCCTCAGCCAACCTCCCCGTTTACGCACCTGATGCAGCATCGGCATGGCGAAATCGAGAGCGATGGTGCGCGCCTTCTTGTAGTGCTTTTTCAATGCCAGTGTCGCTTCACCTGTCCCTGCACCCACATCCAGCACGACCTGGGGCTGGTGACGGATGTATGTCAGTCTCTGCAACATGCGCCTACCGATCTCCCGCTGAAGCTCAGCCACTTCATCATAGTGGGAAGCGGCATGGGAGAAGGCTGCTCGCGCCTGCCGTTTGTCGATAGCGCCGGTTTGTCCTTTATCCATGCATCGACTCCAGACTACGAAGTATCAGCTGATGGGTCTCTTCCGGGTGAGAGAGGAATGGAGTATGCGCTGCTCCCTCCACGATGTGCATGGACGCTCCGGGCAGCCACTGACGCAGATCTTCGGATGCCTTTGCCGGCGCCAGGGTATCCCGGTTGCCGTAGATCCATGCTGTGGGGCAGCTGAGGTTGGTCAATTGTTCTCGAAGATCGACAGATTTCAATAATTCCAATCCAGACCGCAATGCCTCCGGCAGCGGATCCGGCCGTTCACGTAATAGGGACTTGAGTCGCTTCAACATCTGTACCGCGTGATCACTGCGCAACATCTGCAGGGCAAGAAAACGCTCCAGGGTCTGAACGTGATCTTTAAGCAAGGCCTTACTGAATTGATCGAGGGTCGTCGGCGGCATGGCATATTGCCAATCCATGGCCTGGATGAAACGCGGCATACCGGCCAACGCAACAACCCCATCGATACGTGACGGCGCCAGCAGGGCGCACTGCAAACAGAGCATGGAACCGAGTGACCAGCCGATCCAGACAGCCCGATCAGGCGCCGCATCGAGACAGGCACGGGCCCAGGCGGCGAGCTCTTGCCGACCATCGAATGGACTGTTGCCGTGGCCCGGCAGGTCGATTCGGGTGACGCGGTAGTCGTCCGCCAGCCGGGTGGCGAAATCAGCCCAGACGGATGAGTTCATGCCCCAGCCGTGGAGCATCACCAAGTCCGGTCCCGCACCAAGGCTCTCTGCCGCCAGCCTCATTCCACCACCAGTGGCAGTGTGGACAGGGCATCCAGCAGTCGATCCAACTGCCGATCCGTATGGTTGGCGCTGAGGGTGATGCGAAGCCGAGCGCTCCCATCCGGTACCGTCGGCGGCCGGATTGCAGTGACCAGTACACCCTGCTTTTCAAGCAGCCGGCTCCAGGCCACGGCCTGTTGGGATGATCCGGCCAGGATCGGCTGTATCGGGGTGGTGGAATCCAGCAGGGGCAGGCCGATCTGTCGCACCGATTGACGAAACCGGGCAATCAGATCCCGCAACCGCTCGCGCCGCCAGTTCTCTTGCCGGACAAGACGCAGGCTGACCAGGGTTGCTTCCGCCAGTGCGGCCGGTGGTGCGGTGGTATAGATATAGCTTCGGGCGTGCTGAATTAGTGTCTCGATGAGCTCCTCGCTGCCGGCGACGAACGCGCCGTAGGTACCGAATCCCTTACCCAGGGTCCCCATCAATATGGGTACGTCATCACTGCCCAGGTCGAAGTGACTGAGAACGCCGCCGCCTCCTCCACCCAGCACGCCCAGGCCATGGGCGTCATCCACCATCAACCAGGCCTGATGACGACGCGCAAGCTCGACCAGGGATGGCAGGGGAGCCAGGTCGCCATCCATACTGAACACACCATCCGTGGCGATCAGCGCCTGTCCCTCTTCGCTGCCCTCCAACTGGCTGCGCAGGCTCTCAGGATCGGCATGCCGGTAGCGTTGCATCCTGGCCCGGGTGAGTTGACCCGCATCCAACAGGGAGGCATGGTTGAGACGATCCTCGAACAGCCTGTCACCCTGCTTCAGGAGAGCGCTGATCACGCCAATATTGGCCATATAGCCGGTTGAAAAAAGCAGCGCCCTGGACCTGCCGGTATACTCCGCCAGCGCCTCTTCCAATCGATGGTGGGAATTGCTGTGACCGGTAATGAGATGCGCCGCACCGCTCCCCACACCATATTCCCCGGCAGCACGCTGCATCGCCTCTACCACTTCGGGGTGATTGGCCAAACCGAGATAATCGTTGCTGCAAAAAGCGATCACCCGTTTACCGTCAACCACCAGTTCGGGTTGTTGTGCCGTCGATACCACCCGGCGGGAGCGATAGAGCCCATCGTGGCGGCGTTTTTGCAACGCTTCAGCCAGCCCTTTCATCAACCTGAATCCTCGGATAGGAAAGCAATGGGATTCTAACCGGCCTTTGCCTGGCTGCAGGAAACCTTGGCGGCCTTGACCTCTGTCTCCTGCAGCTGCTCGGTCCTCATTCCCAGCCGCCGGAGCAGTCGCATGTCTCTGTCCGCCTCAGGATTGTCTGTGGTCAGAAGGCGCTCGCCATAGAAAATCGAATTCGCCCCGGCGAGGAAACAGAGTGCCTGCATCTCATCACCCATCTCCGTTCGACCGGCGGAGAGGCGTACATAGGAGTGCGGCATCAACAGTCGCGCCACCGCGATGGTGCGTACAAACTCGAAGGGATCGAGTTCCTCCGCGTTGTAGAGGGGCGTACCCTCGATCTTTACCAGCATGTTGATCGGCACCGATTCCGGATGGCGGGGCAAATTGCACAACTCGCGCAACATGCTGGCGCGATCCCGCCGCGACTCACCCATTCCCAAAATCCCGCCGGAACAGACATTGATGCCTGCATCCCTGATGTGGGCCAGGGTATGCAGCCGATCATCGAAGGTGCGGGTGGTAATCACGTTGCCGTAAAACTCCGGTGAAGTGTCGAGATTGTGATTGTAGTAATCGAGACCGGCGTCGCGCAGTCGATTTGCCTGAGCCTGGGTCAGCATACCCAGGGTCAGGCAGGTCTCCATGCCCAGATCGTGAACGGCCTCCACCATATCGACCACCCGCTCCAGGTTCTTGTCGGTCGGATTACGCCAGGCAGCGCCCATGCAGAATCGGCTCGCACCCTTCTCTTTCGCCGCCTCTGCCGCCGCCACGACATCTTCCAGCGGCATCAGTTTTTCCGCTTCCAATCCTGTGGCGTTTTTCGCACTCTGGGAACAATAGCCACAGTCCTCGGCACAGGCGCCTGTCTTGATACTGAGCAGACTGCTCATCTGTACCTGATTGGGATCGAAGTGGGCCCGGTGTACACTCTGTGCCTGAAACAGGAGATCATTGAACGGCAACTCGAACAGCGCCTCTATCTCGTCCAGACTCCAGTCGTGGCGTAAAATTGATTCGGTCATGATGATCCAGCCTGTGTGTATGATTTGTGCGGCGCACAGCGGAGGGCCTATGGTAAGGATTGTCCGCCCCCTGTCAACCAAGGACGGCCATGAAAGTCGACAACTGTATAAATTATGTACGATCCCTTCTCTATCCCAGGAGCTGCATCCTGTGTGGCGCCAAGGGTGATTTTGAACACCACCTCTGTCGCCCTTGCCAAAACTCCCTGCCCTTTAATTATCACGCCTGTCCCTGCTGCGCCCTTCCGCTTCCGCCACATGTCCCATCGACGCAATGGTGCGGACGCTGTATCAGACGACAACCGCCCTTTACGAACAGCCTCACCGCCTTCACATACGAGCCCCCGGTCAATCGACTCATTGGCATGCTCAAGTTCCAGCAAAAACTCCATCTCGCAGAACCCCTGGCCGGATTGCTTGTGGAACGCCTGGGTGAAAAACATGAGCAGCCCGATATCTTGCTTCCCGTCCCACTCCATCCCCTAAGACTTCGTGCACGGGGATTCAATCAATCCGTCGAAATCACACGGGTGGTGGCACGACATTGCCGGCTTCCATTCGACTGGCGGCTCTGCCGGCGTGTAAAGGAGACCAAGGCACAGTCGGAGCTGAACGAACAGGAAAGGCACAGGAACCTGCATAATGCATTTCAGGTATGTGCTGATGTCAAGGGGGCCCATCTGGCGCTGGTGGACGATGTCATCACAACAGGGGCGACCGTCACCGAACTCAGTAAGATATTGATAAGAGCGGGAGCAGAACGGGTCGATGTCTGGGCAGTTGCAAGAACACCTAAATCATAATGGCAACAGAGACCTGGGGCCTATTATCACTCATCCAATCGACCCTAGTTGCCAATGGGCAGAATGAAACGCTCCCCCATATGCTCCATGACAGCCCCCTGTGGCAGTATCTCCAACACCCTCGGTCCCTCTGCGAGATAGTCTCCCTCGCGATATTTCTCCATATTGATCAGTACGTACCGTTTTGCCGGTCGCTGATCATAGCTATGTATATCGATATTCATGGAAGGCAGATTGGCGACAAAGCCGCTCGGCATCTCGTACAAGGGTTTTGGCGGTCGAGGCGGCGGTGGTGGTTGCGGGGGATCCGGCTCCACAACCTGTGGCGTTTCGATCTCTTTCGCTTGTGATGTTGCTATGACCGGCTGCGGTTCAATGGCCGCCTGTGGTGAATTGACGGAGGTAACCGGAACAGCGTCGCCAACCATCGCCCCAGTGCCGGGTAGCGTCAATTCAACGGGTGCACGTTCCTGCACACCACCCTGCGGCTCGGGTTCTGTGCTGGAGACGGACGGCCCATGCTGTTGCGGTTGCTGCGACCACCAACTACTACTCCCCAGATAGATGCCGGTTCCTAGCAGTATCATGGCCAACATCACTATCATCAGCCACCCCAACCGATGAGATGCAGTCGATGCCGGTTGCTCCGCATCGGGATTGATTTTAGGCACTTCCCCCAGCTTATGCTGGCGTTCAGCCTTTTTCAGCGCTTCCAGAATCAGGGACATCTCAACCTCCCGCCAGATCTTGGGTTGAGATCAGGACCGGCGTCCCCGCCGGGATTGCCAGATTGTTCAGATAGATCATGGTCTGTTGACCGGCCACCCCATCCGCCGCCAATCCCTGCTGCTGCTGAAACGCCTTCAAGCGGTCCTCCAATTCGGTATCAAAATGGTCCAGCCCCTCGATCGCAGGCGGTTCGATACCGTCCACTCGCTGCAGGCGTTTGCGCAACCAGGTAACCGCGTTGCCGGAAGAGCCCTCGCCAATCAAGGCGATCTCGGCCAGGGGGCGCCACAGCAATATGTACTCACCGGTCCAATAGCGCATCAGCTCAGTGCGGGAAATGACCCCCTCTTGCATACCGCTGTCAACCAGCAGCCAATCATCGTCCACATGTTTCAGCAACAACAAGCGCCTCTGCTTATCCTGTTTGAGTTGCAGCAGCAGCGGTCTGTTCATACCCAGCAGAGCCGACCATTCCGCGGTCGATATCAGACAGCGCAAACCAAATGCCCGGACCTGCTGACAAGGAGGTATGGAACCCTGAAACTGTTTGGCGCCATGCCAAAGGCCGAGCAATGTCTGATACATATCCACACGGCGCTGCGGCTGGCTGAACAGCTTGCCCAGCCTGAAGTCATCCGCTGGTGACTCCGATGCGTCGGTTGAGGGTAACGTCTGCGGTGAGCTGGAGACATTCTGCTCAGCAATCTCCTTCTGCGGGGATATTGAGACGTTCTCATCCCGATCGGATTTCCTGTCGGGCAGAACGGGCATTTCCACACTCTGCGATTCTTCAACAACGGCGGGCAGTTCCGGGATCGCCGGTTCCGATATGTTTGCCTCTTCACGGGACACAACAGCTTGATCGATACCTGTCTGGCTATACCAGTAACCCATTGCACCCAGCAGGATGATCAGTAAGGCACCACCCCAAACCCATCGTTGGTTGCCTAAGCGCTTCCCCTTGACCTCCCGTGCAGCCCGCCATACCAGCCTGACGCCGGCCCGCTGCCTGCCGGATGCATAGATCGCCAGCAGGGCACGTTCACAGATGGCGTTGATGACCCTCGGGATACCGCCTGAAAAACGGTGTATCAGCCTCAGCGCCATCGGCGTGAACAGATCCTCGCGAACCCCGGCAACGGCAAGCCGGTGGGCGATGTAACGACCTGTCTCCTGTGCATTCAAAGGCAACAGATGGTAACGGGCGGTGATACGCTGATCGACCTGCCGCATCTCCTTGCGCTCCAGCATCTGCTGCAGTTCCGGTTGTCCGACCAGAATGATTCGCAACAGTTTATGCCGGGAAGTCTCCAGATTGGTCAGCAGACGCACCTGCTCCAATACCCGTGGACTGAGATTTTGCGCCTCATCCACCACCAGAACCGTATGTTTCCCCTCGGCATGGGTCCGCAACAGGTGCCGGGTTAGAATGTCGATGAGTATTTTCAAGGAGTAGGGTGGACCCTCATATTCAATACCCAGTTCATCGCAGATGGTGGCGATGAATTCCCGCCGGGAGAGGCGGGGGTTGAGGATCAGCGCGATGTCCACATTATCCAGCTGTTGCGCCAGCAGGCTGCGCAGCAGCAGGGTCTTACCGGTCCCCACCTCGCCGGTAAGGAGCACGAAGCCGCCATTCGGACCGGTGCCGTAGATAAGATGGGCAAGGCTCTCTTCGTGACCCCTGCTGAGATAGAGATAGCGGGGATCAGGGGTTATCGCGAAGGGATTTTCCTCGAAACCGAAGTCGCTGAATTTCATGCCATGCCAGGGTGGCTAATCACAGCCATCCTCGGCCTCCCCCTCGTTCTGCTCTGCTATCTCTGTCGCCAGTTCCAGCCATTTGATAGCCTCCTTCTCATCGATGTCGACGCCCTTGCCCGACAGATAGATCTGTCCCAGCTCATTGGCCGCCCTGTAAGAGCCGTTGTTTGCCGCCTCTTTCAACCATGTGATGCCTTGATCCGTATTCTGTTCCACCCCCTTACCGAAGAGATAGAGCATACCCAGTTGATACTGGGACTGGGTATGATCCCTTTTCGCTAGACGCTTGAAGCCTCTATAGGCCTCGTGGTATTCACCATTGGTCATGGCATGCATGGCGTCTTCGAAGTCGGCTGCCAGCAGATCCCCAAACACCAATAAAAGTAAGGTTAAGATGAGCCCTGATTGTAATTTCATAATGCTTGATTGCTCCTTGATCAGACTATTCTGACACAGCAGGGCATGAAATCCACACATGTAACGCAGTTTAAACTTTTCGGTCTGATATCGATCTGATTGTTGATAGATGCGATCATGCTGCACTCTCATCAACACAGTATTGAATTGGTAAATTCAGGAAACCGATATGCAACGATTCTTTATTCTGTTACTGCTTTTGTTTCCAGGTATTCTGACAGCAGCTGTAGCGCCCCTGATCAGCCCGTCATGGCTGCATGACAATAGAGAGAACCCAAACCTGGTTTTGCTCGATCTGCAGGACAACCAGAACTACCTGCGTTTTCATATCCCCGGATCGATCAATACCAATTATGCCCAGTGGCGGGTTGAAAAAAAGGGTGAACTGAAGAACATGCCGCCGGTGCCGGTACTTGAAAAGCTGATCGGTTCGTTGGGCATAGACAACAACAGCCATGTGGTCTTGATCTCCCTGGGCGCCAGTGCCGGGGACATGGCCACAGCCGCAAGAGTTTACTGGACCTTCAAGGTACTCGGTCACGACCGTGTCTCGATCCTCGATGGTGGTTTGGTCGGCTATGCGGAGAAACGCATCTATCCCCTGGAAAAGGGAAACAACCAGCGAAAACCCACAAATTTCACCGCCAAATACCGCAAACAGATGAACCCCACAGCCAAAGAGGTCAAATTGGCGCTCAATAACGGTACCCAGATCGTGGATAACCGCACCAGAGCTGAATATCTCGGCATCTATGGTGGTGGCGGCAAGGAGCGGGCAGGCAGACTGCCCCAGGCGGTCCACCTCAACTATGACTGGCTGACGGTGAATGGCAGCGGCAGACTACACACCGCAGACAATCTGCAACGCATCTATGTCTCGAGCCAGGTTGCGTTGAACAGGGATCAAATCAACTACTGCCATACCGGCAACCGGGCTGCCCTGGGCTGGTTCGTCTCCCATGAAATTCTCGGCAACCGTCAAGCCAGACTCTATGACGGCTCCACCCAGGAGTGGGCTGCCGATCAGTCACTGCCCATGGAGCAGCAGGTCAAATTGAGCTATTGACCGATCATAGCACCGGAGATGCAACACAAGCACGCCAATGCCGCAGGGGATGACATAGCGCATATACCCTGCGGCAGCTCGGCGGATGGCGTTCAAGACAAGGAGTAGCGACTCAATGTCTATCAGGACAACCATTATCCTGTTCGGCCTGATGCTCGGCCTGAGCTCCCCTGCCCACTGTCAAACCTACCGAGTCGAGAGGCCACCGCAAATGGAGCAGAAACTCAAAGCAGCCTATCTCAACAAAGGCATCTCATATCGTCCGCGCACTGAGCACTTCAATGAAGACGGTTCACCGCGATACATCAATCGCCTGATCCTCGAAGACTCACCCTATCTGCTACAGCACGCCCACAATCCTGTGGATTGGTATCCCTGGTCGGAAGAGGCCTTTGCACGAGCAAAACGGGAGAATAAACCGGTCTTCCTCTCCATCGGTTACTCCACTTGCCACTGGTGCCATGTGATGGAAAAAGAGAGTTTCGAAGACCCCGCCATTGCCGCCCTCCTGAATGAGCATTTCATCCCCATCAAGGTCGACAGGGAGAGCCACCCTGATGTGGACCAGGTCTATATGACTGCGGTGATGCTGTTGACCGGTCATGGCGGCTGGCCGATGTCGAGTTTTCTCACACCCCAGGGCAAGCCGTTCTATGGCGGCACCTACTACACACCGCCACAGTTCACTTCACTGCTGCAGCAGATAGCGCGTCTTTGGCGGGAGCGTCAAAACGATGTGGAAAAACAAGCCGAACAGGTGGCATCCGCAGTTGAGGCCAGCAACAGCCTCGCGGGAGAGGCCAAGGCGCTGGACAGCTCTGTCATCGGCAGTGCGGTGGACAGCATGCACAGCACATTCGACGAAATCCAGGGTGGATTCGGTCAGGCCCCTAAATTCCCGCGTGAACCCTGGCTCTATCTGCTCCTCGACCAGGCGGAGAGAAGCGCTGACAGGCAGGCGTTGCAGATGCTCGAGACAACCCTTGACCACATGGCCCGCGGCGGTATCTATGACCAGGTAGGGGGTGGCTTTCACCGCTACTCCACCGACTATGAGTGGTTGGTTCCCCACTTCGAGAAGATGCTCTATAACCAGGCCCATCTAAGCCGTATCTATCTCTCGGCATGGCGTCTGACCGGACGGGAACAGTTCCGACGGGTGGCCACCCGTACCCTCGATTATGTATTACGGGAGATGACGCTCCCCGAAGGGGGGTTCTACTCCGCCACCGATGCCGACAGCGAGGGTGAAGAGGGTCTCTTCTTCATCTGGACCAGGGAGCAGATAGCGGCAGCCCTGGCGCCACAGGATGCTGAAATGGCCAACAGCCTGTACGGGGTGACGCCCCAGGGTAATTTTGAAGGGCGGAACATCCTCCACCTCAACCAGGATCTGGAGGAGTATGCCGAAGAGCACGATCTCTCCATCGACTCCCTCAGAACACAGGTCGATCGCATAAACAAAAAACTGCTGCAGGTTCGAAGCAGACGCCCTCCTCCCTTGCGGGATGATAAGATCGTTACCGCCTGGAACGGCATGATGATCACGGCATTCGCCCAGGCCGCGCAAATTCTGGAAAATCCCGAGTACCGCACGGCTGCCATCAAGGCCGCGGAGTTTAACTGGCGTCACAACCGACGAGGCAAGGGCATGTTGTGGCGGGTTCATCTCGATGGCGAGTCCTCAATACCCGCCACACAAGAGGATTACGCCTATCTGGCCGAAGCGCTGCTCTACCTCTACGATCTGACGGCGGAAACCAAATGGCTGCAGCGGGCCGAGGAGATGGCCCATGCATTGACTGATCGTTTTTTCGATACCGATGAAGGCGGCTTCTTTATGAATGAGGCTCAGAGTGGTATCACCGCCATGGGTCGTCCCAAGGATGAGGGCTCGGACAATGCCATGCCTTCCGGCAGCTCCGTAGCCATCCACGTCCTGCAACGCCTGTGGCAGCGTACCGGCAAGCTTGACTATCGCCGTCAGACGGATGCGTTGATCGCCCGCTTCGCCCCTTCAATCGAACGCAATCCAACCAGCTATGGCTATCTCCTGACCGCCACGGCCAGCCACCTTCATGGGGAGTTGGGGGGACTGGCCTACGCCGCCCAGGGAGGTATCAGAATCGAAGGAGCGGTAGCGTTAAGCTCGAATCAGCTGCTTTTGAGCGTCGATATCGATATCCCCGATGGTTGGCATATCAACTCCAACCAGCCCATGGCGAGAGACCTTATAGCAACCCGATTGAAGCTGCCGGAGAGGGTACAGGGATGGCGGATGGGACCCGT
This sequence comes from Candidatus Thiodiazotropha sp. LNASS1, assembly GCF_964212655.1. Taxonomy (NCBI): domain Bacteria; kingdom Pseudomonadati; phylum Pseudomonadota; class Gammaproteobacteria; order Chromatiales; family Sedimenticolaceae; genus Candidatus Thiodiazotropha; species Candidatus Thiodiazotropha sp. LNASS1. The sequence goes on along the minus strand of NZ_OZ156465.1, from coordinate 3,646,420 downwards.
CACCTATCCCGAGGGAACGCGCCAGGTCCTCGCCTTTCAACAACAACCCCTCTCTGTCTTCAGCGGCAAGGTGCGCTTGCAGGCCCTGGTTTCAACCGAAGAGAGCAGCCCCGCCGCACCCTTGATACTACCATTGGAGATACGCCTGCAAGCATGTAACGACCAGGTCTGTCTGGCGCCGGAGACGGTCACACTGAGTCTTCCCCGGCCCCGTCCATGATCGACAGGGGTCAGGACACAGGACATGGCCGAGACCGAATCAGTCCGCCGCGCCGAACAGGCGCTGACACTCCTGGTTCGAGCGGATCAGGCTATCCTCGATGGAGACCCCGGAAAACCAGTTTCCGGTCAACGCCAGAGAACCACCCTGCAAAGTGTTGTCGATCCAGGAGATCCGCTCATGGTGACCCAAGCGCAATGCAGGTAAACGATTGCTGCAACTGGCATGTGACTCGATGGTCTGCATGTCCACCCCCAAAACCTCGCTGATCCTGGCCATACGGCCGGCCTCGTCCAGCCCGTTTGGCCGGAAGTGGAAGGTGAAGGCCCGGTAGGTTTCATCCGGCACCGGATCCCTCGAAACCACAGAGTAGAAATCATCATCGACACCGATGATGCCGGCCAGAGGCGGCAATCTGACCCGATCCGCTCTCACAAGCACGGCATGGCTTTCGATTGAGGCCATTTCGATCTCCTGCAGACGCGCAGCCAGATCCGGCATCGACTCCAGCATAATTTTTGCCGCCACATCAGGCGCCACCGCCAGGGCAATATGCTTGGCCTGAATTGCGCCGTCCCGGGTTACCGCCTGGTAGCGGTTATCGCCCTTTTCCAGCCTGATGACAGGGCTATCCCGGCGTATCTCAAGTCCGGATGCCATACCGCCAATAAAAGATTGCAGTCCCTCAGGTCCGGTGTAGCTGCGGACAATCTCTTTACGGCGAGGTTTTTTGCGAAACAGGGCATCTGCGGGAAAATCGGCGGCTGGCTGGCAGACAACCGCATCCAATGCGGGACCCAGCACCTGCTCAAAGTTACGCTGCCCCATGATATGGCCAAAATAGTCTGCAACGGTGCGTTCCGCCTTATTGCTCATCCACAGGCGCGGCAAGGCCCCGAGAAGCTCCAGGTAGTTCAATCTGGATGGAATTGAGGTCAACCGGTCACCGGTCTGCAGCCGGTAGCGTAATTTCCGTTTCGGCTGCAGGTCGCCAAGCTGCCCACTCTCTTCAAGCAGCTGCAATAGATTCCCATAGCTGTTGTAGCAGGTATGGCCGCCCAGTTCCGCCCAGAACCTGCCCTCGTCAGTCTCAAACCTGTGGCTGTTGATGGCACCACCGATGTGACTGCCCGCCTCGAGAATCAGTGGTTCGATACCCTGGCGTTTGGCCATCCGCGCCATGCCCAGGCCGCTGATGCCCGCGCCCACCACCAATAGATCAACAACTCCATTGCTCATCGCACAACCCTAATCACCTATCAAAGAAAAACCGTGCCAGGATCCCTGGACACGGTTTTTATCACAACATGTACTGGCCGATTCACGGAAGATCCGCGTGCCCAAACGCACGCCTCCCGCAGTATGATCGGTGAGATTTCTAGCCGCAGCCACCACCTGAAGAGGAACCACAGGTGCCGCAACCACCCCCGACGGGCTGTAGATTGTTAAACACAAAACTGGCATTGCCATCGCCCTGATCGATGAAATCGATCTCGACGCCGCGCAGATACTGCAAAGTGCCATCATCGACAATCACCTTGAAACCGTCACACTGGAGTATGCCGTCATTTTCATTGATCGCATCACTGAAGGTCATTCCGAAGCTGATACCGCTGCAACCGCCAGGGGTTGCGAATACCCGCACGCCCTCGATATTGTCATCGACCTGTTGAAACAGTTCGCCCATTTTTGTCTGTGCAGTGCTCGTCAGGGTTAAGTCGTTCTCGCTTAGGGCATTTAAATTCATGCCGTGTCTCCTAAAATTCAAGATGGTCGTATAGGCACAATATTACCAAGAAATGGCATCGGCATGCCAATTAACATAGAAAAAAAGTTGGTTTTTATGGATGTTTGGCGGCCAATAACAGAAATGATGCTGTAGTATGCTCAGGTTGCCAACTGGTTTCGGGCATTCAGATCGTATAAATGGCGCTCGGCATCAAGCAGATGCTGCCCCCAATGCAGGTGGAATCCCAAGTGCCAACCCTCGACCGCCCTCTGTGGATGCCCATCAAGCATATTGAGTCCACTTTTAAGTTCACAGTAGATATCCGTCAGGTCATCCGCCAGGCTGCCGCTCATGCTCTGACCGTCACCGGCCACATCATACTCCATCCAATAACTGTCGCGTTCACCCAACAACTGCCGCAGATAGGTATAAAGCTCAAATCTGGCATCCAGGTCAGCCGCTGTGTAGTGACAATTTCGCGGGGTCGGGAGATTGAGTGCCGCTACAGCCGCATGCAGACGTGGCAGCAAGCCTGCAACCTCTTGCAGCCACTGGGTATTGCCTTCCTGCAGACTCTCTACCAGTTCACAATAGTTGCGTGCCAGTGCTTGAAGTTCTTCTATTTGTGGACTCATCTCTCATTCCCTCACAGTCTGACTCGACTAGTGTCTACAATCTTTAGACTGTAGCCACTGACCTGCCGATAACCGAATGACTGCTTAATACTACTGTTTCAATTGCTTCACACACCCTGAGTCTAGCAGTGATAGCGCTCAATCCTAGGAAAAACCCTTAATCCATCCACCCGTTTCAATTGAAAAAATATATCTCTCAAGAGATGGGGCGGCATAGGATATCCTTTTTTTGGGCCACCACAACCCCCCTGATGAGGGTATCCATAAGAAAAACCACACAGATATTAAAAAAGGATACAATTCCGTCATGCATGTTAAATCACCTCGTTTACCTGTGGTTTTAGCCATTGGCGGACATGACCCCGGGGGGGGTGCCGGAATTCAGGCCGATATCGAGTCCATCGGAGCGAATGGCTGCCATGCCGCTACTGCGCTCACCTGCGTGACCGTACAGGACAGCTGTAACGTCAGTCAGTTGGTTCCTATTCCCCCCGCAACGCTCGCGGATCAAATCAGTGCGACCCTCTCAGACTGCCAGGTAGCCATCATCAAGATCGGTCTGCTCGGCAGCCTGCCCGCAGCTGAGGCGATTGTTGAGGTCCTACACAAGCATCCAACCATCCCTGTGGTGTTCGATCCGGTCCTCAGGGCGGGTGGTGGCGGTGAACTCGCCAATATGAGATTGATTGATTATATTCGGCAGACGCTGATCCCACTGTGCCGTCTGATCACACCCAACATACCCGAGGCCGTGAAATTAACCGATGATAATGGATTGCCCGAGCTGGATACCATGGGCCGTCAACTGCTCGGCCTCGGTGCAGACGCGGTATTGATAACCGGTACCCATGAACCAGATGAGAGAAGGGAAATCACCCACTATCTCTACCAGACCGGCGCCTCCCCAATCCACACATCCTGCAGGCGGCTGGCCGGCGTGTTTCACGGCTCCGGTTGTACCCTGGCATCCGCCATCGCAGCCAGAATGGCCGCGGGTGAAGCACTGCAGGTCGCGGTAGCCCAGGGGCTCGAATACAGCTGGTCGGCATTGACCCATGGATTCAAGACGGGAAAATGCCAATCCATCCCGGGACGACTGTACAGAATTTTACGGCACCATGACGAGAGATAAGCGATCCGGCTTGCGGGGTCTTTACGCCATTACCGATGCGCAACTCAGTCCCAATCATCACCTCCTGCAACACGTGGAACAGGCGCTGCTTGGTGGTGCCGCTATCATCCAATATCGTGATAAAACAGACAGTGCCTCCCGGCGCCTTGCCGATGCCACGGCCTTACAGCGCCTATGCAGCGTTCATGCCGCACGCCTGATCATCAATGATGATATCGAGCTGGCAAAGCGGGTTGGAGCGGACGGTGTTCACCTGGGAGCTGAAGATAATGCACCCGCGTACGCCCGCACGATATTGGGTGAGGATGCGATCATAGGCGTCTCCTGCTACAACCGAATCGATCTCGCCCACAGAGCGGCCGCTTCCGGGGCCGACTATATTGCTTTCGGACGTTTTTTCCCCTCGCGTGTAAAACCCAATGCAGTGCAGGCTCATCCGGAGCTGTTAACGGTCGCCAAAAACAAATTCAAACTCCCCCTGGTTGCCATCGGTGGGATAACGCCGGAGAATGGCGCCCCATTGATCCGTGCAGGAGCAGACATGCTGGCTGTCATACACGGGGTGTTCGGACAGACGGATATTCAAGCCGCCTGCCGTCGACTGACAAGACTATTCGAGCCGCAGGAGAAATCACGATGAGCCGTTCCCATGACCTATTTATCCAGGCACAGAAGCATATTCCGGGAGGTGTCAATTCACCGGTCCGAGCCTTCCATGGTGTGGGCGGCGAGCCGGTTTTTGTCGACTGTGCCGCAGGGCCGTATATCTATGATCCGGATGGCAATCGATATATCGACTATGTCGGCTCCTGGGGGCCAATGATCCTCGGCCATTCACATCACGATGTTATCGAGGCCGTGGCCTCGGTGATCAATAAGGGCCTCAGCTTTGGTGCCCCCACCGAGCTTGAGAACCAGATGGCGGAGAAGGTTTGTGAACTGGTGCCGAGCATGGATCTGGTCCGCATGGTCAGCTCTGGCACAGAGGCCACCATGTCGGCGATCCGTCTGGCGCGAGGTTTTACCGGACGCGACAAGATCATCAAATTCGAAGGCTGTTATCACGGCCATTCTGACTCGCTGCTGGTGAAAGCCGGTTCCGGGATGCTGACATTGGGCGAACCCTCCTCCCCCGGGGTGCCCGCTGCCCTGGCTGAACACACGATCACATTGAACTTCAATGACAGCCAACAGATACGCGATACATTCAATCGGCTTGGTGACAAAATCGCCTGCATCATTGTTGAACCGGTGGCCGGCAATATGAACTGCATCCCCCCTGTTCCCGGCTTTCTGGAAACCCTGCGCGAGGTCTGCGACAAGCATGGAACAGTATTGATATTCGATGAAGTGATGACAGGTTTCAGGGTCGCTCTGGGCGGTGCGCAGGCATACTATGGCATCACTCCCGATTTGACCACCTTGGGCAAGGTGATCGGTGGCGGTATGCCGGTTGGCGCCTTTGGCGGCAGACAGGATATCATGCAAAAGATCGCTCCCCTGGGACCGGTCTATCAGGCGGGCACGCTCTCCGGCAATCCAGTCGCCATGAGTGCCGGCCTGAAGACCCTTGAACTGATTTCCGAGCCCGGATTCCATGACCGGCTATCGGCTAAAGTCGAAAAACTGGTAGAAGGCATCATGCAACAGGCGAAGGCAGCCGGCGTTCCGCTGGCTGAAAATCATGTCGGCGGCATGTTTGGCCTGTTCTTCAGCGACAACGCCTCGGTTAACGATTACGCCGGTGCAACCGCATGTCGCCAGGACCGCTTCAAAGCCTTTTATCATGCAATGCTGGAACGAGGCATCTATCTGGCGCCATCCGCTTTCGAAGCGGGATTTGTCTCTGATGCCCATAGTGACGAGGATATCGAAAACACTATCCGTGCTGCCGGGGAGTCATTCACCGCATTGGATTAGTGTTAGGGCCTGTTAACACTCATCCAGTCGGCTCTGTTGCCCCTGAAAAAGCGCCAATCAAGGCGCGAGGAGAGAAGTTTGGTTATTCCAAATGAACGACGAGCAACGCAGAGTGGCGCTTTTTCAGGCGCAACCCGCAGGGCTGGGGCTATTTTTTCGCCCAGCGGCGTTATCATTCGCTCATGTAGAGCGACTACACATCGCTCATTCTGCCTTGCTGGACGAAAAAAATAGTCCCAGCAGAGCCGACTGGATGAGTGTTAACAGGCCCTAAGAATATAGATGCAGCAGGTTCCACACCTGCCGACCGTCATTCAATCGTTTGTGCGAGCCGCTATCGATGAGTGAGTTTTTCACCCCCCTGCTGGCATGGATCGGAGAAAACCCTCTCTGGGCAGGTTTTACGGTCTTCGTCGTAGCCTTTTCCGAATCGGTCGCCATTATCGGCCTGATTGTACCCGGTGTGGTATTGATGTTCGGTTTCGGCGCACTGATCGCCACCGGTATCCTGGAATTCTGGGCCGTCTTTTGGTGGGCCGTCGCCGGCGCGGTGGCGGGGGATGGGCTCAGCTTCTGGCTGGGGCACCATTTTCAGGACAGGTTGCGAGACTTCTGGCCATTCAACCGTCATCCCACCACCTTGCAACGGGGTATCACCTTCTTCCAGCGTTATGGGGGTAAAAGTGTGGCCCTCGGCCGGTTCTTCGGACCCGTGCGCGCCATCATCCCCCTCGTCGCAGGCATGTTGGGGATGCCCCCGCTGCGTTTCGTAGCCGCCAACATTCTCTCGGCGCTGGTTTGGGCTCCGGCATACCTGTTGCCCGGTATCGTGTTTGGCGCCTCCCTGGAACTCGCATCGGAGGTCGCCTTCCGGCTGGTCGCCCTCATGATATTACTGCTGTTTCTGGCCTGGGTCCTGTTCATCCTGGTCCGAACACTGTTCAGGCTGATTCAACCCCATGCCACCACCCTGGTCCAGCTGGGCTTCGAGTGGGGGCAGTTGCATAGAGGTTTCAGGTCGATCTCCCGCTCCCTGGCCGATCCGAACCATCCCGAGGCCCGCGGACTGGCATTCCTTGCAACCCTATTGCTGCTCGCTGCATTGCTGTTCGTTCTGATCACCGGCATAGTTTTGGATGGTTCATTGACTAAAAAGACCGATCTTCTGTTCTATAGCGGTCTGCAAAGCCTGCACACACCCTGGGGTGACCAGCTGATGGTGCTATTCACCAGCCTGGGTGATATCGGGCCGATTCTCTGGATTGCCTTGGGAGTTGCCATACTCCTGCTGCTGCAAGGTCATCAACGGGCCTTCTACTATCTGTTTGCGGCAACCGCATTTGGGATCTTGGCACCGCTGCTGCTCAAATACAGCCTGCGCATACCTCGACCGCCGAACTCACCGGATTCCCTGGGCCCATGGTCCTTCCCGAGTGCGCATGTGTTACGCAGTGTAACCCTGTACGGATTTCTCTCGATCATGATTGCCCGGACGCTGATTCGCGAATGGCGCTGGTTTCCATACAGTATCGCTGCTTTGGCAATCGGTGCAGTTGCCCTCTCAAGGCTCTATTTGGGCGTTCACTGGGCCACTGATATTCTAGGTAGCCTGACCCTGGGAATCGCCTGGATAGCCCTGCTCGGTATTGCATACTATCGCCACGTGGAAGCGGAAACCCATCCAGCCACCCTGATCGCGACCACACTCCTGTTGCTTTTATCATGCGGTAGCTATGGCTGGTTCAATGCAGCTGAAAGATCCGCCGTCTATCAACGCACACCTGAGATCGTGCAAATCTCTCTGGGGGCGTGGTGGAACGGCCAGGCCGGCTTACCGCTATATCGCAATGATATCTTTGGTAACAAGGACCATCCCCTGAACATCCAGCTGGCTGGCGATCATGCACAACTCGCCGCCCTGCTTAAACAGCATGGCTGGCACCGGGCGGAGATGCTGGGATGGGGCAATCTGTTGCGCCTGTTGTCTCCCAAAGCCCAGCTTGAGACCCTGCCCATACCGCCTCAGGCGCATGACGCGCGTCACGAGGAATTGGTCATGGTCAAACCCCTGTCGGATCAACGACGGCTGCTGCTGAGGCTCTGGTCGACGCCACTCAGACTCGAACCTGACGGTTTGAGAATATCCATCGGTAACGTAACACTACAAAGTGCCGAAACCGTGATCGGCATGTTGACTATACCGCGGACGGTCCGACAATTTAAACAGCCAATCGACATGCTAAGACAAAATCTTGCGCAACTGCGGGATGGTGTCAAACTTGACCCGGGCACTCCGATCAAACTGATACTGAAACCACACCAATGACCGGGCTATAGATCCCGACCACACTCACGGATTAAAGCAAAATATACTTTGGTCGAAGTATATGTGTGAATTACCGAAATTACTTATAGTAAGTTATACCCTGTCCTACAATAATAATGATACACGACGAAGGAATGGAAGCCGCAGAATCCGTAATGTGTTTAAGCAATTGAAACGACAAACCCGATATTCAGTCAGGTATCTTTTCACCATACTGCTATTATGGTTAACCGCCTCTGTGGTCTTGGCGGATATAACAGAAGTACGCATTGGCGTACTGGCAAAAAGGGGCCCTGAAAAAAGCCTGGAACGCTGGAGCGCGACGGCAGATTATCTGAACACCACCCTGCCCGCCTATCGGTTCAGAATCATACCCATGGCTTTTGACGACATTCAGATCCTGGTTAAAAACCAGATGGTCGATTTCGTCATCGTGAATCCGGGAATCTATGTGAATCTTTCGGTCAAATATGGGGTCAGTCGGGTACTCACCCTGATCAATAAACTGTCCCACGAAAGCCAGGTATCCAGTTTTGGCAGTGTCGTCTTCACCCTCAATGAGCTAGAGAATATTCGAAACCTGGCTGACCTGAAAGATCAGCGTGTTGCTGCAGTTCACAGCACATCTCTCGGCGGATGGATCATGGCGCGAAGGGAGTTGCGGGTAGAGGGTCTGGAAAAATGGGATTTCGCCTCGTTGCTGTTCCTCAACACCCATGATGCGGTTGTAAACGCGGTGTTGAATCGGGAGGCGGAAGTCGGCATCGTCAGAACCGACACCCTGGAACGGATGGCTCAGGAAGGGAAGCTGAATCAGGATGACCTTCGTATCATTTCACCCAAGTTTCATGACGACTATCCTTATGCCATAAGTACGCCGCTTTATCCCGAATGGCCCTTATCGCAACTATCCAACACGCCTAAAGTCCTAGCAAAAGACGTCGCATTGGCGCTTTTGAATCTTCCCCCTGATCACCCGGCCGCCCTTGATGCCAACATACACGGATGGACAATTCCCGAGAACTATCAGGCAGTACATGATCTGTTGGCGCAATTGGAGATGCCTCCCTACGACAAAAACCTGAAATACAAATTTCTCGACTCGATTGTTGATATCTTGTACAGGTACTTGTTGGTTCTGCTTGTCCTGGTAATCCTAATAGTGCTTATCACGCGACTGATTCGACTCAATCGATCACTGACAGCGCATAAGAGAACCCTGGAAGAGAGCGAACATGCGCAAATTATTACCTTTGAACAGGCCCCGGTAGGGCTAGCCCATATCAGTCTCAACGGGAAGATAGTGCGTCTTAACAACAGACTGAGCGAAATCGTCGCACTGACACCTGAACAAATCATGGAGATAAACCTCAAGGAACTGCTGTTCAGCGAGGATGTACCTTTATGCACCGCAGCCTTCGACAAACTTCGCAGTAAAAAGATGAGCAGAATCTCTGCTCAAGTGCGCCTGGTTTGCGCCAATGGCGCCACCAAGTGGATCCAGCTTTCACTTTCCACCATACCCAATCATCGCAATGGTGACGACCATCTGATTGCGGTTATCGATGATATCGATCAGTATAAAAAAATTGAGGAGGAGTCGTTACACGCCAAACAATTAAAAGAACTGATTCTGGATATCGCGGGTGACGGCATTATCGGCATCGACAGCCAGGCAAATCACATTTTTGTCAACCCTGCAGCGGCGGATATGCTGGGATTCACCATCGACGAGCTACTCGATAAGAACAGCCATGCCACATGGCACCATAGCAGAGAGGATGGCAGCGAGTTTCCTGAATCGGAATGCCCGATAACCAAGGTACTTGAACATGGCAACATGCATCGTGGCGAACAGGAGACAATCTGGCGGAAAAACGGCAAACCCCTGCGAGTCAATTATATCAGCACGCCGATCAAGGAGGAGAACACGGTTATCGGAGCAGTGATCGTTTTTCATCGTGACACTGTATCGAACCCTGACAAACTTGCTGTGGCGACGTCATGAATTCAGGCAGATTGGTTCGAATCTACCTACTACTTCTGGTATTCATCACCACCTTTGGAGGCCTGTTGTTCTGGGGTATCTATCAGCAAACCCTAAATACTATTGTGAGCGACCTGAAACTCGAATCGAACATTCTCATCAACCAATTGACAAAACAGATTAGCCTGGCATTTATCGAAATACACTCCGATCTGCTCTACATTATCGAACAACAGGAACTTCGCGGTCTGAATTCGGAAAAAACAATCCCAATCAAAATCGACCATATTCAGGAGTCATGGAAATCCCTGGTGCTGCAACGAAAACGTTACGATCAGATACGCTTTCTCGACTACACCGGACAGGAGCGCATACGTGTCAACTACAACAACGGAAATCCCACTGTCATTGAAGACGAGTACCTGCAATCCAAAAAGCACCGTTACTACTTTACCGAGTCCATCAACACACCGCCCGGCACCATATACAGTACCCAGCTGGACCTGAATATCGAGAACCAACAGATTGAGCTGCCGCTGAAACCGACAATCCGATTCGCTTCACCAGTCTATGACAACAACAGTAAAACCATCGGCGTAGTCATACTCAACTACCTGGCAGATAATATCCTGAATGAGTTTCGCAGAATCTCCGCCGGCTTTGCCGGGAACGCCATATTACTTAATTGGCAGGGTTATACATTGTTGAGCCCTGAGAGCGCCCAGGACTGGGGTTTCATGTTTCCCGACAGCCCCCAGACCGGAATCAATGTGCAACATGCCACTGCCTGGCACACCATCCAACAATTGAATCGCGGCCAGGAAATCAACCAGCAAGGCCTTTACACTTTCGACTCCATCAATCCTTCGGGCAACAAGTTGGATAGTTACTGCGCAAGCTGTCTCCGGGTACTCCTACAAATACCGAAAGAATTGATCGACGCAAGATTGTGGAGGCAGCTTGCCCGCAGTGTACACCTGCTTGGGACAACAATCATAATCCTGTTTGTTGTACTGGCGATTGCAATCTGGAATCGCGAAAAGCGCAATCTGAATGAACGACAGCTTCAAAATCTAAACAAACGCATATCTCATGAACATGACCTGTTCCTTAGCGGACCAAGCATCATCGCCAAGCTGCGAAATGAGCTGGGATGGCCGGTAGAGTTCATTTCTTCCAATATCACTGATTTTCTGGGCTATGAACCTGATAAATTCACGACTGGCGAATTGACATTCTCCAATCTAATCGATCCCGACTACCTGCAACAATACTCTCAGGAAAACATCCAGGCCGACCGGGACCGTGCCACTGATTTCAAACGTAGTCCTTATAAAATCATCGACCACGCCAATAAACACAAATGGGTTCAGGACACAACCCATCTCATCCGTGACGAATTTGGTAAACTGACCCATTACTTCATCCATATCAGCGATATTACCCACCTCAAACAGGTGGAAGAACAACTCACGGAATCACACAACTACATCCAGCGGGTAATCGACGCCATTGCCGATCCAACTCTTGTGATCGATGTCAACACCCATCAATTGAAACTGGCAAACCAGTCCGCCATCAATCTGTATACCAACGATAAACAGCTGAAGGAAGGCGTTACATGCTACCGTCTAACCCATAAACGCAATACCCCGTGCAGCGGCAAACATGATCCTTGCCCGATCACTGAGATATTAAAGACCAAGCATACTGTATCCGCTGTACACAAACATTATGACAGTGAAGGCAGAGTGATGCATGTGGATGTACGCGCCACTCCGATCTTTGATGAATCCGGTGAAAACCTGGTGCAGATTATCGAGTCGCACCGTGATATCACCGACACTGTGAAGATGGAGAAGCAGCTACAGTATATTGCTGAAACAGATCGCTTGACTCAGATCTATAACCGAACAAAATTCGATGAAGAGTTGAAAAAACAAATCGCCTGGGCCAGCCTGGCCAACCAAAATTTCGGTCTGATTATGCTGGACCTCGATCATTTCAAGGATGTCAACGACAACCATGGTCATGATACAGGCGACAAGGTATTGAAGAGTACGGTAGAACTGTTACACAACCGAATCCGCAAATCAGACATCCTTGCCCGCTGGGGTGGTGAGGAATTTATGATCATCGCCCCCCAGATACAACAGGATGATATGTTTGCGATGATCGAGTCTCTTCGAGAGGCTATAGAGGGGATCGATCACGAGCATGCAGGAACGGTAACGGCCAGTTTCGGTGCGACCATACTTACGCCCAACGACAATATTCAATCCCTGCTCAAACGAGTGGACATGGCGCTCTACCGTTCGAAAAACAGTGGTCGTAACCGTTGCACTATTCTTTAAGGGCTTATTCCAACAATCAGTGACGACTGGTTTGCAATTCAACCGCAAAGCTATTCGAACAGACAACAAATAGAGTAATATCTGCTCCCGGCAGCCTAAGCTGCCTCAAAACTCTGGTTCCGAAATTGTTTGCGCTGTTGGCTGGCATGGAACATGAAGTCACGCCATTGCAATTGATGAAACCGGATAAGCGCAGTAAATAATGAGGTAACAAGATGAAGAAAACGACCTGTCTTGCAGGCATATGCCTGGCTGGATCCCTTCTCACCGGCTGTAGTGACAATAACGATTTCAAACCTGTTGCAGATATGGACGGCATGGATATCTATGCCAATGCTTGCTCCAATTGCCATGGTGTAAACGGCAGCGGAAAATTTGGCTTTTTGTTGAAACTGACCGGCACCGACAGCAACACGGAAGAGATCATCGACAAGATCCGCAATGGCGGCCACATCATGCCGGCATTTCCGAATATCGATGCTCAGCATGCCGGGCTTGTTGCCGCCTATATCAAGACGTTGTAGCACCCCACCTGGGCATCAAACGATGGTCAATATCCAGTTGATCGAGAATCCGGCCGACCATGAAGTCGATGATCTCCTGAAGTGATGCAGGGTTGTGATAGAAGCCGGGGTTGGCCGGCATGATCACGGCCCCCATGCGACTCAGCTTCAGCATATTCTCCAGGTGAATCTCTGAGAAAGGCGTCTCCCGCACGACCAGAATAAGCTTACGGCGCTCCTTCAGCACTACATCAGCCGCACGTTCGATGAGATCGTTACTCGCACCACAAGCAATGGCCGACAAGGTACCGGTGGTACAGGGACAGACCACCATGGCGCCGGGCGGATTGGATCCGCTCGCCACGGGTGCCATCCATTGTTGTCTACCGAATACCCGTAATTGATCCGCTCTTGCATTAAATCTCTCTATCAACAGTTTTTCCATCTCTGCAGGCTGCCCGGGCAGTTCCAGATCGCTCTCCATTTTCAACACGATCTGACCGGCCTGGCTGATCATCAGATAAATATCCCTGTCTGCCGCGATCAGCGATTCGAGAAGACGCAAAGCATAGGCGCTGCCGGATGCGCCGGTGATCGCCACAGCGATGGGGGCTTGGCTCTTTTCCATACGGTTATTCCCCTGATCAGTGGATAACAAGTTGCGAAAAAGTTAGCCGCACATGAACGCCAATCACCGCAAATAAACGCAAATGTTCTCTTTGAGGGTAGTGTCGGCTAGCGATTTGCAAACCGGGTATCGAACGATCTGAAACCCTACATAGGCTATCTCCCTCTATGGCTGATTGGGTAATTGATTGTCCGGCAGCTATGTACATTGTCATACCCTTTGTGAAAATTTGCGGGGATTGGCGTTCATTTGCGGTAAATAAATGGTCCTGTTTCGACAGGTTTGGTGTTGAGTCAATCAAGCTACTCGTGACGCAAGCGTTATTGTATGTAATGACTGTTTTTCAGGGCATCCAGCAGACGCTGATGTATCGCCTCAAAGCCGCCGTTGCTCATCACCAGTATATGGTCTCCCGGTCGAGCCGTTTCCACAGCCAGGGAGACCATTGATGCGGTATCGCTAAAGAGTTCGGCCCTATCCCCCAGGGAAGCCAGTGCGGCAGCGGCATCCCACTGCAGATCGTCCGGCATGAACATCATCACCTGATCGGCGGCCCGCAGCGCATCTGCCAGGCGGTCGGCATGCACACCCCGCTTCATGGTATTCGATCTGGGTTCCAATAGGGCGATGATTCGTGCATCGCCAACCTGTTTGCGTAAACCATCGAGGGTGGTCTCTATGGCTGTTGGATGATGGGCGAAATCGTCATACACACGCACCCCGTTCACCTCTCCACACAATTCCATGCGTCGTTTGACGTTCTTATAGCCGCTGAAGGCCTCGATGGCGGCCCCTGGCCGCACCCCGGCATGGCGGGCAGCGGCAAGCGCCGCCAGGGCGTTGGCGACATTGTGATTCCCGATCAGTTCCCAACTGATCCGTCCCTGCATCTCACCCTCGCAGACAACATCGAAACTGTGACCATCGGCGGTGGTATGTTCGGCATGCCATCCCGCTTCGATCTCTGGATCGAAAAACTCCAGGGGCGTCCACACCCCCATATCCAATACGTCACTGATATTACCATCGTTCAACGGACTGATGATCAATCCTTCGGCGGGAACGGTCCTGACCAGATGGTGAAACTGGCGCTGTATCATCGCCAGATCATCGAATATATCGGCATGATCGAATTCAAGGTTATTCATGATCAATGTGCGTGGCCGATAGTGGACGAATTTGGACCGCTTGTCGAAAAAAGCGGTATCGTACTCGTCCGCCTCGACCACGAAGAACGGAGAGTCACCCAAGCGTGCGGATAGACCGAAGTTCTCCGGAACACCGCCGATCAGAAATCCCGGTTGCAGGCCAGCCTGCTCGAGGATCCAGGCAAGCAGACTGGCGGTACTGGTCTTGCCGTGGGTTCCCGCCACCGCCAACACCCAACGCCCCTGTAAAACATGCTCCGCCAGCCACTGTGGTCCGGAGGTATAGGGCAATCCCCGATTCAGCATCGCCTCCACCGCTGGATTGCCGCGGGACATGGCATTCCCCACCACGACCATGTCGGGCGCAGGTTGCAGGTGATCCGCCTCGAATCCCTCCATCAGATCTATCCCCGCCCCTTCAAGTTGTGTACTCATGGGAGGATAGACATTGGCATCCGAACCGCTGACCCGATGACCCAGGGCTCGCGCCAGCAGTGCGATTCCACCCATGAAAGTACCGCAGATTCCGAGGATATGTATGTGCATCAGACAGCAACCGGAAACAGATGACTCATGATACTCCAGGCCATGAGGGTATAGAGCAGTGCAAAGCCAATACCCAGGTTCAGGCTGATCTCGAATGCATGACGAAGAATGTGGCCAAGTACCACGATGCTCCAGACGAACAGTACCAGCAACAAAAGTTCCGACTCGCTCGATTCACTGCGATGCCTCCATGCTACCAAGGGTAGCGCGAGAAGGCTCAACAGCAGACCGCTGAGCAGCGTCGCGCTGGCTGTCTGAATGAAACGCGGCAACCGGCTTCTCATGCTCAGGGCCGCGGTGAGTACACCCAGCATCAGCGCCAGACCGAACAGGTTCTCCAAAACGGCGCGAAACAGTCCCAACCGCCCATCCAAAACCATCGCCGTACCGACCAGCAGGTTCAATAGTATCAATAACCAGAGTAGATGGATCGAGGCAGGTAAATCCTGGGGTGCACTGCGTAACAGGCAGAGATCGACCGCACTTTTCAACAGGGCCATCAAGCTTGCAACCTCGCTTCACTGATCAATTGGCGGTCAGACTCACCACTCTTTTTCTCGAGGCTCTCTCCCTCATCAAGGGGGTGACAACCTGACGAGGAACAGGTCGCAAATGGACGCCAATCAATGCAAACTATCGCGAATGGCATGACAATGAGCATGGCTACCATCCTATTCCCATTGCGCACAGTTTGTGTGTTTTTATATTCAAACCTCGTTACCGAGTGTGCGGTCGACCGCCAGCGGATTCCATGCCTGACACACCGGCATCACCTCCAAGGCATTTACGTTCACGTGAGGCGGAAGCGAAGTCACCCAATAGACGATCTCGGCGATGTCCTCGGCACAAAGAGGATGGGTTTCGGTATAGACATCCCCGGCCTTCTGCGCATCACCCTTCATACGCACCAGGGAGAATTCAGTTTCCGCCAAACCGGGTTCGATGTTGCTGACACGCACGGGGGTACCCAGCAGATCGGCACGCAAACCCCGTGAGAACTGCTGAACGAAGGCCTTGCTGGCACCGTAGGCATTGCCGCCCGGATAGGGCCAGCTGCCCGCCACCGAACCGATATTCACAATATGACCACGTCTCCTCGCCACCATTCCCGGCAGAATCTGGCGGGTCATACCCATCAAGCCTTTGATATTGGTGTCGACCATGGTCTCCCAATCATCGAGATTGGATTCATGGGCCGGTTCCAGACCCAGAGCGAGTCCGGCATTGTTCACCAAAACATCGATTTCCCTGAAATCATCCGGGAGTTGATCGACGAATGCCTCTACGCCTTTTCGATCAGTCACATCCAACTGCTGTACATGGACACGACATGACGATGGGAGTGACGATACCAATGTCTCCAACCGCTGCAGGCGCCTGGCACATAACACCAGGTCACTACCGGCGGCGGCGAATCGACGTGCACAAGCCTCACCAAATCCGGAGGATGCGCCGGTTATCAAGATACATTTCTTCATCATATTTTTAATGTAAATTATCTAAAAAAACGGGCTGTGTCAGGGCCTATACTTAGCCCTGAAACCATCCTTAAACACAACCATGCACAATCGAAACAACCTTCCAACGATAATCCACCATACTGTCGGAGTACATCTTATTCTACTGTTTTGCCTGATCGGCTGCGATACATCCACGTCGACACATCCAGTAGCCTCTTCTGACTGGAGCGCGGAAGAGATGGTGATCCATCAACTGCATGAATTGTTACGTTATGAGGAGCTGGAATATCAACAGCGGCTTGATGAGTTGGACGCGCTTTCACTCCCGAGACCTGCCGCAGCGATCCCCGAGTATTGAATATCGGCAGGGAAATCCTGCGATAATCGCGAGCAGCATCAGAGCAAGTACGGAAAGATTACCGTATTTTGCATAGGGTGTGACACCCTCCAGGGGCAGAATCTCCCCCTTTAATACATCGACCTCCAACAGCGGTGACGCCGCCAGGATGTCACCGCCTGGTCCGATAATGGCTGAGATTCCTGTATTGGTGGAACGCAGCAGATAGCGTCCGGTCTCCAACGCCCGCATCCTCGCGATCTGCAGATGCTGATAGGGCGCCAGTGACTTGCCGAACCAGGCATCATTGCTGGCATTGATCAGAAATGCCGCTTCCGGCAGGGCCTCGATCATCTCGCTGCCGAAGGCGTCTTCATAACAGATCGAAAGTCCCGCGAGATAATCACCGACCCGCATTATCGGCTTGGCTTCCTCCCTTGTGCTGAAATCCGACATCGGAATGGTGAACAGATCGATCAGCGGCCAGAGTATGCCCTTCAACGGCAGATACTCGGTGAAGGGCACCAGATGGCTTTTATAGTAGTGATCGCGCTCCTCATTACCCAGGGCCACCATGGCATTGAAATAATGCTTCCGCTCCTGATCCATCTGCACGACTCCGAATACCAGGTGCGTCTGGTGTTTTTTAACCGTGTTTTCAAGGGGGCGGATAAAGGCGTCATCCACCTGGAACTGAAACGCCGAGACCGCCGTCTCGGGCCAGACGATAAGATCACGATCAAAGTTCTCCTTGGTCTTGTTGGCGTACAACACCAAGCTGGGCAGCAACTGTTCAGGCAGCCATTTTTCCGCTTGCGGTATATTCCCCTGAATCAGGGCAACCCTGATCGGCGCTCCTATCGGCTGACTCCAGTCGATCCTTGTCCCCATCCAGCCCGCCACCCAGATCAACACCGCCGCGCTCAGATAACCGAGCCGATAGCGCGTGGGGGTTGTCAGGGAGAGCAACAGGCCCGTTGTAACAAGCACCATCCAGCTGATCCCCAACACACCCAGCAGCGGTCCATATCCCGCCAGTGGGGAATCGATTTGCGAATAGCCTATCTGCAACCAGGGAAAGCCGGTCAGAAACCAACCCCGCAGCCACTCCAGCAACACCCACAGAGCGGGATAGAGCAGTATCAGCGATTGACTCCGGGTAGTCCGGAAGCGCCCCGCCAACCAACCCAGGCAGGCATAATAGAGCGCCATCAGGACAATGAATACAAGGGTCACAACAAGGGGGAAAAGCCAGCCGAGATCCCCAAACTGGGCGATACTGACATGCAGCCATGATACACCACTGCCCATCAGACCCAGTCCATACACAAAGCCTGTCTTGACACAGAGATGAGGTCGCTCCAGCCACAACACGAAAAGCACGGCGGGCCCGGCCAGCGCCATAATCCAGACATTGAACGGCGCGTATGCCAGCGTCGTGATACCACCTGCCGCCAGGGCCAGAAGATTCGGATAACGCAGGAAAACCGGTAGGGTTTGCTTTAAGCTTATCGGCAAGATCAGATCCGTATGTTATGCCGGTTTGGGAACAGGCGTGGCAAAGTCAAGATTCACGGTTCATCGCACCTCATCTTTGTAGGGATCAGTGAAGTGCAAGCTGTGCAGGATGTCACGCTCCAGTTGCTCCATCCGCTCAGCTTCAGCAGCGTTCTGGTGGTCATACCCCAGCAGATGCAGTACCCCGTGAACCACCATGTGGGCCCAGTGAGCGTGTGGATCCTTTCCCTGTTCAACCGCTTCCCGCGCCACGACCTGAACACAGATCACCAGATCTCCCAGCAGCGGCAGGGGTACTTCGACGGGGGCCTCAAACGGAAAAGAGAGTACATTGGTGGATTTATCCTGACCCCTGAAATCACGGTTGAGTCGGCGGCTCTCCTCTTCATCCACCAGGCGAATCACCATTTCCATGGGATCGTGATCCTGTGGCAACGCCGCCTCCACCCACCGCCTGAACTCATCCTCCGTGGGCAGGTCACCGGATGCCACCGCGACCTGTTGTATCTCCACCATCAGCTTGTCCATCGAATCAACCCTTGCGGTCAAACTCATCGTAAGCGCGTACAACCCGTTGAACCACCGGATGCCTCACAACGTCCCTGGCATTGAAGAAGGTAAAACTGATCCCCTCCACATGGGCCAGCACTTCCGTGACCTGGCGCAACCCGGACTGTTGACCACGGGGCAGATCGATCTGTGTCACATCACCCGTGATCACCGCGGTTGAACCAAAACCGATACGGGTAAGAAACATCTTCATCTGTTCCGGCGTGGTGTTCTGCGCCTCGTCCAGAATAACGAACGACTCATTCAAGGTACGGCCTCGCATATAGGCCAGGGGGGCGATCTCTATGACATTGCGTTCCACCAGCTTCGCCACTTTTTCGAAACCGAGCATCTCGTAGAGGGCGTCGTAGAGGGGTCTCAGATAGGGATCTATCTTCTGCGCCAGATCACCGGGCAGGAAGCCGAGCCGCTCTCCCGCCTCCACGGCGGGCCTGACCAACAGGATGCGTCTAACCTGATCACGTTCCAGCGCGTCCACCGCACTGGCGACGGCGAGATAGGTCTTGCCGGTACCCGCCGGTCCGACGCCGAAATTGATATCATGGGTCAATACCTTGTGCAGGTACTCTTTCTGATTCGCCCCGCGCGGCCGAACCAATCCGCGCCTTGTCTTGATCACAGTCTCAGGCAGATCGTTCGTCGACTTCTGCTCCAACAGCTCATCCACACCCGCCTCCTGCAGATAGAGGTGGACCCGTTGCGAATCGAGTATTTCGCTCGTCGTGGCGCGGTAGAGATCCAATATCACCCGTTCGCCCGCCTGAATCGAGGGGCGCTCCCCGATCAGGCGGAAGCGATTTCCACGATTGTTGATCTCGATGCCAAGGCGGCCCTCTATATGGCGCAGATGCTCATCAAGCTGACCGCACAGATTGGCCAGCCTTTCGTTGTCGGCGGGTTCGAGGAGCAGATCCAGGGATTCGGGATGTTCAGCCAAGCGTGAGTCCTAGGCGTTTGCCGCTCTATCGTTCGCGGGTTGCAACCACTCGCCCCTTAAGGAATTCGGTAGCGCTTCGGTAATCCGCACCTCGACAAATTGACCGATCAATTCAATGGGGCCATCGAAATTCACCACCCGGTTGTTCTCGGTGCGTCCTGCCAGTTGAGCCGGGTTCTTCTTCGCCGGCCGTTCCACCAGTATGCGCTGTACAGTACCGACCATCCGGCGACTGATACCTTGAGCCTGGCTATTGACCAACTGCTGCAAACGCTCCAGCCGCTGCTGTTTGACCGCCAACGGTACATCGTCCTGCAGGTCGGCTGCCGGGGTACCGGGGCGGCGACTGAAGATGAAGCTGTAGGAGTGGTCAAAGCCAACCTCTTCGATCAGTTGCAGGGTTGCCTCGAAGTCCTCCTCAGTCTCGCCGGGGAAGCCGACGATAAAATCGGATGAGATGGTGATATCGGGCCGAACCTCCCGCAAACGGCGTATCTTGGCCTTGTATTCAATGGCCATGTGGCCCCGTTTCATCATCGCCAGCACACGATCGGAACCCGACTGCACCGGCAGGTGGAGAAAGCTGACCAGCTCCGGCACCTGGCCGTAGACTTCGATCAGCGAGTCCGAAAACTCCACCGGGTGAGAGGTGGTGAAACGAATCCGTTCAATCCCTTTCACCGCCGCCACGTATTCGATCAACAAAGCCAGGTCGGCCTCCTCGCCGTCGGTCATTTCGCCCCGGTAGGCATTGACGTTCTGCCCCAGCAGATTGATCTCGCGCACTCCCTGGGCCGCCAGTCCCGCCACCTCGGCGATGACGTCGTCGAAGGGTCGGCTGATCTCTTCGCCGCGGGTAAAGGGGACCACGCAATAGGTGCAATATTTTGAACACCCCTCCATCACCGAAACATAGGCGGTGGGCCCTTCGGCGCAGGGGTCAGGAAGCCGGTCGAACTTCTCGATCTCGGGGAAGGAGACGTCCACAACCGGGGCCTGTTGGGCACGGGCCTGACGGATCATCTGCGGCAGCCGGTGCAGGGTCTGGGGCCCGAATACCAGATCCACATAGGGCGCCCGCTCACGGATCGCCTCCCCCTCCTGGCTCGCCACACAGCCGCCGACTCCGATGATCAGTTGCGGATTTTTCTCCTTCCAGGGGCGCCAACGGCCGAGCTGGGAGAAGACCTTCTCCTGCGCCTTTTCGCGAATCGAGCAGGTGTTGAGCAGCAACACGTCAGCCGCCTCAGGCTCCTCTGTCAATTCCAGCCCTTCGGCCACACGCAGCCCGTCCGCCATACGCGAAGAGTCGTATTCGTTCATCTGGCAGCCAAAGGTTTTAATATAGAGTTTTCTGGTCATTATGTTCGTGTGTCAGGGAGACAAGCACCCATTTTAGCTGTTCGCCTACCTTCAGCTCAACGTCAACATGGGAAAAGCACTACCGAAACCATGAAGTCAATAGGAATCAGGCATCCAACACAGGTCAATGGGAAAGCAATCGGATACCCTCGCCAATACTGTTCCTCTTCAAATATTTTTTAAAATTACAAAAAAACGCCCTGGTCAACCAAGGCGTAGAGAGTAATTACTCTTGGGGAGATATTTATTCGCGGATGAGTTCAATCTCGGTCTTTTTTCTCGCGAACTGCACAGCGGGTCCATTACCCGAGACTTCATAGATCTCCTTCAAAGCCTCTCCCCAGTGCTGTGGATTGGAGGTCATAGAACCGGCGGTAGGGAGATCCCGGGCGTGACCGCCATTACTGACAGTCGGTTCGCTATCCTTTTCAGCCAGAAAATCCACATAGTGATTACTGAAGGTCTTGTACATCAGCTTCGCCTCCAGCTTGATATTGCCCCTGGAATTGGCCGGCACGGTGAAGGTGTATTCCCTGTCGGCCCAGTTCTGACCGTCAGCGTACTCGTCCGCCGGTATAATGAAGGCGCCCTGCGCCATGTAGGCCGCCTTGTCGTATCCCTCCGGTGGTATCCGGTTGTCTTTCACAACCTTGTTCAGGAGGACGAAGTGGAACTCCTTTTCGTGCTCGGTAACCAGGCCGTCGCTGTCCTCGTCAAGCAGATCTCCATAGCCTTCGGCCAGAGCGTGCATCTCAAAGATATCATCGTGATCGGCTACCAGCACCTCGCCGCTAACCGGATCGACCGCACCATCTTCGAGGATAGTGCCACTCTTGGTCCAGATCCTGACATGCAGCCACATCTGACGCCCTTCACCGTAACCGGTGGGTAGCTTATGCCCGGTCAGGTTGGTGATTCTGAACTTGACGCTGCCCGTATCTCCAGGGCGAAGACTCTCAGGTTGGTTGACCACACTGATCCTGGCAGTGGCACCATCGACGAAATCGAGGTTATCCAACACCCGGGCATCCAGCGCGGCCTGCCGCGAGGAAGTGACGTTATATCCGAGATTGGTCCAGGTCTGATCGATGGGACCCCATAGCCGTTCGAGATGAGTGAGCATCCAGGTCTGGGCACCGGGGAAACGCATCGGACGATGGCAATCCTGGCAACGACCCTCTGCCTTATCAGGAAAAGCACTGTTGTACCACTCGGTATAGGTGCGTTCGATGGGATGGGGAACATTGACCGGTGTACCATCACCGTCGGGATCGGTCAGGGTCATCAGAAAGGGATTGGTCACCTCATGGCAGGTACCGCAGAGTTCACTCTCTCTCTGGAAGGGATCCAAGACCCGCGGACCACCCGGCTGCATGCCACCCTCCCACTCCGGATTAACAGTAAAAAACTCATACGGTGTCACGAACATGCCACCGTTACCTGCCGCCTTGATGCCGCCGGCATCTTTCTGGTTGTCGATCACGCGATGACAGAAATCGCAGGTGATGCCATCCATATGTCCTTCCGAATCCTTGTTGTGCAACGGGTCCGGGGCCTGGGCGCTGGTCGGTGAAAACTCCTGCAGGCTCGCGCCCCAGAAGTCGCCACGCAGATGGGGCTCCGCGACATTCGGCGGCTCGGAAAAACCCTCCAACCAACCCACAGGCGAGTGGCAGCGAAGGCAGAAATCACCCACAACGGCCTGTTCCTCTTCAGTCTTGTCCAAGAGATCCAGGGCGGTGGATAGGCCCAGGTCGGTCAATGGAGGAGTATCGCCCCCCTGGCTAACATGTTCCAGCAGATTGATGTAGTCCCGGTTGGCCACGTTGAGCGCAGCAAAGAATGAGGGGTCTCTGGTGGCATGCGCCATGATGCTGCCTGCCCAATCGTCGTGAAAGACGCTTGGAAAACGGGCTGGGTTTCTGAAACCATCTATAATCGGATCCAACACTTGGCCGTTGGCATTGACGCCGGGTACAGATCCTCGCGGTTGAGTGGAGTCGCTCTCTGTAATGCTTGTAGCAAACGACAAGCCAGCATATAGAATGAGTGCCGCAAATGCTGCACCCAGATGTTTTTGTGCAATCATAGCTAATCCTCCATAATCAGTTCGCATATCCTTAGCCCACAATTTGCAGAGCCAAGACAGTTTAACTCTCTCGAATTTAAGTATTGTGTGGAGAATCAAAAACAGTTAGGTAGGTGGACTACTACCTGAGATGTGGGTAGATAACTTGAATTTGAGATAGGGTCCTACCATACATAAGACAAAATTATGAGCGCCCCTATTCAGATAAAAAATAACTAAGGTGCAAGAAACTTTTGGTTTAACAACCCTTCTTTACCTCAGCAACAGCCACGCAGTCCAGGGTACTTCACAGTTTCATGACAGCGTGTCTGTTACAGCCACACTACAGCAGCAATAGAGATATAGTTTCTGCGTGTACCGCTGCCTGACGGGAAAGTTTTAATCTATGTGCGATCACAATCGACCACAGCTCACTCAGCGCAAGTTCAAAATTGTCGTTGAAGATTAGGTAGTCAAACTCGGCGTAGTGGGACATCTCGCTAATTGCCTCGCGCATGCGTCCTTGGATCACCTCATGACTATCCTGGCCACGGTTGCTCAATCGCTCGTAGAGCACCCCCGGGCTGGGTGGAAGAATGAATATCGAGACCGCATCGGGAAATCGCCGGCGCACCTGCTCTGCCCCCTGCCAGTCAATCTCCAGGACGATATCCTCGCCGGCCTCAAGCTGACTACGGACAGAGGCCTCATCCGTGCCATAGTAGTTGCCAAAGACCTCCGCATGCTCGAGGAAATCGCCCCGTTTCACCTTGACCAGAAAGCTCTCCTGATCAATAAAAAAGTAATCTACTCCGTCCTCCTCACCTGGACGCATCGGGCGCGTAGTATGAGAAACGGAAATTCTTATTTTGTTGTCCTTTTGGTATAAGGCCTTCAGCAGGCTAGTCTTACCCGCTCCAGAGGGTGCGGAAAGGATATACAGAGTACCCTGAGCCGTCATCGATACTGTTCCCATATGGTTTTCATCCGATCTTTATTGGTATCTCAATGTCGGGTTTATTCAATATTCTGGATCTGCTCACGCATCTGTTCGATCAACACCTTCATCTCCACCGCGGCGCGGGTCACGTCGACGCTGGTTGACTTGGATGTCAGCGTATTGGCCTCACGGTTGAGTTCCTGCATCAGAAAGTCGAGTCTTCGCCCGATGGGTTCATCCGCCGCCAACACCCGCTCCACTTCATCGAGGTGGGTTTCAAGGCGATCCATTTCCTCATCCACGTCGAGGCGTTGCGCCAGGATTACCATCTCCTGCTCCAAGCGGGTCTCATCCATCTCATCCAATACCTCTGAAAGGCGTTCACTGATCCGGTTTCGAAAACCATCCAGCACCTCCGGCATCAGGTCGCGCACTTGCTCAACCTGCAACTTCAGGCTACGGCAGCGCTGCCGGATAATCTCACCAAGGCGTTCCCCTTCCCGCAGGCGATTATCGATCAGGCTGTCGATGGTGGTCTCCAACAACGCCATTGCCTGCTGTTTAACCGGGGTCAAATCCTGTTCGTTCTCTTCAAGCACACCAGGCCAGCGCAGCAGGTCTCCACTGCGAAGACTCTCATTCAGACCGGTTATATCGGCTATTTGCCGTTCCGCATTCACGAGCTGATGGACCATGCGCTGGTTGACACTCAATCCCGCTTCCGCCACCCCGCCCGGTTTGAATTTCAGGCTGATATCAAGCTTGCCCCGCCCGAGCCTGGCATTGATGTGCTCCCGTATCATCGGTTCAAGCACCCTCAACTCCTCGGGCAAGCGTAAAAACATCTCGAGATAGCGATGATTCACTGAGCGGATTTCCCAGCTCAGGATACCCAGGTCACCCCGATACTCCTCCCGTGCGAAGGCTGTCATACTGCTGATCATATAGTCCTGCCTGAGGTCTCCTGATTAGTCTGGGGAGGGAATGCAATCACCATCCCGATGGCTCACGTTATTTCATGGCCTATGGCATGATACCTGACAATGGGGCAGCTGACATTGCCACGATTACAGAATCCGTGATCCAAGCCGCTATGCTTGGGTATGGGTGGCCGAGTCAGCGTGGCAATACATCCTCAGTGTCGTCATATCAACCGTTTTTTTGAAGAAAATCACTTTTTTACCGGTCTCTGGATCAAAATTCTCAATATACCGAAGTATTTCTGAAATATGTCCTTATAATCAGTGTGATGCTCATCCTATCTTTGACAGCTAAACATTTTCAACGGGGACTGCATGGATAAGCTCCGAGACAGTCTGACGGAAGGTACTGAAATCGACTGCTACGTGATCATGAAGGTGGTCGCGAGCGGTGGCTTCAGCCTGATCTATCTGGCCGAGGATGAAGATACTCAGGATGAGGTCATCATCAAGGAGTTTTTGCCCAAAAAGCTTGCGAAGAGAGGGGGCAATGGCAAGGTGATCCCCCTGGATGACAAACAGGCCGATAATTTCAATCGCAGCCTGCGACTCTTCTATCAGGAAGCCAAGGTCCTGGCCTCGCTGCGTCATCCCAATATCGTGCAGGTAAGAGGTTTCTTTCTTGCCAACAACACCGGCTATCTGGTGATGGATCATGAGCGCGGCAAGAACCTTGCCAGCTACATCAAAAAGCGTAGCGGCAGTCTCAGCACGCGCTTCCTGATGACCGTATTCCCACCGATACTCGATGCCCTCAACCTGATTCACTCGCGCCACCTGCTTCATCTGGACATCAAGCCGAGCAATATCCACCTTCGTACCGGCGGCAATCCGCTGCTACTCGATTTTGGCGCAGTGCATGAAGTGCAGAATGAGGGGAGTCGGACAGGACGTGTGGTCACGACAGGTTTCTCTCCGGTCGAGCAATATTACCAGTCGGGCAATGTCGGACCCTGGAGCGACGTGTATGCCATCGGCGCCAGTATGCGCGCCTGCCTCGACGGCAAAGCACCGCCATCCGCCATCGAACGCCATGCCAAGGAAAAATTGAAACCCGCAGCCAGGATCTACCGTCGCCGCTATCCGGCAAGCATGTTGGAGGCGATCGACTGGGCAATGGAGATCGAGTATGAGAAGCGGCCCCAGAATGCCGGCGAACTGCTGCAGGCACTGCAGGTCGACAAGCTCGATAGCGAAAGCGCCATTTCGAACCTGATCGGTGAGGAGAGGGCGATTTCGTGAAATACGAAACGGCGCAATATACCTTGTTGGGAGACCGTACCATGAATCAGGACCGTTACCTGATCATGGAGGCGCCTGATTCCATCCTGCTGGCCCTGGCGGATGGCATGGGTGGCCACCCTAAGGGAGAGATGGCTGCGCAGATATTAATGGACAATGCACGCAAGGCATTCCTCACCAGCCGCAAACCCATTGCCAATCCACGCTTTTTCCTCTCCGGACTGATGGAGATGAGTCATCGGGAAATCCTCGAATTCGGCAGCAAGCAGGAGCCGCCGATAGAACCCCGCACCACGGGGGTGCTGTGCCTGGTTCAGGAGGATAACGCCTATTGGGCGCATATCGGTGACAGCCGTCTCTATATTATGCGCGATGGGGTGATCCATCTCCGTACCGACGATCACTCCTATGTGGAACATCTGCGTCAACAGGGGCTCATCTCTTCGGCACAGGTACACACGCATAAATTCCGCAACTATGTAACCCGTTGCCTTGGCGGCACCAACAACCGTCCGGTCGCGGAACTCAGCGGACCGCATGAACTCAAGGAAGGTGACGTGGTATTGCTCTGCAGCGATGGCTTTTGGGGACCGCTGGCAGAGCGCCCGATGGTCGATACCCTGTACAAGGATCAGGCGTCTTTGGTGAAAAAAATTGCCCAACTGGCCAACAACGCCGCAGCCACGAGCCACCCCGAGAGCGACAACGTCACAGTGGTCGCATTGAAATGGCGGGAGAAGGAAGCCAAGCTGGCACCCGCCGATTTCAGCATGTCCATTTCACGCAAGAAAAGGGATCTGCTCAGCACCCCTGCAGAGCAGGTCGATGTGACGAAAGCCATCAAAGACCTGCGCAAGTTTGTCGACGATATCGATATTGAATAGGGCCAATTGGATGCGTGTTAACAGACCCTAGTCGGGAGCACCGCCAGTGTCATTCCCCTTATCGGGCTGTTTGACCAGCCGGTAAGCGAAGAGTATAAGAAACGCACCCGCGGTGGCAGTAAGAATACTGGGGATACTCAGTCCGGCGGTACTGCCCAGTCCGATGAATGAACCGACATAACCGCCCACCATAGCGCCAGCTATCCCCAACAATGTGGTTATTATCAGACCGCCACCATCCTTACCGGGCATCAACCACTTAGCCAACGCACCTGCGATCAGTCCAAGCACTATCCAGGAAATTATACCCATAACTAATCCTCTCCTATCAACTTATTCTCGTCACGGGTTCCTTCATGCATAACCTTGTTTGGCTGACAACACCCACCAATGATTGCACATGGGATACCGCATCAGATTTAACTACAGTGATTTCGCGGAAAAGGTATCACACTGTTTTAAATCGCCACCCTGAAAACCGATCTTGAACCATTTGACCCGCTGCGCAGAACTACCATGGGTGAAAGAGTCCGGGCTGACATAGCCCTGCGACTGTTTCTGCAAGCGATCGTCACCGATAGCGCTCGCCGCATTCAATCCCTCCTCGATATCCCCCGATTCCAGTAATTGGCGTGAACGGTCAGCATTATAGGCCCAGATACCCGCAAAACAGTCTGCCTGCAGCTCCTGGCGGACAGAGAGCTTATTCCCCTCCACCTCGCTCAGTGATCGTTTCGCCTTTTGTACCTTTTGCGAAATCCCCAGCAGGGTCTGCACATGATGCCCGACTTCGTGGGCGATCACATAGGCCTGGGCGAAGTCACCGGGCGCTTTGAAGCGATTTTTCAAATCACTGTAGAAAGAGAGATCGATGTAGACCTTGTGGTCGCCGGGGCAGTAGAACGGCCCCATTGCCGCCTGACCGAAGCCGCAGGCTGTCTTGGTGGCACCTCGAAACAGAACCAGATTCGGTTCCTCATACTTGCTGCCCAACTGACTGAAAAGCTTATGCCAGGTATCCTCGGTATCGGCCAATACCACCGAGACGAAATCGACCAGATTCTTCTCTTCCGCGCTTTGTTTGACCGGACCGGCCTCATGGGTGGAGAGATTCTCCTGTCCCCCACCCCCTCCCAGGATGGATCCAAGATTGCCGCTCATCAAGGCATAAGCGCCAATTGCCAGAACCGCGACCATACCACCCTTGAATCCAAGCAGTTTGAACACCGCGGGCAGCAGATTGAGCAGACCGCCACCGCCACCAAACCCGCCCATCGGGGATGGCGCACGCATACCTCTGCGATCCTCGATATTGTCGCTTTTTCGCTGACCTCTCCAACGCATCTGTCAACTCCCCAATCGTGAGTAGGACCCGTTCGCTCCAGAGCCAACCCCAGACTGCTAAGGCCTCAACCCAGGGTCAGTTCGGTACAATCCCTGACGAAAACATTATCCGTGAACATTACAGACTCGTCGATTCGCCAAATCCCGACAGGCATGTTAAATAGTGTGACCGGGATATGGACTTATGACCTATCGTTGGCTGAGTCTAACCGAAAAAGTGATGCATAACAGTCGAGAATGTTAAATATTTGTCAACTCGCGACCCGGGAAAAATGATGATGACAGACAACAAGATCCTGCTTGGCGGCAATGGCACTCAGCAGATCCTGCTCAATGCAGGCATGGCGAATCGACACGGTCTTATCACGGGAGCCACCGGCACCGGCAAGACAGTCACCCTGCAGGTACTGGCGGAGTCCTTTTCACGCCTGGGTGTGCCGGTATTTACCGCCGACGTCAAGGGTGATCTATCGGGCCTCGCGGGTAGCGGCAAAACACACCCCAAAATCACGGAGAGATTGGAATATATCAAAATCGAGGGCCATCAATTCGAGCCCTGCCCGGTACTCTTCTGGGACGTCTACGGGAAACAGGGACACTCAGTGCGTACCACGGTTTCCGAGATGGGGCCGACCCTGCTGGCGAACCTGCTGGAGTTGAATGAGACCCAGGAGGGTGTGTTGCAGATCGCTTTCAGTCTGGCTGACGACGAGGGGTTGTTGCTGCTTGACCTGAAAGACCTGAGATCGATGCTGAATTGGGTTGCGGACAACAGCAAGACACTGGAACGGGAATACGGCCGTGTCTCCAAGCAGAGTGTCACCGCCATTCTGCGCAGGTTACTGGTCCTGGAAGAGGCCGGCGGCGAGGTCTTTTTCGGCGAACCCGCGATTCAGATTGAGCACCTTATGCAGACTGACTTTTCGGGTAGGGGTGTGGTCAGCATTCTCGATGCCACCACCCTGTACCACTCACCGCGCATCTATGCCACCTTCCTGTTGTGGCTTCTCTCCGAACTGATGGAGGAGCTGCCGGAAAGGGGTGACGCCGATCTGCCGGAGTTGGTCTTCTTTTTCGATGAGGCGCATCTGCTGTTCAGCAGTGCACCCAAGGCACTGCTGGAAAAAATCACCCAGGTTGTCAGGCTGATACGATCCAAAGGTGTGGGGGTATTCTTTATAACCCAATACCCCAACGACGTGCCGGATGAGGTGATAGGTCAATTGGGCAATCGCATCCAGCACGCCTTGCGGGCCTTTACCCCGCGGGACAAAAAGGCCGTCAAGGCTGCCGCTGAAACCTTCCGTGAAAACCCGGCCTTCGACACCGTGGAAGTGATCAGCAATCTGGGGGTGGGCGAAGCCCTGATCTCCACCCTGGACAAAAAAGGCGTACCCAGTGTAGTGGAACGGACACTGATGTCCCCTCCCCGCTCTCAATTCGGACCGATCGGTGAGACTGAGCGAGAAAAGATCATCAAGCGTTCACCCTTCAACACCACCTATAGTGCGGAGATCGACAGGGAATCAGCCTATGAAATGCTGAAGAAACGAGAAGAGGAGTTGATCAAGCGACGGCAGGAGCAGACGAAGAGAGAAGCCGAAGAGAAGGCTCGGAAAAAGGCCGGCAGAAGCAGCGGTGGTTCCCGGCGGCAGAGTGTCGGCGAGGCCTTCGCCAAGTCGGTGGCGCGCGCCATTGGATCGAAACTGGGACGACAGATCGTTCGTGGCATCCTGGGATCAATCATCGGTGGCCGTGGCTGAACATCACCATCACTAAAATGATCTAGCGTAAAAAAAATGTAGGGTGCGGCTTGCCGCACCACTGATCCTCTAGACATACCAGTGCCACGCTGATGCAGGGTTATGGCGCGGCAAGCCGCACTCTACGCTGGTAGTGGCACTCGCCGAATTGTGACAATTTTTCTGAAAGGCTGACAACACTGCCGCTTTCACCGATAATGTCGCCCCCGATATTCACAGCGGTTTGATCGAGTCAGGCCGGAACCCGATAGTAACAATGGAGTCGATTCTCTGATGAGACCATCCGCACGCCAAGCTGACGAACTGCGACCGATCACCATTGCGCGTCAATATACAAAACATGCCGAGGGATCGGTCTTGGTCAGCTTCGGCGACACCCAGGTAATCTGCACCGCCAGCGTCGAAGAACAGATACCGCGGTTTCTCAAGGGTACTGGCCAAGGCTGGATTACCGCTGAATATGGCATGCTGCCCAGGTCAACCACCGATCGCATGGGACGAGAAGCGGCCCGTGGAAAGCAGGGGGGACGCACCCTCGAGATACAGCGTCTGATCGGCCGCTCGCTGCGTGCCGCAGTGGACCTCAAGCGTTTGGGCGAAAGAACCATTACCCTTGATTGCGATGTAATCCAGGCCGATGGCGGGACCCGAACCGCATCCATTACCGGTGCTTGTGTCGCGCTGGTCGACGCCATCAATCACACACGCAGTCTCGGGCTGCTGGATGATGATCCCATGCTGGACATGGTCGCCTCCGTCTCAGTGGGTGTCTACAATGGCGAACCGGTGCTCGACCTTGACTATGCCGAGGACTCGAATGCCGAGACTGATATGAATGTTGTGATGAATGACCAGGGTGGATTCATCGAGGTCCAAGGCACAGCTGAGGGTGTGGCTTACAGCCGTGATGAGTTGAATGCCATGCTGGACCTGGCCCAGCAAGGCATAGCGCAGATAATCCAGATTCAGAAACAGGTTCTCAACGACTGAACAGGGTCAGAACACAAGCTTATGGAAATCAATGCATAAAAAGGGATAGCCGGATTTTAAGGATATTTCTCCAACAATGGGAACAGGTAGACAGGAATGAGTGGACAACATACAGGCGAGAAAATTGTTCTGGCCAGCAACAATGCAGGCAAGGTTCGCGAAATCAACCAACTGCTTGCGAGTGAGCAGATCACGGTAGTCGCACAAAAGGAGTTTAATATTCCGGATGCGATCGAAGATGGACTCAGCTTTGTTGAGAACGCCATCAAAAAGGCACGTCATGCAGCAAGCCTGAGCGGGTTACCCGCCATAGCCGATGACTCAGGTATCGAAGTGGATGCCCTGAATGGCGCACCCGGAATCTATTCCGCCCGTTTCGCCGGCCCCGGCTCGACAGACGAGGCAAATCTGCAGAAACTGCTGGATCATCTCAAAGATATACCCGAGGAGCAGCGCAGTGCCAGATTCCAATGCCTGCTGGTCTATATGCGACACGCCGAGGATCCGACACCGATCATCTGCCAGGGCACATGGGAAGGGCGCATACTGCTCCAACCGCGGGGAGAAAACGGGTTTGGTTATGATCCGATCTTTTATGTCCCCACCCATGACTGCAGTTCTGCAGAACTCGCACCGGAAGTGAAAAACAGCCTGAGCCACCGGGGACAGGCTCTCAAAAAACTGCTGCACGCGTTGAGCGGCTAACCACTGCGGCACATATACGCTGCCGATTGTTTGAAAATTTTTGTGTCTTTTCCTGGCTTCTCCTGTTGGGAAGCGCCCCACTATCCTATGCTACAGGCTGATCTGCAGCCTCTGCGAGAACCCGCGGACCAGGGTTTCGCAGCGCGCGAAAAAAAGAATTCTGCGATCGCTACAACCCAACAAAGAGGACGTGATATAGAATCTTAAGGTTGCCTAAGCTTGAATTGTCGGCACATCGATCTGTCCAGCTTGCATCAGATCATTTTCCACCGTACCGACAGGTTGACGAATCACAGATCGCATAATAAATCCCATAAAGGAGATATCACATGTCAGTCGCAAAAGTTACTGAAATCATCGCTTCATCCAATAAGGGTTTTGATGATGCCGTCACCAAAGGCATCAAAC
The DNA here is from genome assembly GCF_964212655.1 of Candidatus Thiodiazotropha sp. LNASS1. Taxonomy (NCBI): domain Bacteria; kingdom Pseudomonadati; phylum Pseudomonadota; class Gammaproteobacteria; order Chromatiales; family Sedimenticolaceae; genus Candidatus Thiodiazotropha; species Candidatus Thiodiazotropha sp. LNASS1. Next base: position 3,613,784 of record NZ_OZ156465.1, on the reverse strand, counting down.
GCGCCAACAAGACGCTGAAAAACATCAAGGGGGCCTGGGTCAAGGATCAACAGGTATCCGTCAGTAACGGCAAGGTCACCGAGTACCGCGTTACATTGAAGGTCACTTTCGTATTGAAAGACTGACCCGCTATCCGGCCGGATTTCCAGGGAGGATTACACCGAAATGAATTTAGTTAACATACGATAGGAGAGTAGACAATGGGGCTGTTTGATTTCGCCGCAAATTTGGGAAAAAAACTGTTTGGCAAGGATGACGATCCTGCTGAAAAGATAAAGCAGCAGATCGAATCGGACAATCCGGGCATCAAGGACCTGGATGTCAGTTTTGATGATGGCAAGGTGGTATTGTCAGGCAACGCGGAAAGTGCCGAAGCCCTGGAAAAGACGGTCCTGATCGCCGGCAATGTTCAGGGTGTCAGTGAAGTCACCGCCGATGCTGTCACCGCACCACAACAACAGGCCAAGGTAGAGTACTATACGATTGAGAGCGGCGATACGCTTTCAGCAATCGCCAGACGCTTTCTCGGCAAGGCGTCCGATTACCCGAAAATCTTCGAAGCAAATCGCGAGGTCATCAAAGATCCCAACCTGATCTACCCCGGCCAGAAGATCCGTATACCATTGGATTGATTCAAAGCGTCGATCAAGCGGTATCAACATATTGGTTGAATCCCCGGTCTGCCGGGGATCGCCGATACATATCAACACCCCTGATCCCAATCTTTTCAGGGCCCGTTAACACCCATCCCAATCAGCCCTAACCGTAAACAATGGCCGGCAGCCAGGTTGCCAGTTGCGGCCAGTAGGCCAACAGCCCCAGCATAACCAGCTGAATCACTATGAACGGCGCCACGCCACGGTAGATGGCGCCTGTGGTCACCTCTCTCGGGGCGACACCACGAAGATAGAAGAGTGCGAAACCGAATGGCGGTGTCAGAAAGGAGGTTTGCAGATTCAAGGCGATCATCACACCCAACCAGACCGGATCGAGCCCCATGGAGAGGAGGATCGGACCGACGATCGGTACCACGACGAAGGTGATTTCGATGAAGTCGAGGATGAAACCGAGCAGGAACATCACCAGCATCACGACCACCATGGCGCCGATCACACCGCCCGGCAGATCGGTCAGCAGTTCAGTCACCAGTTCGTCACCGCCGAATCCACGAAAAACCAGAGAAAAGAGGGAGGCGCCAATGAAAATCATGAACACCATGCTGGTGACCTTGGTGGTGCCGCTCATCACATCCTTCAGAGTCTTCAAAGTAAACTGGCGCTGGCCGATCGCCAGTAATATGGCACCTATGGCACCGACGGAGGCCGCCTCGGTGGGTGTAGCCAGGCCGCCGAGTATGGAACCGAGCACAGCGACGATCAGTAGCAGGGGCGGCATCAGCACCTTGAACACCCGCATCAGGAGTTGCTGTTCCTGTTCCCGCTCGGCACGGGGAATGGCAGGCACCGAATCCGGTTTGACGAAGGCGACGATGACCAGGTAGATAAGGTAGAGCATCACCAACAGCAGGCCCGGGATCATCGCACCAACGAACAGATCGCCAACGGAGACCGTATCCGGGGAAAAGATCCCCATGTTCAGTTGCGCCTGCTGGTAGGCGGCGGAGAGCACATCGCCCAGCAAGACCAGAATAATGGAAGGCGGAATGATCTGGCCGAGGGTACCGGCGGCACAGATAACACCACTTGAAATCGCCGGATGGTAGTTGCGTCTCAGCATGGTCGGCAGCGACAGCAAACCCATCGTGACCACCGTAGCACCTACAATGCCGGTACTTGCCGCCAGCAACATACCGACCAGGGTTACCGATATACCGAGCCCACCCCGCAGTGGACCGAACAGGGCGGCCATGGTATCGAGCAGATTTTCCGCCACCCGGGAACGCTCGAGCATGACCCCCATGAAAACGAACAGCGGCACCGCGATTAATGTTTCGTTGGTCATGATGCCGTACAAGCGATTGGGCAGGGCCTGCAGGAAGGCATCGTCGAAATAGCCGTTCAGGCTGCCGAACCAGGCGAATGCCAATGCGGTGCCGCCGAGGGAAAAGGCAACCGGATAGCCCAGCAGCAACACCAGACAGACCACCAGAAACAGTATCAACGGCAGATACTCAGCCATCGCTTCCCGCCTCCACCTCGTCAACCCTGCCCATCAGGCGTGACAGGCTGCGGATGACCGTACTGATTCCTTGAATCAGCAACAAACCCGCCATCATCAGAATCAGGCTCTTGAACAGATACACCCCATCCAGGCCACCGGCCTCCCTGGAACCCTCTCGCAGCGACCAGGACTGAACCACATAATCCCAACTGATCAGGAAGATAAACAGACACACCGGCATTAAAAGCAAGAGGCTGCCGAGCATATCGATCCATGCCTGTCTCTGCGGTGAGAAACGCTGGAAGAAGATATCGACCCGGACATGCCCTTCATGTTTCAGGGTATAGGCGGCACCCACCAGAAACAGCGCCCCATGCATGAAAGTGACCGACTCCTGCAGCCAGATCCAGCCCAGGTCGAAGACGTAACGCAACACGACTACGGCAAAGGTGACCAGCACCATGAACAGGCTCAGCCAGGATACGGCACGTCCCAACCATTCATTGATGAGTTCGAAGAGCGAGGCAATCCGTTCGAGTAGCGATATAACGCCTTTCATGAAGTGTTTCGAACCGTTACCAACGCATCAATATCCATTGCGGTACAGAAATATTGGTGGGGTCGGTGGAACGGGAATCGAATTCACCATCTCCATCCCGATCGACCATATAGTAGGGTGGGCCGGCGTCAGGCTGGACCTTTACCATATAGAGCTGGCCATTGATCCGGTATTCATAGATAGTCCCCTCCTCCCGCTTGATAATCGTCACTTCGGGTTCGATCACCTCACCGTCGACGACCAGTTCGGGCAGGGGCACCTGTGGAGGTTCAGGTGCGCCCTGATCCTCCGCTGCTGTTAATCCGGCGGAACTCAGCACCAGACTGAGCAACGCCGGAATGATCGCATAACTATGATTAGACATCTTCTCCCTCCTGGGAGGTGCATCAACTTCTAGCCGGCTATTCCCGGTAACACCGGATATCCTCTATGCAGAGTCTATCAGCCACCGAGGTTAGAGTTCGAGCAGAATCTCCTGCTCCGCGGGAGAGGGTTCAAAACGGCGTGTCTCGTAATGGGCGAAAATTGCGTCCACCACCTCTTTAGGTTGATTGCAGACCTGCACCAGATCGAGATCCTCGGGGCTGATGGTGCCTGCCGTACACAGAGTATCGCGGAACCAATCGAGCAATCCCTGCCAGAACGCCCCGTCAACCAGGATGATCGGAATCTTACGGGTCTTGCCGGTCTGAACCAGCGTCAGTATCTCCGCCATCTCATCCAGTGTGCCGAAACCGCCCGGGAGTACCACATAGGCCGATGCATGTTTCACAAACATCACCTTGCGGGCAAAAAAGTGGCGGAAGTTGAGAGCAATATCCTGATAGGGGTTCCCGGCCTGCTCCATGGGGAGTTGGATATTCAGGCCGATGCTGGTGGATTTCCCCTCGAAGGCCCCCTTATTCGCCGCTTCCATGATCCCGGGGCCGCCACCGCTGACCACGGAGAATCCACTGTCGGACAACAGTCGTGCAATCTCTTCCGCCAGGGCATAATGGTGATGATCACGCGGGGTGCGTGCGGAGCCGAAAAAACTGACTGAAGGACTTATCTGAGCCAGCTGCTCAAAGCCTTCGACGAACTCCGCCATTATCTGGAATACCCGCCAGGACTCTCGGGTCAGCTGACGTTCATTGCCTCCCCTGGGGGTACGGCGCCGGTCTCTTGTCATCGCCATCAGATGTTCACTCGTTCTCGTTTTATACAGCGACATGAAATACGCATCATAGCAAGCAAGACATCCTGTTGAAATGGACCCCGTCACTGCGTAACCTTCCGCCTTTCGATTTCAATCCCTCTAACCTGGACTACCTACAAGACTGCAACCCATGTCTGATCTCAATCCGCGTCAACAAGCAGCGGTCAACTATATCGATGGCCCACTGTTGGTGCTCGCCGGAGCGGGCAGCGGCAAGACGCGGGTGATCACCGCCAAGATCGCCCATCTGATAAAACGTTGTGCAATCGATCCAAGATCTATCACGGCGGTCACCTTCACCAACAAGGCGGCAAGGGAGATGAAGCAGCGCGTGGCTGGCATGATAGGCCTCGAAAACGGCGCGGGCCCGGCCATCTCCACCTTTCACACCCTGGGCCTCAATATCATACGCCGGGAGTTGAAGCGAATGGATTACAAGGCCGGCTTCTCCATCTTCGACCAACAGGACAGCGACACCCTGCTCAAAGAGCTGTTGCGTAAAGGAAACCTGGGAGATGAGTCTGAGCTCAATGCAATCCAGTGGGCCATCTCGGGCTGGAAAAACGACCTGATAACCCCTGAACAGGCACTGAGTGGCGCAGAGGACGATTTGCAGGCCAGGAAGGCGCATCTCTATGCCGCCTATCAGCGAAACCTGAAGGCCTTCAATGCCGTCGATTTCGATGACCTGATCCTGCTGCCCGTGAGCCTTTTTCGGCAACATCCGGATGCCCTCGAAACCTGGCAGAACCGGATCCGCTATCTGTTGGTTGACGAGTATCAGGACACCAACCAGGCCCAGTATGAACTGGTCAAGCTACTGGTCGGTGTGCGTGCCGCGTTCACCGTTGTCGGTGACGATGACCAGTCTATCTATGCCTGGCGTGGTGCCCGCCCGGAAAACCTGGCAAAGCTGCAGTCCGATTTCAGGCAATTGAAATTGATAAAACTTGAGCAGAACTACCGCTCCAGCGGACGGATCCTGCGTTCGGCAAACCACCTGATCAGCAACAATCCCCATGTGTTCGACAAGCGGCTCTGGAGCGATCTCGGCCCAGGCCCGGAATTACGTGTGCTCGAATGCCGCAACGAGGCGCAGGAGGCGGAGAAGGTAGTCTCGGAGATCATCCATCTGAAGTTCACGGCAAAGGCCGCCAACAGTGATTTCGCAATCCTCTATCGCGGCAATCACCAGGCGAGGCAGTTCGAACAGGCGCTGCGCAGTCATAATATCCCCTATTTTCTCAGCGGCGGCACCTCGTTCTTCGCACGCACCGAGGTGAAAGATGTCATGGCCTACCTCAGACTGCTGGCAAATCCCGACGACGACAGCGCCTTTCTGCGGATCATCAACACGCCGCGCCGGGAGATAGGTCCCAATACCCTTGAAAAACTCAGCGCCTATGCCCGTCAACGGGAAACAGGCCTGCTACCGGCCTGCCGCGAGTTGGGACTGCAGAGGGTGTTGAATCAGCGCGCTTATGATCGCTTACAACAATTTAACCGGCTGATAGAGGCACGCGCAAGTGAGGCTGAGAACAGCCCGGTGGAGGCGGTCCGCGGTCTGGTGCGGGAGATCGATTACGAAGATTGGATCAGGGCCAACGCCAGCAGCGACAGCGTGGCGGACAGGCGCATGGAAAACGTCAACGATCTGTTGGAGTGGATCAAAGCCCTCTACAACGGTGAGCTGCAGGAGAAGAGCCTGGAGGAGATGGTCAATCACCTGACCCTGATGGACCTGTTGGAGCGGCAGAATGAGGAGGAGCAGCAGGACCAGGTCCACCTGATGACCCTGCATGCCGCCAAGGGACTTGAGTTTCCCCACGTCTTCCTGGTCGGTATGGAAGAGGAGCTACTGCCCCATCGCAGCAGTATCGAGGAAGAGAACATCGAGGAGGAGCGCCGCCTGGCCTATGTGGGCATCACCCGCGCACGACGCAGCCTGACCCTCACTTATGCCGCCAAACGCAAGCGCTTCGGCGAGATGATCCCCTGCGAGCCGAGCCGCTTCCTGCAGGAACTACCCGAAGAGGACCTCAGCTGGGAGGGCCGCAACAGCCAGCTCAGCCAGGAGGAGAAGCAGCAACGGGGATCGGCCCATCTGGCCAACCTGAAATCCCTGCTTTCATAACAGGCTGTATGAGGCCGTTTTTGATAAGCGTCCGCAAATGAACGCGAATTAACGCAAATGATATTTTATTGCCACGCAGCCGCGTAGGGTGCGGCTTGCCCATCAATTAATCATGACAATATGCCCCGGCAAGCGTGAGATACACCGCACGATAGGCACATTGAGAACATTTGCGTTCATTTGCGGACTGTAAACTGCCTTAGTGGGTGAGCACCCAGCTGACGATAGTGCGGATATTGTCATCGGAGACATGGGCATTGGGCGGCATCGGTACCTGGCCCCAGGCTCCCACACCACCGCTTTTCACCTTGGCCACCAGCATATCCAGGGCGCCAGCGTCACCTTTGTACTTGGCGGCGACCTCTGTGTAGGCGGGACCGACCACTTTGGTTGCGACCTGGTGACAGGCCATGCAGCCGGACTGGGTGGCCAGGGCCAGCGCATCGCCACCCGCGGCAGGCGCGGCTTCTGCGGCTGTTGCGGCTTCAGCAGCGGGGGCATCCTCGGTTGCCGGGGCCTCTGCAGCAGGCGCTTCAGCGGCAGCGGTCTGGGTTGCCGGCGCGGCGGCGGGTTTGGCCTCGCCCGCCACGCTCACCTTACCGATAGGGGCAATTCTTTCGAGCACATCCGCCCGCTCCTCGGCCATCAGTTGACTGGTTAGTCCCGCCAGGGCGATGAGGACAGACAGGGATACGGCTTTAATCTTCACGGGCTCTTCCTCCGTTGTTACTCTTGAGGCCAGTGGCCTGGGCTGTTCGCAAAACCCGACAATTATACCCACAGGCGGCAAAAAGTTCGAACCGACTCTATCCCGGGCTGTCATCCTTCTGATTCGGGGCGGTCGATTATGGGTTGGACGCCGCCAGCGCCTGTCGTTACACTACGCTTCCTATTCAGCGCCCGTAGCTCAGCTGGATAGAGTACCGCCCTCCGAAGGCGGGGGTCACAGGTTCAAATCCTGTCGGGCGCGCCATTTCCATCAAGGGACGGATATTCCCCGACAGCCGGAAAATCAGCGGAATCGCGCAAAAACCGCATTGAGCGTTACACGTTCAGGAATACCCGATAGAACCCATATTGGAGGCGGATTTGTTTGATAAGGGTGTATTTCTTGATGTGGGCTCCGTCGACCCTAGTGACATCGTCTGGTCGCCACTCAAAGCCATGGCCCGCCATTGGGGCTGGCATCGGGCTACTGCATCCCGACAGACAATGGAACGGATCATCGATGCCGAACTGGTGATCAGCAACAAGGTGGTGCTCGATCATTCCCAGTTAATCGCCTGCCGAAATCTCAAGCTGATCTGTATCGCTGCGACCGGAAGCAACAATGTGGACCTTGAAGCGGCCGCCGAACTCGGCATCGCTGTAACAAACGTTACCGGCTACGCCACCCCCTCGGTGGTACAACACGTATTTTCACTGATTCTCTCTCTCGCTACTCAACAACAGAATTATCAGAAAGCGGTCACAAGAGGCGACTGGCAGCGAGCAAACCATTTCTGTTTCCTTGACTACCCCATCTGGGAGTTATCGGGTAAATGCATGGGCATCCTGGGCTACGGCGAACTTGGCCGTGGGGTGGGCCGGTTGGCCAAGGCATTCGGTATGAACGTGTTGGTGGCCCAGCGGCCTGGCAGCGGACCAAGCCCCGAACGCGTACCTTTGGATGAGCTGTTGCCCCAGGTGGACGTGCTTTCACTGCATGTCCCCTTGACACCGAACACCCGCAACCTGATCGGCACCCGCGAACTGGCCTTGATGCAGCCTCATGCCCTGTTGATCAATACCGCCCGCGGTGGCATCGTGGATGAATCAGCACTGGCGGAAGCATTGGTTAACGGCAAGCTTGGCGGGGCCGGAATAGACGTGCTTGTCGCGGAACCGCCGGTAGACGGCAATCCGTTGCTCGACCCTGAGGTCCCCAATCTGATTGTCACACCCCATATCGCCTGGGCCAGCCGTGAAGCAAGGCAGCGGCTGGTCGATGACGTGACTGTCAATATCCAGGCCTTTCTAGCCGGTAAGATTCGCAATCGCGTCGTATAGCGCAATCATCTTGAAGCTGTATGGAGATATGCCGGATCAAGATCAATCGTTTTGAATATAACCATGCATAACCTGCCCAGCCCGGGATCCGCCTACATTCAGCCATCTCTGCATCATCCAGCATTGTGATGTTGTCAATAGGCTTATACTTGGTCCAGATATGAAGTTTTTCCTATCTAAACTTTGGCATACACAATATTAGAATAAGCCGACCTGTTATTTATTTAGGTGAGAATGTGTGAACCTTCGATTCAGACTCAATCTTATCGTGACACTGGTACTGTTGATCATCCTTGTTATCAGCGCCATACAGGCGATCAATAACGCACGGGAAAACGTCCGTGCCGAATTGGCGTCAGCGATGGTGTTTGCCGCGCATATGCTGGCGGCAGAGCTACGGCATGTTTATCAGACCGAGGAGCTCAGACAGCAACAGCCTGCCCCATTCAAGTTGGATCGGTTGGTAAATGTTCGTCATCTTCAGATCGCTTTTTACGACCTTCAGAATAATCTGGTTGAAAGTAACGACATAACATCCCCGGAAAACAGCGACTCCACTCCTGATTGGTTCAAACAACTGATGCAGACAGCGTTGCGGGACATAACCAAGAAACGACTGCCCGTCTATGTCAATACGGCCAAACAGGGGGAGCTTGTCATCAGTCCGGAGCCGAACAGCGAAATTGCGGAGGCGTGGGAAGAAACCAAAATGTTGCTGACGATGATTTCTCTGGTATTCCTGGCTGTAAACATAATGGTTTATATTGTTGTATCACATGCACTGAGACCGATTTCACATATCACAAAGGCTTTGTCCGACATTGAGTCAGGGCAGCTTGGAACGCGTCTCCCAATCTTCAAGCTTCCTGAAATGGCGGGTATCAGCCACAAGTTCAATACGATGGCATCGACATTGCAAAGCAGCATCCGGGATAACCATCGCCTGACCCAGCAGATCATATCCCTGCAAGAGGCAGAGCGAAAAAGTCTTGCGCAAGAGCTACACGATGAGATAGGTCAGCATTTGACAGCGATACATGTTGACGCATCAGTGATACAGCAATCCAAGGATCTATCATCCAGTATAAAAAGCGCCCAGGCAATCGATGAGGTTGCGTGCCAAATGATCGTGATTCTGAGAAGCATGTTAAAGCGCCTGAGACCCGGTGGTCTTGATGAGTTAAGCTTCATTGAAGCGCTGCAAGAGCTCATCAATTCCTGGCAAGAACGGCATTCACAGACAGATCTCACATATCATATACAGGGACAGTTTTCCGCACTTGACGAAACCATGCAGTTGACCCTGTACCGTATTCTGCAGGAATGCCTGACAAATATCAGTCGTCACTCAAAGGCCACTGAAATCAGGATTGAATTGGAGGAATGCACGACAACCTATGAACTTGAGGTGGCAGATAACGGAGAGGGTTTTGACATGTCGGAGCAGAGACCCGGTTTCGGCCTGTCAGGGATGCAGCAACGGGTCAGCAGTGTGAATGGTCTGATCGATATCAATAGCAGACCTGGAGAGGGCGTGATCATCCGGGTAAGCATCCCTAAGCAAGGAGAAGTCATGTGAGTCAGACCATCAACGTCCTGCTGGCGGACGATCACGTCGTTGTCAGGTCCGGGCTGACCAGACTACTGGAACAAAACAGCGACATGGTCGTGATAGGTAAAGCTGAGAATGGTGAGCAAGCCTACCGATTATACAGTGAATCCATGCCTGATGTATTGGTTATGGATGTGTCGATGCCCGGCATGGGAGGTCTCGAGGCTTTGAGACGAATTATAGGACGTTGGCCCGATGCGAAGATTATCATGTACAGCATGCATGAAAACATCACCTACGCAATCCAGTCAATGGCAGCCGGCGCCATGGGATATGTCGCAAAATCAGGGTCTACAAACGATCTGATAAATGCCGTGCGGCAAGCGAGTATTGGGAAAAGTTTTTTGAGCACGGATATGGCTCAGAAAGTAGCCCTGCATAGTGAGACCGGCGATCATGATCCCACGCGAAGACTGACAACAAGGGAATTTGAAGTGTTCCGTCTGTTGGCAAAAGGCAACACTGTTGAGGAGATAGCCAGCCACCTGGATATTGGACACAAGACCGTCGCCAATTATCAAACGAGCATCAAACAAAAGCTCGGCATTAACTCCCCTGTCGAACTTGTTCGACTCGCAATTAGATATGGAGTCATACCGAAAGCGTAGATATCACTTCCAATTCATGCGGCATAAGTCAGGGCCTGTTATCAGGCCCAGAGGCATTAACGTCGAAAACCGATTTCCATCGTAAAGAAATCCGGATTCAATGCACTCAGGGGTTCGCGCAGTTTTTCGATCTCGGAGGCAGGCGCATGAATCTCCAACCGGGTGATATCAGCGATCTTCAAGGCCTGATCCAGCAGTGCGCTCACGTTATCGAGATGTGCAAGTATCCCCTCCGCATCGATATAGCCTTCGCGGCAGTGCGCCTGCATGCCATTGAAACTGAAACCGTAGTGCATACATCTGGGCTCTGTCCCGGTTTTCTCCACAAACTGCTCACCAAGGTCACGAAACTCATCAAGTTTTCCTTCGTGGATCTTGAAGTACGGGACCAAGGTACAGCAGGGGTCGCTCAGTGCCATGGTTGTTCTCCTTAGATGGTTGTCGTCTGCTTATGCCTGTTAACAGGCCCTAATTATCCGCAATGTCTCATCAATTCGGTGCGGCAAGCCGCACCCTAGGTGACTTATCCTTCAAAGTCGTAACGCAGGGTCAAGCCGGCATAGACATCCCGGTCAGGCGCCGGTTCGAAATAGCGTCCGCCAAAAGCGTTGATGCGCACATTCCCGTTGTATTGCTTATCGAACATATTATTCACACCGACGAAGGGTGAAATTTCCCAGGGACCGATAAATTTGCTATAGCCGAGACGCAGGTCGGCCACGGTATAGGAATCATTGGTGACCGTATTCGCGTTATTGGCGTAGATCTCATCCACATAGAGGGCGGTAAACTGGCTGTATATACCGTTGGGATGGGTATAGGTGAAATCGGCGCTGAGTAGATTTTCGGGAACACCGGGAATGACATTGCCGCTGAAATCGTTGCCGTTGTCATCGATGAACTCATCAAACTCAAAGTCAGAATAGGTATAGGCCAGGGTAGCGATCAGATATTTAATCGGTTCAAACACCAACTGAGCCTCCAATCCGTTGCGTCTCGATTCACCCGCGTTCTCATAGAATTCGGTATCATCAATCTCAAAAGGAACCAACTCGTCTGTGACATCCATAGTGAACAGAGCCAGGTCATAACGGACCTCGCCCCCCAGCACGCCCTTGACGCCGATTTCATAACTGGTGGCAACCTGTGGATCGAGCTCCTGGTTGAAGCCGGCACCGTCGGGGTCACGCAGCTCGACAGCCGTGGGCGATTCGAAGGAGCGGGAAATATTGGCATATAGATTGAGTCCGGGCCTGGGTGTGTAGCGCAGTCCCAGGGTCGGGCTGAACTTACGGAAGCTGCGATCGCCGGAGTCGTCGCCATTACTGAGAAAGTTGTCATCCACATCGAAGTCAAGACGGTCGTAACGCCCACCCAATGTGAGCTCCATCTGTTCGCTGATGCTGTATTCGTTCTGTATGTAGACGCCGATACTGTCGACCTGTTCGTCCTGGTCCTGAATCTTCGTGCCCAGGCTGTCGCCCGCCAGCAGAAATCGCTTGCGCTCATCCTCCTGACGATCAAGATCGACTCCCAACGTAAGCCGGTTGGCGTGTCCCGAGAAGGGAGCGGTATGGGTATACTGTGCTCCACCGCCAAACGCAAAACGATCCAACAGAATGCCATGACCGGTCGCCCCGATAGGCAGACGGTTGGCAAGGTCACGGGAGACATAGTAGTTGCGCACGCGCAGCTCACCACGCTCACCCAGCGGCCTGTCGTAGACAAAACCGAGCCTTGTCTGCTCCAGCTTCTCGCCGGAATCGAGGCTGAGGTTGCGGGTCCATGCCTGGGTCGGATCCTCGTCGACCAGGGCCTCTGTCAGGCCGCCGGGATCGTCGGCCTGGGGCGAGTCGGTGTAGTTGAGTACGGTGGTGAGGCGGCCGCCGCCGGCGAAATCGAAGCCGAATTTACTGTTGAGGGCGCTGAGCTCTGTGGCGCTGTGTTCCCGATAGCCGTCATAACTCAGATCGGAGATGTTGAGCAGATAGTCGAAGCGTTCATGCTTGCCGCCAAACTTGAGTTGGTGCTTCTGAAATCCATCTTCGCCAAAGGTTGGGCGAAAGGAGATGAAGGGGGTATCGGGCGGCTGCTCGGACTCGATCAGCAACGCACCTCCCGAAGCGTTGCCATAGAGGGCGGAGACGGGCCCGCGGATCACCTGCATGTTACCGATTGAGCCGATATCGATACTATCCACATTGGCCTGGCCGTCCGGCAGGGTTTCGGGGATACCGTCCACCAATACCTTGATGCCGCGGATACCGAAGGCGGAGCGGGCGCCAAAGCCGCGGATGGAGACACGCAGATCCTGGGCGAAATTATAGCGGTTCTGCATGAAGATACCCGGTACCTTGGCAAGGGATTCGTCCAGACCCAGCTGCGGCTCGGCAAACTGGATCTCCTCCTGCTGCACGATGCCGACAGCGGCGGGCACGGTCTCCAGTGATTTTTCGACCCGCGTGGCGGTGACCGAGATATCGTCCAGGGCGGTCGCTCTACCGGCTTCATCGGCAATGGCGACGCTGAATCGGAAGGCAATGAATATTAATACGGCGGGTAGTAGAGTTTGACGAACATCAGGCATCGTGTTTGACTCCGATAGAATGGACGGCTTGTATATCCTTATAAATAATCCAGTTGTCTTAGTGGTGCCAAGGGATATTTTCCCGACAACTACCGACCGGGGGTTCCCATGACCCTGACACATCGCCTGATATTGCTGGTGATCGTAATCGTCATGAGTATGCTCGCCAGTGGCGCCTACTATGCGATTGACGCCACGCGCGACAATATTTCAGACGAGATCAAGTCGAGTGCCCGCCTGACCATGCAACTGATGAGCGCAGCCCTGATCAGCGGCACTGCCGAGAACCAACCGGCGGAGCAGCAGATCCTGATCAGCCATCTTCAGCGGCTGAACGATATCCGCCACCTCAACATCGCAGTGGTTCGTGGTGACGGCACGATCATCTATCCATTCAGCGAACGCCAACAGGCACGCCAACTGAGTGTGCCCAGATGGTTCATCGATCTGGTTAAACCGCCGCCGGCGGAGTATCGCAAGCGTATCGCCAGCCCTCTGATCGGTACCAGCGAGATCGTTATCCTGGCCGATCCCACCGATGAGATCCAAGATGCATGGCGGGAAGCGCGTTCGATCGTTCTGCTCATCGTCTCCTTCACCATTCTCTGCATCATTCTGATGGCCATCATCATCCGCCGCTCGCTGCAGCCGGTAAACGAGATCAGCACCGGCCTTGGAATCATTCAGTCGGGGGACTATGCCGCCCGTCTGCCCCATTTCAACCTGCCAGAACTCAATCGCCTGTCTCAGCAGTTCAACCACATGGCGCAGGTGCTTGATGAACAGCAGAGAGAAAACCGACAGCTGAACAAGCGGCTGCTGTCGGTACAGGAGTCGGAGCGTCGCCACCTGTCGCGGGAATTGCATGACGAACTGGGACAATCCATCAGCGCCATCAAAGCGATGGCGGTGACCC